>DAOQAY010000001.1:0-41458 GCA_035354435.1 bacterium
AACTGGCAAGTTCTTCACCAAATGTATATTTATTCAGTTTGCCGTCCTTCAATTTATATATTGATCCCGCCCATGTTCCTAGCCACATTCCGCCATCGTGACTTTCCGTGATGGGAAAAACCACGGCTTCAGTGAGTCCGTTCTTTCTACCGTAGGTTATAAACTTTCCCTCTTTTACCCTGAAAAGTCCATACCCTCTTGTACCGAACCATACGCTTCCTTCAGTATCTTCCATAATTGAAACAACATAATTCGTGGGAAGCCAGTTGGTTTTATCATCCTCTCTATTGCAGAATCTGAAAAAACCATCATTATATGTTCCGACAAAAGTACAACCATGACTGTCAATATTTATTGAACTTATCATCTTATCAGCAAGAAGTTTCGGCTTGAATTTGCCGGTATCCTTGTTCTGCGGGTTAAATGTAATAATTCCGTCCCCGGCAGTTCCGATCAGAAATTTATCAGCACTTTCAAAATGTATCGTTGTGATTTCAGAAGGGAAACTGGCAACTTCTCTTGCTCCGGAGCCATCTATTTTTGAAAGATAATTCTTAGATGCCACCCATACCGTATTATTTAACTTACCTACAAATTTTACGCTGTTATCCGGCAGCCCCTTCGATTTATCAATAACATAAATAGATCCGTCAGGCTTTATTACTGCAACGCCGTATTTGGCAGTTCCTGCATAAAAATCTCCATCGTCAGTCTGTGTACCGGAAATTATTATGTTATCAGGAAGCCCCGATTTTATATCGAATATCTTGAACCCTTCGGTTTCGTAATTAAGATTGAGAAGACCTCCGCCATCTGTTCCCACCCAAATATTAGGCGATTTAATATCCTCAAAAATAAATTTTGTGCTGTGATTTTCAAGTGGAAGCGTCGAGTCATCAAAAAGCTTGAATTTAATACCGTCGAATTTAACAAAACCTTCTTCCGTTCCCATCCAGATAAACCCGTCTCTCGCCTGCACCATCGTTGTAACACTGTTTTGCGGGAGACCCCGTGCATTATCCCATTCATCCAGCATAAGCTGATTTAGCGAGACATCCTTGGAAAGACCATTGAGCGAGAAAAAGAGAAAAAAGAACGAACATATCAAAAAATTTTTCACGACGCATACCTTTTAAATAAATAAATCTGAAAAATATTATGAAAAAAGAGAGAAAATCTCAAGTTATTTATATTTCAAGGTTTTACATATAACTTTGAATTTATGAGATCTTTAATCTTGTCAGAAAGTATGATCAAAGTTGCAGAACCAAGAAGCAGCAGTCCGGCGAAAAAATTCATAGAAAGGTTCTCTTCAAGAAATAAATACGCAAAAACGACCGCTACCGCTGGTTTTAAGAGAAAAATCAACGAGGCCCCGAGAGCCGTAAATCTTTTGATGGTTTCAAAAAATGTTACATATCCGATTCCTGTAACAACAAGTGCCAGATAAATAAATGCTGAAATTTTTTCAATATCTGAAAAAAAACTGCCGGTAGGCAGAAAAGGAAGTTCATAAAAGAATATAAAAACAAAATTTGCCAACAGTCCAAAGAAAAATGATGTGAGGTTTACAGTAAATGGTGTAATGTTTGAAACTATTTTTTTGCTTAAAACAGTATAAAAGGCAAAAATTACTGCCGCGAGAAGTGCAAAAAGCATTCCTTCTTTAAAAACAAACCCCTTTTCGCTCATAATTACAGCAACTGCCGCAAAACCACCCATAAGCCCGACCATTTTTTTTATAGAGAACTTTTCCATTCCTGCAATTGAGGCAAAAATAAGGACAAATACCGGATTTGAACAGAAAACAGTTGCAGAAGTTGCCGCTGAACTCATTTTCACTGCGACCTGAAGAAAACACATGGCAAGGAACGAATTCAGTATTCCAAGCAATACTACTGACAACCATTCATTTTTTCCAAATCTTGCAATTTCAGCGAACCTTTTTTTCAATCCAGGATAAAACAGAAAAAAAAGAAACCCGAAAAGAAATCTCCAGAAAGTAAGCACAAAAGGATCAATAACCCCCATCAAAGGTTTTGAAACTACTTCCATTGAAGCGAAAATAAGAAGTGTTATAAAAAAGTAAGCCATCGCAACCTTCAAAAATAAATCCTTTAACAGACTGGTAATATTGTTTTTACCCTGTAAAGTCAATTATAAAGAATTTTGTATCTTTTTAATTTCGGTATAGAATCGAGCTGTCTATTTCTTAAGGAGGATCAAATGTGGCTTTTGACTTTATTTTCAGTCGTTAATGCTTTGGGAGATATTACAATTCAGGAAAACGCACCAGCAGATCAGGAAAAATCGTCTCCTAAAATACTTGTCGTATACTACAGCAATTCAGGAATTACTGAAAAGGTCGGAGGTCTTCTGGCTGTAGCACTTGAAGCCGATCAGGAAAAACTTATCGACAAAAAAGACCGGAAAGGTATATGGAATTATCTGGTTGCCGCAAAAGATGCCATCATGAAAAATGAAACTGAAATCGATACGCCGGCCCATGATCCTTCAAAATACGACCTTATCATTATTGGAACCCCGATCTGGGCTGCAAAAATGACACCCGCCGTCAGAACATATATCAATAAGTATAAAAGCAAATTTAAAAAAGTGGCTTTTTTCACTACTTCTGGAGGAACAACTTTTGACAAAACCATTCCGGAAATGGAGGAGATATCAGGTAAAAAAGCTGTCCTTAAAAACGGATTCTTTGAAAAAGAAGTGAAAAATGATTCTCCGGAAATGATAAAAAAACTGAATGAATACATGGATTCTGTAAAAAAGATCTTTCTTGATAAAATCTAATTTAGTAGCTATCTGTGTCTGCAAGTTCAAAAAGCAGTTTTCCGTTTAACCTTGAAGGAACATTTCTTGTTGTATAATGCATTTTTGATGCAGATCTTAGAACAATGAACCTTGATGAAAAAAAATCTATGATCCCTGAGTTTAGACCATTGTACATAACAGCCGTTATTCCGTTAATCGCAAGGTATTTCAGGAATTCGCTACATAGAATTTTGTAGTCGGCTGACTGTCCAAGCATAATAACTGCTGTTTTTATGTTCTTCACTATTCTGATCTTATATATCATAAACTCTTTATCTGAACCGTTGAATGAATAATATTTGTTAAACGGATGTGTGGCAAACCTCCAGTTCATTGAAGCTTCATTCCAGTCAGTACAGGCATTATACATAAACTTTTTCTGGCTCATTACAGGTATTTTAAAACTGCCTTCTTTAAATTTTCTAAATAACGAACCGTAACCAGTGATCGAAAAGTACCAGTTCATATCTGATATCTGTCTCCAACCAAGTGCAATATAACCTGGAAGACTGTTTTCATTTGGAAAATTAAAAAAGAAACTGTTCTCAGTCTCAATCTTCTCTATTGCCTTTTTGGTCATTGCTGAAAAGATTCCTTTCCGTCCATGATCCGGATGTGTGGCTGTATCAACAAGCTGATAACCTGTAAAAATATCATCGCCTATCCTGAATCTGTTCGGAATAAGAAGTCTTAAACCTACAAGTTCATGATTACACTCTGTAAACCAGCCCAACGGCTTGCCGAAAGGATTTCTCAAATATTTCCAATCCCACCATTCTTTTGAGAAAACAGTGTGCGGGAAAACATTTCTAAGAAGTACAAGCGAGTCATCAACAAATGATTTTTTCGAAAAATCGACTTCTCCGATAGTGTAGATGTTGTCATTTTTCAATTCTGACAAATTTCAATCTCCGAATCTTGAAGTGTTTCAATTATTTTCTTTGAAGCATTGCCTTCGCCATAAAGGCTTGCGCTGAAATCGCAGTTCTTTGACTTGCTTATGTTATATGAATCAATTATTTTTGAATATTCACTACCAACAACCTGATTGAATCCGCCTTCAACGAGTTCTACCCACTCTGTTTCATCGCGCAGTGTAATACATTTCTTTCCGAAAAAATAAGCTTCCTTCTGCAATCCGCCGCTGTCAGTCATCACAAGAGAACAGTTTTTTATAAGTTCCAGCATATCAAAATAACCGACCGGATCTATCACATCGACTTTAAGTCCCAATTTGTTCTGCTTAAGTATCTTTTTTGTTCTGGGATGTATCGGAAGCACGACTCTTTCATTCTTTGCTATTTCATTCAATGCCTTTACAATTGATGAAAGTCTTGCAATATCATCTGTATTTTCAGCTCTGTGAATCGTTGCAAGGACATAATCATCTTTTTTGAGAAGCCTGTCAACAAGTATGAGACTTTTCAAACTGCTTTTCTTAGCATAATATAAGGCGGCATCGTACATTACATCCCCTGATTTGACTATTGAACAGTCGAAATTGTTAAAGCCTTCTTTTTTCAGATTGTTCATTGCCGTATCGGTAGGACAGAAAAGCACATTTGAAATACGATCCACTATTATTCTGTTTATCTCTTCAGGCATACACATATTATAACTTCTGAGACCTGCTTCGACATGCGCAACTTTAAAATGAAGTTTGGACGCACATAAGGCACCGGCAAGTGTCGAATTTGTATCTCCGTAAACCAACACAAAATCAGGACGGATATTCAGAAGGATGGTGTCCAGTTTTTCCATCATCTGACCAGTCATTGCACCATGTGAAAGTCCATTAATATTAAGGTTATAGTCCGGTTTAGGAATCTCCATTTCATCAAAAAAAATGTCAGACATTGACTTATCAAAATGTTGACCGGTATGAACAATTATCTCTTTGATTTCTTTGTGCCTTTTAATTTCTCTCGAAACAGTCGCCGCTTTTATAAATTGGGGTCTGGCACCTATAACAGTTAGAATTTTCATTTCATTTCTCTTGCTTTTTCATTTATATTCAAACAAAAATGTTCAAATACCTTTCAGCTAACTTTTTATAAGTGTGATACTTAATCACATATGCCTTACCTTTCAATCCCATTTCAGCTCTTCCTTTTTCACCCATATTATCAAGCTTTAGTATGGCTGTAACGATATCGTCTGGGTTATCAGCGTTTACTGAAATTCCGCAGTCTGCTAATTTGACAGGGTTATTTTCTTCCTCAATTGAATATATAATCGGCTTCCCAGCATACATATAATCAAAAAGCTTGTTTGCAGAAACCCCAAATTTGAAAATTGCCAATTTGGGAAGCCCAATATAACAAACATCAGCCCTAGAAAGAATTAGTTGCATCTCTGACTTAGCAACAGGATTTAAAAAAGCAACATTTTTTAAATCGTTTTCCCTGACTAATTCCGACAAGTTTTGCTTTTCCGGTCCTGATCCAATAATAACAAAATGAATGTTATCGTTTCTTACAACCAACTTTGCGGCATTTACAATATTTTCCAAAGCATTTGAAATCCCTATTTTACCTGCATACATAACAATTAATTTGTTTTGAGGAATTAAATTTAACAATTTTTGGGCTGATTGAGAATTCTCAAGTTTTTCGGATTCATCAATACCATTAGGAATATAAACGAATTTATTCCTTTTCATACCATGTTGTTCCATATGCTTGTACGCTTCAGGAAGGACAGATACAACATGGTCGGACACCCTGTAACTGAAATTTTCGAACATCTGCATAAAAAGGATGAAAGGATGCCATTTGGAAATACTGCCTATTTCGATTAAAGTCAAAGGCCATATGTCCCTGACTTCAAAAATCAACTTTGCATTGAATTTCTTCTTGTAATAATACCCGTTAATTATCGAAAATGGTGTTGGCGATGTAACAATAATGACATCAGGTTTTCCAAAAGACTTTTTTTTAACAAGAAACAGCCCCAGAACAAAAACGAATGCATTAACAATGCGCCCGAAACTTTGGGATTTCTTATACTTTGGTGTTTTTATCCAGCAGTAAGTTATACTGTCAATTACTTCAGTCTTACTGAATCCTTTCACTTCCGGAGGATTTGAATAAATGTGTGTGTAGGATCCTGAAAAGATTGTTACTTTATTTCCGTTTTTCACAAATTCCTTGGCAAGATAGTACGGTCTGAACACCATCCCATGAATTTTTGATCCAATTGTTTCGTTGATTATCCAAATATTCTTATTATTCATTACGATCCCTAGTTAAATCCTTGAGAGTTATATTATAAATACTTATCATTTTATCAACATTTTGGTTCCAGTTATATAACCTTTCTACTCTATTTCTGCCTGCCTTTCCCATTTTCTCTCTCAAATCCTTGTCCAAAACCAGCTTCTCAATTGCATCCGCAGCTGCAGAGACATTTTTTTTAGGAACAATAGAACCGGTAACACCGTCTTCTACTACCTCTGGAAGACCACCCGCATCTGAAACAACAACCGGAACTCCGCAAGCTTGTGCTTCAACAACAGCAACACCGAAACTTTCCTCTATTGAAAGAGCTGCAAAAATATTGAAGGAATTTATATAATCGGGAACCGAAGCATGATCGATCATTCCTGTAAAAACAACTTTGTTCTCTATCTTTAAAAAAGCAGTTATATCATATAATTTATTTTTTTCACTCCCGTCTCCGGCAACTACAAGCTTAAGTGGCATGGCCGGGTGCTTTTCAGAAATTTGAGCGAAAGCTTTGATCAGAAATTCTATTCCGTATTTGGGTTCAAGAAGTTTTATAGTTCCTACGACAATATCCTGTTCATTTATTTTTAAATTATTCCTTATTTTAATTCCATGATTCATAGAAAAATCATTCAAATCTATGCCAAAAGGAGTTATTTCGATATCCTTGTCAGTGAATTTCCCTGCTTCGACCGCCATAACATTGCTTGTTGATAATATTTTGTCAGCCTTTCTTAAAGTAAATTCAAAGACCTTTCTATGGAGAAAAGATTTGTAGGGGAAATCAAAAACATCTGAGCCCCAGACAGAAACAATAAGCGGATGAAAACCTGACAACGCACCAAGAAGTCCGTAACTTGAAGCGAAGTGAGCATGAACGATATCGGGCACGAATTTGCAAATCTGCTTTTTCAATTCAGGCAAAGCTTTCAAATAAGCGATCTTGCCGAACCCTCCCCAACCTGCTGACCTTTTCTGACAATCCACAACAGTATAAGTGAAATTCTCATGCGGATAATCGCTTTCATTAAAATCTTTCAAGCTGAACAGATGTATAATTATGCCCCTTTTCACAAGAGCACTCACCCATCTTCTTGTATGAATAGAGAAACCATCGGACATAATGAATATTTTCATAATTTATCTTAACTCAGTTTTTCGTTTCTAATCTTTTTAAAAATTTTCTCAACATACAAAGCTCTGGCATTCCAAGTATTTTCACCTTTTATTTTTAAGATATTGTCTTTTTTCTCAACCAACAATTTTGGCTCTGAAATAATATTATCCAATATATCACTCTCATCACCGTCAGCAACCCATCCTATGTTGTTAGATAAAACGAAATCTGCGGTTGCCGTACCCGTCGTTGTAATTACAGGAAGATCATATGTCAAAGCTTCAAAAAGCTTATATGGATATGCGAAAGAAAGGTATTCAAATGGTTTCCATAAAATTACATATATATCAGACCTGAGAAAATAATCTTCTATTTTCGAACCTGTTCCATGAATTACTTTAATGTTTGTGTTTTCTGAAATGTTGTAATAGCGTTCTGTAGCTTTATACTCGTCCGGTCTGCATATCAAAAATAAATTCACATTCTTTCTTCCTTTCAAACTTTTGAAAAGAGGCTGAAGATCGTACAATGGCGGTTTTATACCGCCTGCGTAAATCAAATTTAAAATTCCATCCGCGCCTTGCATCTTTTTATCTGACAATACTTTTTCTTCACAACCTGGCGGGAGGGCATGAACTTCCTTTATTTTTATTTTTCCAGGAATAAAATCCCTCATTTTAAGTGATGGAAGAAAAAGAGCATCAAACAGTTTATCATATTTATAAAGATCATATCTGTAAAAGCATATGGCCGTCATTCTTTTAATAAAACCTGTGTTTTTCTTATACTGATCAAAAGCCCAGTGAATATCTCTGTAAAAGAGTCCTGTAGGAATAGAATGCTTTTTGAGTTTTTTTATAAAGTTAAAATCCAAGAACGGAGCTATAGGAAAATGATGTTTTTCCGTTAAGGCTGTCGGCATAGTAGATGATTCGGAATAACAGAATTCATATCTCAGACCTGACTCTATTTTTTCAAGTATCTCTTTAATCCTTTTTCGTCTTTCTCCTGCATAGCCCGAAACGACATCCACTTCGAACCCGATCCGTTTAAACGCTTGTAATATTTTCAAGGGTCTTATGCCGCTAGCTGAACAGGAATTTTCATTTAAAGGAACTGGAATATGAAAAATCATTCTTTTTTGTTGATTTTCTTTAATCATTTCTTTTCTGTCGATTTCCTTGTAAAAACATAACATGTTTCTTTCCTGTTTTAAAAATTCTCAATAAAACAGCACTGCCAATTATTAACATAAACATTGCCAGCATTGTAAGAATAGACATGTTGTAAATAAAATCATTGAATCCTCCGGTAACTGGCCAGGAAATAGTTAAATAAACCATTAAAGCCAGCATTAATGGAGTTTTTTTTGATTTAAGAATAGTAACATAACTCCATTGAATAACAAAACCAACCCATATAGGAGCAAAAACAACCCCTATAAGTCCGAAGTTCGCCCATGATTCACCAATAAACAAAGTATTCATAACCCCGCCAGTTCCCTCCTCTATAGCTGAAGGCATAACTATAGACATTATTATTCTTGCAGATCTGTCACTTTTTTCAATTGAAAAAATTCCTGACAATATATTGGATAAACTTGTAATACCAAGAAAGTTATGACGATCAGGGAATATGTCAAAAGAAAAAAATGTGCCAGCGGACTGGCTTAGAAGTATGCGTCCTGGGATACCTTGGTTAACACTAGTAACCAGTGATGCAAAATCTGAAATGCCCAAACCCATTGTTGAAAGATAAAGATATGCTAGAATTACAAATGATATAAATCCAGCAAATATAAATAATTTTTTACTTACCGATCCTTCAATAAGGATATGAAGTAATAGGAACCCTATTAAATAGGTAACTAGTGGCGATTTGGCAATATTATATGTCAGTATCATAATTGATGAGAAAAACATGAGTTCAAACCATACAAAATCTTTTTTTGATTTTGACATTTTATAATATGCATAAGAAATATATGATAAAACTGGAGTAAGCATTATTGCAAACAAATTTCTAAAAATAATATTCCCGCCGAACTCTCTTGATGCTTCGATTCTCATTCTTGCAAGAATTTCTGGTCCAGATCCTTTAAAAACATACAAAATAGGAATAGTTTTAATAACATAAAATGTATAGACACACGCAAATATCGAAATCGCAGATAAAACCAGCAAAGGAAATCTCATATAGGAATCTTTCATTGAAACAACTGGCTCTATTAGTTTTCCTGCATATCTTGAAAACAAAATTCTTGTATTGAAATTCTTTAGAAAATAATTTGCCAGAAGCATTCCGATAGGCATTGCTATCATGACATACATTATGGAAACCCAGCCATAAAATCTTGAGCTTTCAAATGCAAGCCTATTTATCATGTAATGATTATCAACTTTGTTTACAACAAGTACAGAACCAATAAATGAGAATAAAAAAAGCTGCAGATAAAAAATATAGGAAATCATATTTAATCGATTAAAGGCCATTGTTCCTGAGCATTTTTTAAAAAGATAATATGATATTATCAAAATAACAAATGAAATTAAGTAATACATCTTCTTCCCGAATTAGCAATCATTTCTATCTTCTTTCCATGATAAATCCAAATTCGAATATTTTTGATGTTTTATTAAATAATCAATCGCAATAAACCCCACTGGACTTTTCACAATATTTCTATATTTTTCCACCATTTTATCAGAGAACTGTCCATAAAACGCAATATTACTCTCATATCCCGGCAACTTCCCTGATAATCTTAAAAACCACCCAAACAAATCTTTTACAAAATACAATGTTCCTGTTTTTCTGAGAGCACCCACCCCCCACTGCATTAAAGCGGTCTCCTTGTGTAACTTTTTGACCGGAGCAGAGACACCCGAAGCCTTTAAAAACATATCATTTACAAATCTACCGTAAAATATTTTACCTTTTCTTAATTTAAGTGGCGTATTCAGCCAAAAATTAAATAAATCAGAATCATTAAACAAAAACCAATCATACCCCCAATACTCATAAACTCTAACAGAGTTGATTATATATTTTGATTGTCTCTCCTGCCATCCCCATTTTTCACAAACATCAGCCAACGCTTCTCCCGACCTTACCTTTTCTTTTTCCAAAAATGACTTTATTCTCTTCTGCCACTTTTCATTCCCTGTAAAAAAAGTATTAGACAAAGAAATTAGCGAATAATGCTTATTTAATATTGCACTGACGAACATATTTTCATTGAATTTATGCAAATAGAAAGCCTCTTGTGGAATTGTACTACCTGAAATAAAACCGATTATGTGTCCGGGCACAAAAATTGCGTCATTATTAATCAGTCTTTTTTTCTTTAGTTCCCATACAGCAGGCCAATCCTGAGCATGTGGCAAAATTGACCAACCTGAAGCCATTGAATAATAATCATGTCTTTCCTCAGTATTCCACCATTCACGCCACAATTCTTTGCTATATTTAATAAACAGCCATGGATAACTAAGATTTTCAGCAACAAACCTGCTGGTTTCAGATTCGGGATTATTTTCAGTACCATAATTTAAACAAATTACATCCTTGTAATTCACAAGTTTTAACATTGAAACAATCAAGCGAGAATCAAAACCAGACGAAAGCGGAATTATTATCTGTCGACCATTAGCATAATTAATAAGTTTTTTAATTGAGTTTAAGGTAGCTGAGTATAACCTGTCATATAAAATCTTTTCGTTTGTTGTCTCATTCTCAGTTTTATGCTGAAACCGAAAATATCTATTGTTTATAATTTCTGGAACAGTTCCATTCTCTTTAACAATAAGATATTCTCCAGCAAGAAGCTGCTTAACATCAGGGAAAAGGGTATCTTTGCCAGTAACATATCCTGTCAGTAAAAATTCTTGTTCAGCGAAATGATTCATTTTTGAATCATTCATCTGAAGACGAATCCACTCCGCATCATCGCTAATAAAAAAACTTTTCTCTGTCTTACCGTAAAATAATGGAATACTTCTAAATCTATCAACAGCAGCAAATAAAAAGTTTCCATCATTTACAATTATTGAGTAACTTCCGCTTAGTTTCAGCAGTTTGTTTTCAAGAATTTTAAAATCTCGGGTGTTTTCAAAAAAAGAAAGAACATTTTTGGCATTGATAACGCTACAACTTTTATCAAATGCCATTCCTGTAAAATAACCAGGCCCTTCATTTATCCATTTTCTATATTTATTTTCTAAATTTATTCTCAGCATCAAAAAAAACTCCTTACAGCAACCGATAAAAAATACTGTAATAAATAAATAGGAACAATAATCAGAAATATACTGGTCAAAATTTTAATCGCATTGACATTGGCAATTTGCAAAACCCTAATACACATTACGAGCCACAATACTGCTCCCAAGATCGAAAAAAGTATTATTACTTCATAATCAGAAAAAGCATAATATGCCCCGAATGCAATCACTCCTATCCTAGAAAGAAACATAACAATATTAAAAAAAAGATGCTCCAGCTGTTTTTCTAGTATCAGATAAACAGTGCTAAGAGGCGAAGAGACAAAAACTAAAACCAGCCAGATAGATATCCATTGTGCGTATCTTCCTGCTTCAACCCACTGTTCGCCAAACACAAATGAGAATAAGATATCGCCATAAAAAGTAATAATGGACATACTGAAAGAGCCAAGTATTAACAATTTTTTGGAAATTTCCAATGTAATACGACCGAGTTCTTCAGGATTTTCCCTTACTCTAGCAGCTCTTTCAAAAAACACATCCCCGACACTTCGCCCAATTAAGGACATCGGCAAACTCAATACTCTGTGGCTTAAAGCATAATATCCGGCAGCAGCTGGAGAAAAAAGTGTTGCGAACAACACAACTGGTATTTGTGTAGATGC
The DNA here is from genome assembly GCA_035354435.1 of bacterium. Taxonomy (GTDB): domain Bacteria; phylum UBP6; class UBA1177; order UBA1177; family UBA1177; genus JAKLDO01. The sequence goes on from DAOQAY010000001.1 coordinate 12,065, forward strand.
GGTGTTAAGCAATCCAGCCCAACTGCTTATCAGAGGAAATTTTTTATATCTTTTAGATACAGATACTAAATCTTTATATGATGGGAATTTCTTTTTGTTGAATAAGGCTGCTTTTTCTGACCACAATAGACGGATAGCACGAAGCACATAGCCAAAAAGCGTCCCAATAAATAGTCCTGACACTCCGCTTTTCAGAATCCCCAAAAAAATTTTTATCCCATTTGCTCCGATCTGCTGAGTAACTTGAGTAGCTGCCAGAACCTTGAAATGACGATTCCTTATCGCAAAACGGTTCATAACATTTTCTATTCCTATTAGAAAAACCATCAAACCTATTATATTAAGCCAGCAATCAGGAACATTCGTTAACCCAATATAAGGTGCTATTTTATGACCAAACAATGCAAGAACACCAGTTAATATCAATCCAGAGATCCCTGCAATAATCACTCCTAAAATTACGACTGCAATAGCTTCACTTTCTTTTTCAGGTAAAACCACTGCAAGTTCATATCTTCCAGAAGCAACAACACCAATTATCATAACTATGCCCAGCAAGCTCGCAATAATGCCCATTTCTGATGGCGTGTAATATCTTGTCAAGATTGGAGATGCGGCAATAGTTACTGCCTGAGCAATAACCGTCCCCGATGTTATTGTTAAGACATTGTGCAGAAAGCTTTTCTCATTTCTTGTTTTGTTAATATACTCGCTTATCTTTTCTTGAAAAGTAAATGTGTTAAATTTGTTTTTTATCATTAATTATCATTTTTTATGAAAAAAAAACGGTGAAAATGCGCTCTCGAAGTTTTTCCTCTACCATTTTTGAAAACTTAGAAAATTTCTCGATCTGAATTAAGCTGGTCTTGTCTTTTTGTATGAAATAAAATATTGAATCAAATAAATCAGTTAAAGCATACAAACAAGAGTGATGAGAAGAAGAAATAGCAACAATGATTTTTTTATATTTTGATTCGATTTCCATAATAGTCTGCTTAAAAATCTCTGATTTAAAAACATAAGCAAAATCGCCGTCGTCATCTACTCTCAATATAATAATATTACCATCTATTTTTTTAGCTGAAAATTCATGTAAAGACAAACCATTGCCTTTAGAAATAAAAACTGCAGCAGTTTCAGCATCTACTATTTGATTAATCAATTGCGAAAAGTCATTGTCATCATCTGGTGAAAAAAACAAACCTTTTCTCATCGGAATCATACTGTCTTTAATTCTCATAACAAATTCTTTTTTTGTATCATCGTAACTTTTATTAGTTTTAATTATTACAGGATTAATAAAATATTTATTAAGTTCTTCAGAGTTCTTTATTTTTACTCTGAATACTTCTTTTATAAAACAAATGCTTAATGAAAAAAGAAAAGACAGCAAAAACATAACGATCACATTAATCACAACGCTTGGAGAATTTTTAATGACATCGGGAGTTGAAAAATCAATTACCTTTACTGGAGGAACTCCTGTTTTTTTATCAATTGTGCTCTCATATAGTTTTGTTGTAAGGGCTACATAAAGCTTTTCTGTAAGCTCTAGATCTTTTTTTAAAGCCTCTGTTTGAATATACTTTTTAGGAAGTGTTTGAGTATCTTTCATGATTGTACTTATAGCGTTTTCAAGAATATCTACTCCATTTTGCATAGAAGTTCTTTCCTGTTTTAAAACAGCTTCAATATTCTTTTTAGATTCTATAATACTTTCACCGAGTGCAACAATATCGGGGTGGCTATCTGTCAAATTTTTTCTATCAAAATCTCTTCTAGATATAAGATCATTATGCAAAGCAACCATTTTAACAAGAGAAAGATTGTCTGAGAGGTAGGATATTGTGATTGACGATGGGTCTTCAGCGTTTAACTCTTCAAGTGTTTTTCCAATGAGTTTTTGTTTCAACTTTAACAATTCGATTTGAGTTCTAATTTCTTCAATTTTCTTTACAACTGATTCAAATTGAACAACAGGCATAAATGTGTTATTCTCCTGTTGAAAAATAACAAGAGTCTCAGCCTTCAACAATATTTCATTCTTAACACCGTCGAGTATTGTAGAAATATAGTCCTTCTTCGATTTGATTTCATTTTTATCCCAATCCTCTTGAATAGATTCATATACTTCTATAAAATTGTCTAAAACCATAGATGCTGTATATGGATTTTCATCAAAATATTGAAGATTGATGTTGTTAGTCCCAGTTAGTGATTTAGCAGAGAATTTTTCTGGCAATTCTAATCGTGTTTGAATTATGGAAACATATTCAAGATTATAGGCAGATTCAATAAGCTCACCAATTTTATCTAAAACCAGTTTTTGAGAATCTATTTCACATGGAATATTCCAAAAACATTCAATTTCCTTACCGTTTACGGTTAAATTATATGAGTCATTATTAACAAAAAGGTCAAAAGATTCTTTTTTTAACACATCTGGAAAACTCACCACTTTGATACAACCTGAAACTCCTTTTATTCCGCTAATAACATCAATTATGTAGTAAAACATTGAGTTATTCTTTTTTTTAATAGTAACTTGAAGATTAAGATTGTTAATAACTTTATCAATTACAAGTCTACTGTTGAACAATTCTTCATTAGCTATCATCGATGAAGATGCCTCAACACCCATCATAAAAGACATCGGATTTAAGCTTATTGAATCAATATTATCGATAACTTCAATTGAGGCATTAACTTTGTAGACTGGTTTTTGTAAAAAAAGAAAAAACAACAATAAAACGAAAAAAAAACCGCTGGTATATATACCAATTGATTTCCAATTATCCGACACAAATAAAATGATATCTTTTATCGTAATTTCTTTAATTTCCATCTCACTAGACTCGTTGTTATCATACTTTATTTTTGTCATACTGTATCCACGAAACAATAAATAAAAATCTACGGTGAAACATACTCAAAACCCTTCCAGTTGTAAAGAAATATACTCTAAATGTCAATAACAGATTTAAGCTTTTTAAAAAGCAGTGCAGATATTCTGTCCCGGTCAAAATCTTTAGCCGTATTTAAGGCACTATCTCTCAATCTCATTTTCTCAACTTTTGAAAGGCTCATATATTTCTCGATCTTTTCTGCAAGATCTTCACTGCTCCCTTTTTCAAAGAAAAACCCGTTTTCGTTATCTGCAAGATATTGTGAAATTCCACCTATATTTGAACCTATGACAGGAGTTCCGCACGCCATTGCTTCAAGTCCGACAAGACCGAGACTTTCACTGTATGAAGGAAAAATGAAAACATCCAATGAATTGAAAAAACCTGGAAATCTGCTCTGTTCCGTTGTTTTTATAAATGTGATATTTCCTTCAAGGTTCAGATCAGAAATCATTTTCTCCGCCTGTTTTTCATCAGGACCGCTTCCTGCTAATAGAAATTTATGATCTTTTACAACACCTTTCTTCTTTAATAAGTCCAATGCGTTAATAAAAACGCTCCAACCTTTTTCCGGGCTTATTCTGGAAATAAAACCCGCTGAATATTCCTTAATGCCTGCCGGATTATCATCGGCCATTTTAAATAAGTTGAAGTCTACTCCGCCTGACGGGGAGACAAAAACAGATTCCTCGGAAATGTGAAATTTATCACAGACCTGTTTTTTCAGATAGTCTGAAGGTACAACTGTCAATCTCACGGTTTTCATTACTCTAAACAGCAATTTATCAAAGAAATTAAGAACTTTCGAGTCACCAGGCTGAAGATCTGTTCCATGAAAATTAACTATCACAGGTTTTATGAGAAAAAATGAAAGGATATAAAGAAGCGGAGCGAGATGAAGAGGATAGTGAAAATAGACCGCATTGCATCTCTTAAAAAGAAGACTGAATACTGTACATATATAAAGTTTTCCATACTTGAGAGCTTTCTTGAATTTTTTCGGTTCTTTTCCCTTTATCAGGCACATAAATGTAAATTCCACTCCTTTTTTCGAAAGAGAATCTGCCATTCCCTTAACAAAAATCCCGTATTTCCTGTCATTTTCAGAAGGATACATATTTGAAACAAGCCCGATCTTCATTTTTTATCCGCTGATATCAGATATTTTTTAAAATAGTTTCAATAATATAATCCTGATCTTCCCTTTTCAGAAACGGTCCCATCGGAATACTTAAAATATGATCGCCTGCATATTCAGAAAGAGCAAAATCACCTTTTTTATATCCGAGTTGTGAATACGCTTCCTGCAGATGGAGTGGTCTCGGATAATGAACTGCTGTCGGAATTCCGTTTTCATTGAGTTTTTCAATGAGCTTATCTCTGTTTTCAACAAGAATGGAAAATTGTGCATAGACAGAAGTACGGTCTTTATTGATATACGGAATGGTAATTTTCCCGTTTTCAGACAAATTCTCTGTATAGTATCTGCCGATTTCCTCCCTTTTCTTCAATTCATTTTTCAGATATTTCATCTTTACATTCAATACTGCCGCCTGAATTGTATCAAGCCTGCCGTTTATGCCGATATACTTGTGAAAATATCTTTTTGTCTGGCCGTGAATTCTGAGACTCTTCATTTTTTCAGCAATTGCGGCATCATCTGTAAAAAGAGCTCCGCCGTCACCGTAACAGCCCAGCGGTTTTGACGGAAAAAAGCTGGTGCATCCAATTTTGGAAAGGTTGCAGCTCATTTTATCCTTATATTTTGCACCGAAACTCTGACATGCGTCTTCTATGACCGTTATGCCGTATTTTAATGCAATGGCATTTATTTCATCCATGTCGGCAACCGTTCCGTACAATCCCACAGGAATTATCGCTTTTGTATTCCGTGTGATAGCTCTTTCTATAAGTCTGTGATCGATATTGCATGTCTTTTTATCTATGTCAGCAAAAACCGGTGTTGCCCCGAGAAGTGTGATGACCTCTGCTGTGGCAATGAAAGTGAATGGTGTTGTGATAACTTCATCGCCGGGACCGATATCAAGAGCCATTAAAGCAAGCAAAAGTGCATCAGTACCGCTTGCACAGCTTATGGCATAAGGCGACCCTGTGAATTCAGAAAGATTCTTTTCAAGTTCAGCAACCTCTGAACCCATTATGAAAGCTGCTCTTTCACATACATTTTCAATCGCTTTGTCAATTTCATCTTTATATTCCAGATATTGTGTTTTCAAATCAATAAATTCAATTTTCCTCATGAAATATTCTCCTTAAATTGGAAACATGTTACTTATATATAATTGTCGAAAAATAATCCAGTCCTTCGCTAAGATTTTTTTCATTAAAAATCCTGCATTTTCCTTTTGAAACAACTGTTTCTATTTTAACCACTCTCGTCGGACTGCCTTTTAATCCGATATTTGAACTGTCACAGCCGGCATCTTTTGCGCTCAGTACTGTTATTTTCTTTCTGAAAGCCCTCGAAACATCATCAATGGACGGCATTCTCCTGATGTTTGAACCGCTTCCTACAGTTATCAGTACCGGCAATTCCGATCGCAATGTCAGCAATTCATTCTCTATTTCAGACCTGACTTCCAGATATCCGTCTATGCAGTTCACTTGAGTCACATAAGGGAGAACCGGAATATTTAAAATAGAAGAAACTTCTCCTGGAACTTGAGCGGTATCACCGTCTACTGCCTGCTTTCCGCAGATTATTATATCAGGAACACCGGTTACAGCCAGAATTCCTCTGGATAAAGTATATGCAGTAGCCCGGCAGTCCGATCCGGCAAACGCTTTATCATTAAGCAGAACCGCTTCATCGGCACCGAGGGCCAAAGCCCTTCTCAAAACGATCTCCGAACTTACAGGACCCATTGTAAAAGCTGTGATTTTCACATCAGCAAACCTTTTTTTCAGTTCAACTGCCAGATCAAGACCGTATTCACAATAAGGGTTCAATATTGACTCTACACCGCTTCTGATAAGCGTGCCGGTCTCGTGATCTATTTTTATCCTGTCGGTCCTTGGAACCTGCTTGATCAAAACAGCTATGTTCACTTCATCTCCATGTATTCAAACATATTGTTCCTGTTCAACAAATATCCCGGGTCAAAGAAAAACTTCACTCTTTTCATTTCAGAAATTCCGTTCTCTCCATACATTTCAACGAGATACCTGTGTTTTATTTTTCCTATTCCATGCTCAGCGGAAACTGTACCTTTCAGCTCGACAGCATAACCTGCAAGTTTTTTATATATTTCAAAACCCTTTTTCAGATCTTCAACATTTTCAGGAATTATGTTTATGTGAAGATGATTATTACCGATATGACCGAAAACGACATAATTCAAACCGCTTCTATCAAGGATATCATGATAAAAAGCCGTCATCATTTCAAAGTTCTCATCCGGTACTGCAAGGTCTGTTCCGAGCTTGTGAATTTCAGGATATATTTTTTTAATTTCAGAAATATAAGTATTTACCGTTTCAGGAAGAGCGTGTCTGAAAGCCCTTATCCTTTCGATCTCAATTTCCTCCCAGGCACACCAGCTGAAAGCATCACGCACATTCAGCTTTTCTTCAATTTCATCAACGATATCAGAAACTTCTGCAACACCAAGTTTGTCAAGAGCTATGTCAAAGAATACTGCCGTTTTAAATTCAGGTTCAATCTCAGGAATGTTTATAGATGATCTGTCACGGTTTCTTTTTTTTCTGAGCATTTCCAGTCCGCGTTCATCGACATATTCAATAAAAACAGGATCAAGCTCTTTGTTTTTCTTAAGCATCTTGACAAATTCAAGAGCCTTATGTTCGTTTTTCAGAAATTTGATCATACTGAAAGAGGGATACTTCCTTTCAAGCCATATCTCGACACCTGTAACAATTCCAAGTATTCCTTCAGAGCCGATAAAAATATCTATCAGGTCCATATTCTTTCTGGAATAGAGCCCGGCGGCATTTTTACATTCCGGCATTTTTATATCAGGTATCAAAAAATGTTTTCCGTTGATCTCCATGGAACCGTTATCATCAGCGAACTGCTCTCCCCTTTTTATAACTGCGATCTCTCCATCCGGAAGAATAATCTCCAAAGATTTTATCCAGTTCCGTGTCGGTCCGTATCTGAATGATGAGGCGCCGCTTGCATTTGTTGCAACTGTTCCACCTATCGAAGCTCCCATTTCAGTCGGATCTACCGGGTAAAAAAGTTCATATCCTGTCATATCAAAATACTCTTTCCTGTGCAGGAACTCTTTGATATCATTGAGCGTAACTCCGGCATCCACTTTAAGAAAGAATTTTTTTGCATCTTTATCAAAACTTACAGCACCGGAATTTTTCATCTTTTCAATTGAAATAACAAACCCGCCGAAAGGGACAGCTCCGCCGGTAATCCCGGTCCCTTTTCCATAAACTGTGAAAGGAATGATTTCCTGATTGCAGTATTTTACTATCTGTGATGTCTGCAAAGCATTTTCAGGAAAAAAGATCCTTACTGCATTTCCGCCGCTCAGTCTGCTTTCGTCGCAGAGATATTCTCCGTCAGAACCGGCTGCCCTGTTTGTGATTTCATCAAATATTGTCATTTTTCACCGTTTTCTTCAAAAGATTCAAAGCTTTCAGCCATTCACCTGCATCCATCACAAATCCGGCATCTGCAACAGAGAATATTTCAGCGTTCCGGTCAGAATTCACTGCAATTATCTTTGAAGAGGTCTTCATTCCGGCAAGGTGCTGAGGAGCTCCGGATATCCCGACGGCAATGTAAATATCAGGAGATATCGTCTTGCCTGACTGCCCTACCTGTCTTGAATGAGGCATCAGTCCGGCTTCAACAACTTTTCTGGAACAGGCGAGCACGCCTCCTATCGATTTAGCGAACTCATCAAATTTACTTATCATTTCCTTAGATCTTATTCCCATTCCGATTGCAACAACAACTTTCGCATTTTCAATTTTATCGCTTTCTTTTACTTCAAGACTCAGACGATCAACCTGAATTACATCAGCCACAGATAAACTTTCAGTCCAGCTTGTTACAATAATATTTTTCCTGTCACCGGAATACTGTTCTTTTTTGAAAACTGAAGGTCTCACACTCGCCATTTGAGGATTTGATGACGGAGAAATAATATGAGCGAGTATGTTTCCGCCCAGCGCAGGTCTGATCTGAACAAGTCTGTTTGTTTTATCGATCTCGAACCCTGTGCAGTCAGCTGTTATCCCGCATTTAAGATTTGCCGCTACTTTCGGTGCAAGCATCCTTCCGTAATCAGTAGCTCCGAAAAAAACTATCGAAGGATCATATTTTCTTATTATATCCGATACTGTCTGAGTGTCTGATCCGAGAGGGAAAAAACCTTTCAGAGACCTTTGAGCGATAATAATTTCATCCGCTCCGTATTTTTTCAATTCCGAAATATCAGCAATTTCATCACAAAGCACTGCGGCAATGACCTTTCCGCCAGTGAGATCTGCAATTCTTCGTCCCTCAGATACAAGTTCATAAGAAATATTCTTGAGCGTACTGTTTATATCGACTTCACAAAAAACCATCAATCCGGACGGAACCATTCAATTAACTCCTAAGCTATGATCTTCCTGTATCAGTCTTATAAAATCATCACCTTTCAACTGCCCGCACAGCACATCGACCACACTGTCTTTATAAGAAAAGAATTCGACCTTGACCTTTTTTTCAAGCTCAGTGAGTCCTTTTCTAATAACATCCATATAAATTTTATATTCCTTTTTTGTCATCATAGGTTCAAATGCATAAGGTGTAAAAGGTTTCGGAGCAAAAGGAGCAATTGAAAGGTCTGTTTCATTGAGCAGTTTTCTGCTGTCGAGATCTTTTAACAGTCCGATAACATCTGTTGCTTCTTTCGCCGGATCTGTTCCAGGAAGTCCTGCTATCAGATAAATTCTTGATTTCATTTCATATTTCTTCAATATCGTCATCGCATTTAATATCGTTTCCGTGGAGAGATTTTTCAATATCCTGCTTCTGGTCGCCTCGTTTGCACTTTCGACCGCGACAGTCACAGTTCTGACGGAACATTTTTTAAGAAGAGATATCCTGCGGTCTGTTATTTCAACAGCTTTCAGAGAAGAGAGAGAAAGTGATATTGAATTTTCCGCACATTTTTCCAGTATTTCATCAAAAAAACTCACACTTGCCAAAGATGCTCCCATAAGCGCAACACCTTGTTTTTCCTCGATAGATTGCTCAACGATTTCCATCACTTTGCTTCTGTCAGCTTCACGGAAAGTTTTGTAAGCATAAGTTGCGGCACAAAATTTACACCTGTTGGTACAACCTCTGCTTATTTCAATGATCTTCCTGTTGTTAAAACAATTGCCGTACTTGTGGAGCATCTTGTTCGAGCAGACAGAAAAAGCACCACTGGACGCATATGTCGTTCCGAAGCTCTCTTTTCCATCAGTTAAAGCATATGGCAGTGTATTGATAAAACTGAAAACAGCTTCTCTTGTCTCAAGCTCCATCATTTTTTTTATGTCACTTTCCATACACTCCCCTTCACCGGTAAAGACAGCATCAAAGATCAGGTTCAAAGGCTCAGGGTTCAGCATTACAGCGATTCCGCCAGCTATAAGTATAGGAAACATTCCGTTTTCACGATCTTTTTTCAACAAAGGTATTCGATTTTCCTTCAGAATCTTTACAAAATTAAAAAAACTCAGACCGTATGATACTGAAACAAAGACAAACGGTGTTCTATGCAATTTTGTATCGTAAAATATTCCTGAATTTGAATCAAGCGTCACAAGGTCGGGAGAATATTCCTCAAAAGCATTGAAAAACCAGTGTACAGCAAGATTAGAAATAGCAATATCTCTATTTTCAGGATAGATTAAAACAGGTCTTACTGACACGGCTATCTGGTTTTTTCAATTACAAGTTTGTCGACCTTTTTTTCAATGACGGATTCGTTATTTTTAGCTTTTCTCAAATATGCAGGAATGTTCTTGTCATCAAGATTGATATTCTTGCCGTCATGCAGATCAAGCTCATCATCAAGGTTTGAAGCACTTACTATCTTATCTTTTTCAATAACGAACACCTCTTCCTTTTTTGCGGCAGGAGCAAGCTCCTCCATTATCACTTCGACCTGATCATCAATCAGTTCTCCGGAATCCGATTTTGCAGTATCTTCTTTTCCCATATCAAAGATCGTGCCCTGATCCCTGGCTTCAATCTTGCTTTTGACCTTAGGTGCAATATTTGCCGCACTTACAGCATCTTCCGAGGCTTCGGCAACAATAAGGGCATAAACCTTGTCACAGGATTCGCTCATTGATGCACCCCAGATAAGATCTCCATCTTCGTGAAGCTGTTTTGAAAGAAATTCAACCGCATCAGCAAACTCTTTCATGGGAGTGCCCGCACCGCCGAAATGAAGAAGCATCTTTTTGGAACCGGATATAGTGAAATCGGCAAGCAGCGGATTGTTAAGCGCCTCCTTTACTGCGTTGATTGCCGCACCTTCACCTGTTGCACTGCCGAATCCGAACATTGCAAGACCCATGTTTTTCATCGTTTCCCGAACATCTGCAAAATCAACATTGACATATGACTTATTACAGATCAACTCCGAAAGATTTCTGACAGCATATATCAGAACTTCATTGGGTTTTTTGAACATATCGAATGTCATATCATCATCACTTGCAATATCGAGAAGTCTCTGATTAGGTATTACAACAAGAGTATCGACATTCTTTCTTAGAGCGTCCATCCCCTCCATCGCATATCTGTGTTTCTTTTTTGCTTCGAAGTTAAACGGTTTTGTTACTATCCCCACTGTAAGAATACCCATATTCCTTGCAACTTCGGCAACAACAGCTGCGGCGCCTGTTCCTGTTCCGCCTCCCATTCCGGCAGTAATAAAAAGCATGTCCAGACCTTCAAGCGACTGTGCTATTGAAACTTTGCTTTCTTCCGCTGCAAGTCTCCCGATCTCTGGAACACCTCCGGCACCCATACCCCTTGTCAGATCCGGACCAAGCTGTATCTTAACATTGGCACGAGTCCCTTCAAGAGCCTGAACATCGGTGTTTGAGGCAATTATCATAACATCGTTGAAGACAGAGTACTTGCCGTTATTCTCGGCATTTACAAAAGCATCTCTTTCTTCACACATCATGTCAACAGCATTGCAACCGCCACCTCCGACACCGACAACCCCGATTTTAACGACCATACTGCTTAAAACCGCTGCCATTTCCGCCTCCACAGGTTATTTATTCAAAAAATCTTCTAAAAAATTCTCCGAGTTTGCTCATAAATCCGTTATTTTTGTCCTTGAATCTCATTTTGCCCCTTTCGGCAAAATAATTGATTATTCCGACAGAAGTTGAAAATGACGGTGAGCTTAAAACATCTTTAAATCCGCTTGATGCCTCATTTATTTTAGGTCTTCCGACTCTGACCGGCTGTTCGAAAACATCTTTGGCAAGAGACTGGATATCCTTTAGTTCTGATGTTCCGCCGGTAAGAACAATATTTGTCTGAATAAGACTTTCTTTCATTTCCTCATTCAGCCTTTTCCTTACTGACATAAGAATCTCTTCCACTCTGGGGGCAAGAACACTGGCAAGAAAATGTACTTTTTTCACCTTCTTCTCTTCAGTACCTATGATACTCACCTCTATCTCTTCATCACTTGAAACATAGTCCGGTCTGGCACTGCCGAACCTGCATTTGATCCTTTCAGCTTCAACAGGAGGTATCCTCATTGCATAGCTTATATCTGTCGTTATGAACTTTCCGCCCATCGGAATAACCGCCGTATATACCGGATCCCCTTTATGGTAAACAGTTATGTCCGTTGTTCCTTCACCGATATCAATAAGTGCGACACCGAGCTGCTTTTCATCCTCTTCAAGCACTGCCCATCCGCCTGCAATACCGTTAACAAGCACATCTTCAACCCGCAAGCCTGCATCTTCAACAGATTTTGCAAGATTTTTAAGCATTGCAGAAGATGATGTCAGAATGTGGACTTTCACTTCAAGTCTTCTTCCGGCCATACCTTTCGGATTCCTTATGCCGGCCTGATCATCAACAACAAATTCACCTATTTCTACATTTATTATCTGTCTGTCACTTGGAAGACTGATATTTCTTGCCTGTTCAATAACACGGTCAATATCGGTCTGCGCCACTTCCCGGCCTCTTACTGTAACAACACCGTGACTGTTCATTGATGCGACATGATCACCTGAAAGTCCGATATATACCGATTTAATATGAATATCGGCTATCTTTTCAGCTTCGGCGATGGATTCCTGAATAGATCTGGTGGTTGCTTCCATATTAACGACATTCCCGGCAATAATTCCATTCTCGTTCTTTGCAACACCCTTACCGATGAACTGAACTTTTCTGTCACTTTCTATTTTTGCGACAAGAGTTGTAACTTTCTTGGTGCCGACATCCAAGGCTACAATAATATTGTCATTTTTAGGCATCACTCCCCCTCTTTATATTTTGAAATACTTTTCCCACAATAACTCTTATCTTTTTATCCTTTTCTGTTTTTTCAAAAATATATTCTCCCGCCCACTTGTTCTCATTTAAGAACTTTGATGCGATATTCATGAACAGATTCTTCATTTCATCAATCTCGGCTATATCAAGAACTTTGCCGAAGTTTATTGCCGATCTCAAAGATCCTGCCCCTTCACAATCAGCAATGAAGCCTCCTGTAACATCGAATTTTATACTTTTAATTGAGCAGATCCCGGAGCATTGTTTCCAGCTGTCTGTTATAGAGACAGCTGTTTTTATCTTCTCTTCTCTCAATTCCGGACCTACAGAATCGTAATCAATGTGAAAAAAAGAAAGAGATCCATCAGTTTCACCGGGAAACGCTTTTTTAAAAACAATCCCTTCAGAATCGGCAAACCACATAGTGAACATATCTTTTTCTTCACCATTGATTTCAGACTTCTTCCTGCTGTTTACTATCAGAGCCGGCTTATACTCAACGATCGTAACACTCACTGAATCGGGAAATATCTTCTTAACTGTTGCATTCTTTATCCAGCCGTTGGACATAAGATATGACTCAATTTTTCTTTCATCTATTTCAAACCAGCTCTTCTCCTGATCAAGACCGGAGATGAGAAGCACTTCATTCTTTTCAACTTTTGAAGTTCCCGTAATTTCTACTTTATCAGGAAACACTTTGACCATATCACTCTTTTTCCAGTCAGAAATAAGATCCGAACATATCATAAAAAAGGCAATAAAAAGAAAAGTCGTTGTATAAATCAAAAACGCATACAGCAGAGTATATGCTATTTTTCCGATCTTTTTCAGCAAAGCAGCGCCTCTTCCATTAATTTTTCAATAAGGTTGAGATAGCTTATCCCCCTTTTACCTGCGATCATCGGCACAAGAGAATGAGAAGTCATGCCGGGAAGTGTGTTTATCTCAAGCATGATATAATCATCGCCGTTCACAATAAAATCACTTCTTGAGACACCTTTGCATCCTATCGCTTTATGAAGTTTCAATGCGGCATCCCATATTTCCATGCTTACTTTCTCACTATAGTCAGGGTCGACTATATACTTGGTTTTGTCACTTAAATATTTTGATTCAAAATCATAAAATTCATTTGCAGGAATTATTTCAACATCTCCAAGCACTTCATTAAGAAGTACTGCAACATTTATTTCCCTGCCTTTAAAAAATTTTTCACACAGATAAACCATTCCGGGTTTAAGCTGGGGAACAGTCTCTTTCCATATCTCTTTATTTTTAATTATGTATACGCCGCGACTTGATCCGTTTACAGGATCTTTGATCACAAACGGAAATTTCATCGGAATTTCCATATCATGCTCAAAAACGATACTCATTCCCGGAGATACTTTTATTCCGCATTCTTTCATGACCGCTCTGGCTATAATCTTGTTCATTCCCGCAGCACTGGCGCAAACTCCCGAATTTGTATAAGGGATCTTCATCATTTCAAGCAGACCCTGAACTGTACCGTCCTCACCGTATTTTCCATGAAGACCGTTAACAACTACATCGGGGGTTAATTCTCTGAGCTTAAGGTCCAGATCAAATCCTGCATCAACGAAAACTGCATTCCCGTATCCGCCTTTTATCAGCGTGTCGTGCAGCATCTTTCCTGTTTCAAGACTTACCGATCTTTCATCTGACATACCGCCTGCGATCACAGCGATCCTCATCTTTTTTGAAAGTTTACTCATACCAGTATTTAACCTCTAACTCAAGGTTTATATTAAACATTTCCAACACTCTTTTTTGCGCTTCATCTTTAAGTCTGCAAAAATCATCAAACACAGCGTCACCTTTATTTATTACTATATTTGCATGTTTGGGACTTAAGCACGCATCGTTTATTTCAAAACCCTTCATTCCAGCCTTTTCAAGCAGACTTCCTGCAGATTCAACTTCCGGATTTTTAAAAAGCGAACCGGCGCTCGGCTTCGTTATTCTCATTCTTTTTGAAAGGTAGTATAAAACTCTCTGTCTTACATTGTCGGGAGTATCTTTCACTAAAATGAGATCCGCTCCGTAAATTATATATGGACTTTCAGGAGCGTTCAACAGCGTTCTGTATCCGAATTCAGGAATAAACATCGACACGGCACCGTCTTTTACATAATATACAGAACCGCAGACATCATCCCATGAACAGCCCGCCGGAGCCGCATTTCCACATATCGCGCCACCGACAGTACCGGGAATACCAGCCATGAACTCAAGACCCGACAGTCCGTTCTTCACTGAGTAATTTATCACTTTATTGACCGGAGCACCTGCCGGCATAAATGTTTTTACTGCATTTTCGCTCACATCTTCAGTACCGCTGGCTCCAATCATACCGCCCATGAAAAGCACAGGTTTTTTCACCCGGCCTGCAATAATATTACTGCCGCCGGAAATAATCCTGTAGTCACTGTTTTCAAAAGAAAATCTGACAATATCGTCAATAGATTCAGGGAAATACAAATCACATACAGCATCGCGTATTTTTAGCGTAAGTATTCTGTCGAGATATGCGTCTTTCTTAAGCTTCATCAGTTCACCAGATGTCTTAAAATTTCATTCAGATCGCCAGCTCCTGCGGTAACAAGTCCGGAAATATGCATTTTATCAATATTTTCCTTCAAAAATTCAAAAGCCTGTTCTTTGCTGTCAAAATAATAGACCTCGCCCCCGGACAGCTTCTTTATATCATTATAAAATGTCTTTGAATCAGCTCCATCGATTTTTTCACCTGCAGTAAACACAGGAAGTATTATAAGTGGTTCCACATCCTTAAGAACATCAAGAAAATTACTGTAGAAAGCAGTAAATCTTGATATTCTGTGAGGTTGAAAAACAAGTCCGAAATTCCCGAATCTTATTTCAGCCTGTTCAATGAGAGCTTTTATTTCTGAAGGGTGATGGGCATAATCATCAACAAGACTGACCCCGTTATATTCACCTGTAATTTCGAACCTTCTGTCAACGGCAGGAATCAATTTCCAGAACTCACCGTAATCAATATCAGGCAGACTTTTCCCTGCCAGTTTAAGGTAATGTGATGAAGCCAGAAGTGCGCCTGCCCTGTTCTGAAGAATATGTGCCGGCTCATTAATACTGCCGATCTCAATTTCATAATTTCCTGATATCATGTAACATATACCGTCACGATAGAAAAAATCAAATCCTGAAATATTCTGGAAAGATCTCTGTTCTTTAAACTCGCTGACAGTCGGAAATGACTCCGAAGAAAACATTGAATAAAGAGAGTTGCTGAGTTCATAACCCCTTCCAATTATGAGCTTTTCAGGTTTTTCAGCAATTAGATATCTTTCAAATGATTCCAGCATATTTTCCGGACTTGAATAAAAATCCGCATGTTCGTGTTCAAGATTGTTTATCACAAGGATATCGGGCATTATTTCAAAAATGGAACCGTCGCTTTCATCCAGCTCAATAATATAAGGATCTCCGGCTGAAATGCTTGAAATACCCTGACATTTTCCTCCAGCATAGACTGAAGGACATATTCCAGCCTTTCTTAAAATATGATATGTCATCCATGTTGTTGATGTCTTTCCATGACTTCCTGCAATACCGATTACAGGCTTTCCTTTCACCATCATAGCCAGAAAAGAACCTCTTGATATAACCTTGATTCCTCTATTTACAGCTTCTTTAATCTCTTCACTTTCATTTGAAACAGCACTGGACCTGACAAGCAAATCAACTCCGTCAAGATGTTGCGGTGAATGACCTTTAAAACATTTAATGCCTTTCTCTGCTACCATTTTAAAATAAGGACTCGTTTCCTTATCACATCCTGAAACGCCGTATCCGGATGCCTTTGCCATCAGGCAGAGTCCGCTGACTCCGCTTCCGCCTATGCCCATAAAATGAATATGCATCTATCTCCCTGTCAGAAGAACTCGTTCCATATCTTCTGCTACTTTTGCCGCCGCTTTTTCAAATTGAAGCTTCGCAATATTCTGCTTCACAGGATCTCCTTTTTCAAGAAAAGATGTCAGAACTGAATAGAGTTTCTTCGTTCTTATTACAAGACCTCCTGAATCCTCAACAAGGTAACCGCAATCTTTTTTTGAAAGAAGTATCGCATTAGATTTCTGATATCTGTCAATATTAGGGGGAAGTGGCAGAAATACTCCCGGTTTATGACTTGCCAAAAGTTCAGACACAACATCTGCAGTCGGTCTGCAAATTATAATATCAGCTGTTTTATAGTATTTTCCACGGTTTTCATACTGCATATAACATAGGGATTCAACTTTCAATTCATCATAAAATCTCTGGATTGAAGCAACCTCTTTCTCTCCTGTCTCCTGAAGTACAAAGAATTCCTTTCTCATTTCGGGATATTTCCTGAAAAGGCTTCTGACGAGTTCATTAATGGAATTGGAATTGTGTCTGCATGAAAAAATTACAAGCAGTTTTTTATCTGTGGGAATATTTCTTCCGACAGCCGACATGACATCTTTTTCAACAGGTACACCGGTGACAAGCGCTTTTGATCTGTCCACGCCGCTCATGAGTTCCGCAAATGGAAGATATATTCTTTTTGCAAACGGAAGTACTTCCATGTTCGAAGATGATATCTCGGCATTTTCTTCCATTATAAATATCATAAGATTCATTTTTACTGCGGCATCAATTACCGGAATGGCACTGACTCCACCCATTGTCAGAACACCGCTGATATGCTTATCGGTCATTATTTTTACGGCATTCTTAGCTATTTTTTTCCTGTTCATTGATCGCAGAAAATTACCTACGGCACCCTTACTTTCCGCAAATTTCGGAAAATTCACAACTTCATATCCCTTTTCTTTGATTCCTTTTTGTAATTCAGAACCGGGAGCAAAGGCAAAGACAGACTGAATCCCCCTTTTTCTAAGGATCTCGGCAACAGCAAAAGCCGGTTTAAGTCTTTCTTTACTGTTCACACCGGTGATCAAAATAAGCCTCTTGGTTTCAAACTTTTCTGCACTCTCCATTATTCCCTCCTTTTAACCGCTATAACGGTTATCCATTGTTACAGCATTTAAAATAAATCCCACCATCATTGAATAAGTAAGCAGGGCACTACCTCCATAGCTGATAAAAGGCAGCGGCACTCCTTTGTTCGGCAGACATGATGTAACAACTCCGAGATTAATCAGGGTTTGAAGAGCAAGAATCATAACAAATCCGGCAATTACATAAAACCCGAACCGGTTATGCACCGTCAAGGCAAAGTAACTTCCGGTAACAAACATTAAAAAGAATAACAATATTAAAACGGTAACGCCGAAAAATCCGAATTCTTCACCGATTATGGCAAAAATAAAATCCGTATGAGCTTCAGGAAGATATCTCAGTTTTTTCTGGGAATTTCCGAAACCCACCCCGTCAAGACCGCCTCTTCCCAGAGATATTTCGCTCTGCACCTGCTGATAGCCTATGTTTTTTCTGTACTGCCATGGATCAAATGATGCTTTTATTCTGTCAAGACGGTAAGGCTTCATCAAAACAAGGAATGCAGCTCCGGCAATAGCAAGAATAAGAAGAACGGCGAAATATTTATACCTCATACCGCCCATAAGCAGAAGGAACAGAGCCACAGCAAAGATTATCAACCCTGTACCCAGATCTTCAAAAGCAATAAGCGAAACAACAAGAAGAACAACGGTGAAAGGATACACCAGTTCCTTCAATATTCCTATTCTGTCCCTTTTGTTGCATATTACTTCCGAAAGATAAAGAACAACGACTATTTTGGCGAACTCAGACGGCTGAAGCATCATAAAATAAAGGTCTATCCACCTTTTTGATCCGTTGACCTGTGTCCCGATAACATAGGTGGACATAAGCAGAAGTATTATCAGTAAAAGAGCATATTTTATCCATGATCTCACAGCTTCAAGGTTGACAAGGTATGCTGCTGTAAACCCCAGACATGCTATAATAAGGTTCATTGCAAGATTTTTCAGGATCGGAAATGCCGCATCTGAAATTGAAGAAACATTAAACAGACGGATATTGAACACCATCACCATTCCGAAAATTACAAGAAAGAAAAAGATTGAAAAATAAAGCTTGAAAGCTTTCGTCATCCGTGCAGACTCCTTTTCAACTCCTTGATTCTGTTCCTGAAATCCATTCCTCTTTCCTTGTAGTTTTTATACCAGTCAAAGCTTGAACATGCAGGCGAAAGAAGCACTATTCCATCATTTTTTGAAAGAAAAAACGCCTTTTCCACAGCCTGAGACATGCTGTCCGCTTCTGTAACGGCACCACTAAAACCCTCAAAATACGGCTTTATAATATCAGCTGCCTGACCTATCAGAACAACGCCTTTACACTTTTTCTCCGCAAGATTTCTGAGCGGTTCATAACTTCCGCCCTTATCAACGCCTCCAAGTATCACAACAACCTTTCCGTCATCAAAACCGGCAAGAGACATTTCTGCGGCACCCACATTTGTCCCTTTTGAATCGTCATAAAAAGAAACACCATCAAATTCGTCAACAAATTCAGTCCTGTGCGGTAATGACCTGAATTTTGTCAGTGTCGTTTTTATCGTGTTTATGTCATTCACCCAGCGACTTACACCAAGGACAGAAGCCATAATATTTTCAACATTGTGTATTCCGGTAATATTCAGATCTTCCATCTTTATTTCATCATTTCCAATAAAAATGCTGCCATTTCTGTATGTTATTTCACCTTCACGGGTTATCGAAAAATATTTTTTCTCAACATTGACAGGACTGCATGCCGCAATAAGAGGTTCGTCATTTCCGTTGAGCACAAGAAGACCGTCCGGTCTAGTCAGTTTCGCAAGTTCAGCTTTTGTAAGGAGATAATTTTCATAACTGCTATACCTGTCAAGATGATCAGGGGAGACATTAAGTATCAGCGAAACATCAGGATGAATACTTTTCAAAGTCTCCAGCTGGAATGAACTGATCTCTATTACAAAAAAATCGTAATGATGAAAAACACCGTCTATCACAGGTTTTCCTATATTTCCGCATAAAAACACATTAAAACCGGCATCTTTAAGCAGATCAGCTATGATGGAAACTGTTGTTGATTTTCCGTTTGTACCAGTAACTGCAATAATTTTTTCGTTTGCAATATACCGGCCTGCAAGCTCCATTTCTCCAATTATTTCAACCCCGTCTTCATTAAGCTTTTTTACGATACTGTGATCTGAAGGAATTCCCGGACTTAAAATAGCAATATCATATTTTTCTGAACTCTCATAAATAGCATATCTGCCGTCAAAAGTTTTCAACACTTCCCGGTTATCATCATAAATTGAAACCGAATAACCTGCTTTTTTTAGAAATGCGGAAGCGGAAACACCAGACATTCCCATTCCGAGAACAAGAGCTTTCAACACTAACCTCCATGCTCGAAAACATCAAAAATCCGCTCAAGCCTGTTGCCTCTTGAGCCCTTCAAAAGGAAAATCCCATCTTCTGGAAGATAAGTGGATATTTCACTGATATCACCCAGAAAGAACACCTTTTTTTCATTCAAAAACTCAAGTCTTGTTTTTTCGAATTCACAACCTATCAAAAAAACCCTTTCTAACAGATTAAGAGTTTTTAAATAATTTACAAGTTCTCTATGCATTTTTTTTGAAAAATCTCCGAGTTCAAACATACTTCCAAGAATGAGATATCTTTTCACATCTTTCTCATTTTCATATTTTTTATAGAAACTTTCTATTGATCTTTTCATGGATTCAGGATTTGCATTATAACAGTCAACTATAAATTTTCTTTTTCCAAAAACTTTGATCTCTCCCCTCAATTTCGGAAGCTCGCAATTTTCCAGACTTTTTTTAAGATCAGGATAAGTTCCTTCAACTGATTCCATAACTTTTGAGGCACTGTAAATATTTTCCAGCATATATTCGGGAATTTCAGGAAAAAGAGCAGTAAGCGATCTCGCATTTTTGATATTATATTCAACTACTTTTCGAGTCTCTCTGTTCTTTTCCACCCACTTTTTTATATATCTGTCACCTGAATTTGCAACACAAATTCCTTTTGAGAATTTGAATATCTCCAGTTTGGCATCTGCCAGACCGTCCTGAGAATCAAAATTTCCTATATGAGCTGTCCCGATATTCGTGATAAGAGTGTAGTCAGGATTGGCGATTTTCACAAGATGCTCTATTTCGCCACCGTGGTTCATTCCCATTTCAAGAACAAGATAATCACTGTTGAGCGGTGTATTTAAAATTACAAGCGGAAGTCCGAGATGATTATTCAGATTTCCTGTTGTGGCGTGAACAGTTTTTGCCATAAGCTTCAACATTGAAACGATCATTTCTCTTGTCGATGTTTTCCCGCTTGATCCAGTGAGAGCTATAACCCGTCCCTTGAAAAGTTTTCTCCTTTCTTTAGCAATATCTGTTAAAAATCCAAGAACATCAGGCACTTGAATATATCTTTCATGACTATCCATTTTTTGGGAACCGACACACCACACCCCTTTTTCAAGAAGCGCCGGGATATAATCGTGTCCATCAGTGTTATCACCTTTGAACGCAAAGAACATAAACCCTTCTCTGCATTTTCTTGAATCCAGATCAGCTCCTGAAATGATCGACGGAGTTAATTTTCTTTTAATGCCGTTGTCTGAGAGTACTTTTTCAACTAAGATTGTTGTGAACATGCTGCAGCTCCTCAAGATATTTTTCAACTTCTTCTTTATCTGAGAAAAATCTTTTTCCTTCTTTAGTGATCTGATAATTTTCGGCTCCTTTGCCTGCGATCAGAATTACATCCAGCCCGTTCCTGACATCAATAGCCCTTCTGATAGCTGTTTTTCTGTCATGAATTACTTCAATCACTTTATTTCCGGAATTGCAGCCGCTTAGAATTTCATTGATAATAGTTTCCGGGTCTTCGGTTCTCGGATTATCATCGGTAATAATAACAATATCACTTAATTTTGATACAATTTCACCCATTACCGGTCTCTTACCTCTGTCTCTGTCACCGCCTGCACCAAAAACTGTGATGATCCTGCCCTTTGAGTTAAGCCCTTTCAGCGTTGAAAGAACATTTTCAAGTGCATCAGGAGTGTGGGCATAGTCAATATAGACCGGATTACTGCCGACCTTTTCCAGCCTTCCGGGAACAATTATCTTTTTCGAGACCTCTTTCAAACTGTATTCAGAACCTGCAACGATCATTGCCGCAATAAATCCGGAGGCTGTATTGTAAATATTGAATCTGCCGGCAAGAGGTATATGAACGCCATGTCTTGCATTCCCGTATTTGAAAATAACACTGCTTCCGTCAATACCGGTATCTTTTATTTCAATATACAGATCAGCATTCACATTCATTGTCGATATGCTTATTTTTCTGATATTGTCAGGAAGCTCCCTGTTCAGACGCAGGCCGTATTCATCATCAATATTTATTATGGCGGTTCCATTATCTTTCAAATGTTTTGTGAAAAGTTTTTTCTTTGCCTTGAAATAATTTTCGAGATCTTTATGAAAATCAAGATGATCCATTGTCAGGTTGGTAAAAACAGCAATATCGAATTTTGTCGTTTCGATCCGCTCTTCTTCAATGGCATGACTGCTGACTTCCGATATTACAACTTCTACGCCTGCATTCTGCATTTCATTGAGAAGTGAATACCATTTCCAGTTCTGCGGTGTAGTATTTGCCGCATCTATGACCCTGCCGGGATATCTGTAGCCGAGAGTTCCTGTCACTCCGCAGCTGAATTTTCCTTTCAGAATGTTTTCGATTATATAAGTCGTCGAAGTTTTTCCGTTTGTTCCGGTCACCGCTATCATTTTCATCTTTTTTTCGGGATGGTCATAAAAAAGCGGAGATACCGCTTTAAGGAATTTCTCGACGGAAGACACTCTCAAATATCCTGATGCATCGACCTCATCTTCTCCGACAACAATTGAAGCTCCTTTTTCAACTGCACTTGAAATATATTTATGTCCGTCGGAATTATGCCCTCTCAAACAGAAAAACACCGTTCCCGGCTTAACTTCTCTTGAATCTGCTGTAATATTCATAAGATCTGAAGGTAAATCGCCATTTACCGCTGTTAAAATGAAAGGTCCGGCTATTTTAAGAAAATCATTCGTTCTCATTTGTGAGCTCTTCTGTCTGAAGCGTTATTACAGTTCCGAAAGGAACGAATTTTCCAGGTTCAGGATACTGTTTTACAACTTTTCCCGCAACACCTCCGGAAAATAAGATGTCAAGTCCGGCTCTGTTTGCTGATTCAAGTGCCTTGGCCGTATCACTTTTCAGGAAACTCGGGACTTTAACATATTCCATTGAACTCGGTGTATCTTTCTGTGAATTCGGATCGGACTCAACACTTTCGCCCGTAATATCAGTCACGGCAAGATCAGGTATCACATATCTTTCACTTTCTTTTTTCTCGACAAAAATTCCCTGTATCGGCAGAGATCTTTCTGCAATTCTTTTAAAAACAGGAGCCGCAATCGTTCCGCCGAATTCTCTTCCTTCCGGCTGTTCAATCAGCACCATAATGACAAAAGCAGGATCATTACTTGGGACAGCTCCGATAAACGAGCAGACAACTTTCTCAGACGAATATTTTTTTGTTTTAAAGTCAAAGATCTGAGAAGTACCTGTTTTTCCTCCAACTTTTATTCCTCTCAATGCCGCCGTCTTTGCCGTTCCTTCGTCAACAACTCCTTCAAGCATGCTAACCATTTTCTTGTCAGAGTTATAATTAAAAGTTATCCTTTTAGGTTCAGGAACAGTTTGGAATACGATCCTGCCGTCTACAGGGTTAACGATCTTGTCAACAAGCACAGGCTGCCATAGAACGCCTCCGTTGTATATTGTTGAATATGCCCGTGTCAGCTGCACCATATTTGTTGAAATCCCCTGTCCGAAAGAAATTGTTCCTTTGTCTATCGGATACCATTCAGAATAAGGTCTGATCCTGGTACTAGACTCTCCTGGAATATTTATTTTTGTTTTCTGACCGAAACCGAACATTGTAAAATAATTATACAACTGTTCTTTGCTCAGTCTGTCGGCCAGTTTAATTGTCCCGATATTGCTTGATTTCACTACTACATCTCTAATGGTCATCATCTGGTTAGGATGGGAATCTCTAACCCATTTTCTGCCGAACATAAACCTTCCGTTCTCACCATTGATCAATTCTCCCGGCTTCGCAAGATTTTCATTTATAACCCCGAGAATTGAAAACACTTTAAATGTCGATCCGGGTTCAAACAAATTCGCTATGGCAAAGTTTCTTCTTTCTTTCGGAGAAAAGTTAAAATAATTTTCCGGTTCGTAACTGGGGTAATTGGCCATGGCAATAATTTTTCCTGTTGCCGGTTCCATAACAACAACCGCACCCAGAACGGCTTTTGTTTTTTCCATCATTGCCGTAAGCTCTTCTTCAGCAATGAACTGTATTCTGCTGTCAATTGTAAGATATATATCGGCACTCGGATCAGTGTCTATTTCCTTGTCGATCTCAAGAATACTTTCTCCTGTACTTGGAATCGTCAACCGCCTGATCTTCCTTTCCTTTCCGGCAAGAAATTTGTCATAGGCCATTTCTATTCCTTCAAGTCCTACATCCTCGTTTTTTTGAACAAACCCGAGAACATTCGCAAGCATTCTGCCTTGAGGATATGACCTTTTATAACCTTCATAAAAAATAACATGCCCCAGATCTTTAAGAATATTATTAAGTTTCAGATATTCAGGAGCATCTGTCTTTTTTGACAGTTTGAGCTCTCTGATGCTCTTTTTTATTGAGTTTTTATAATCTTTGACAGCTTTCACAACTTCATATTCAGCATTTTTTTTAATGAAATAGAACCGTCCTTTTTTATTGAGTGTTTCATAAGTCTTTTTTGTGTCAGTGCCTGTGATCTTTGAAAGAACTACTGCCATTTCGTCTTTTTCAATAATACCTTTCGGGTCTACAGCTATGTCAATTTTCGCTTCACTTATGACAAGCGGCTCTCCATTCCTGTCAAAAATAGAACCTCTTTTTCCTCTTACCGTTTTAATAACTTCGTCATTACTTGAAGAATAATCCTGAAGTTTTTCATGTCTGACGACCTGAATAATATAAGCTCTATAAATTAAAAGTATAAAAGCGACAGAAAATAGAACAGCTAAAAAAAGAAATAATTTGTTCTCTCTGGACAATAAAAAAGCTCCATAATCAATTCAGTTCGAGAACCTTGTCAGATGTAGCGACAGTCAGTTGAAGCTCACCTGCTTTTTTCATAAGTTCCTTCGAAGAGATCATTCTGTAATATCTGTTGTCGATCTCATTCTTCTTAAAGGTCAACTCTCTGTTTATATCGAGCTTTTTAATAATTTCAACATTCTGACTGTTTCTATATGCTTTAAGATAGCTGTCAAAAAGCATCATCGAACCTACCGTCATGACCATCATTATATAAATGCAGATATCACTTGTGAAAAAAAGAAGTTTGGTTTTCATTTTTCTTAAGCAGAATACCGATCTGCCCGACTTTTCGTTCTTTTCGCCGTTTGCATGTACGAATTCAGTCATGACACCACCTTTTAATATTATTAAACTTTCCTTAATATTCTTAATTTAGCACTTCTCGAACGGGGATTTTCAGAAATCTCACCTTCAGAAGGCTGAATCATGTCATCCACATCAACTTTGCCATAAATAAATGGCCTGCCTTTATCACTTTCTGAGTAAAAAGGCAGGCTGTCCCTTCTATCACGGAAAAACCTTTTAACTACACGGTCTTCTGTCGAATGGAATGTTATAACACCGAGAACTCCGCCATCTGAAAGTGAGACAAAAGCCTTGTTGAGCATTCTTTCCAGTTCACCTATTTCATTGTTGACAGCCATTCTGAGTGCCATAAAAACCTGTGTCGACGGATCTATTCCTTTTTTGCCGAATCTCTTTGCTTTTCTTATTTCATTTGCAAATTCAAGCGTCGTGGTCATTCCATCTTCAGCACATTTCTTAAGCACTCTGGCTATTCTGCCCGACTCTCTTTCCTGTGCATATTCACTTAAAACATTTCTCAGATCACCTTCCGAAGTTTTTTTCACAAATTCGAGTGCGGTCATCGAGCCGTCTTTGTTCATTCTCATATCGAACGGACCGTCCTGACTGACCGAAAAACCTCTTGATGCCGTATCAAATTGAAAACTGCTGACACCCAGATCCGCAAAAATAATATCGGCATGTTTGATCTTCAACAGGAAAAGCACCTTATCCAGATCGCTGAAACTTGACCTTACAACTGTCACATTACTGTTACCGCTGAATTTTTCCTTCAGGAAACTGACAGCATCGCTATCCTGATCAATAAGAACTGCTTTGATACCGGGATTATTTTCAATTATCTTTTCCGCATGCCCGCCGCCGCCGGAAGTAAGATCGACATAGACTGACGGCTTTTCAACTTTCAGCCCTTTAACAACTTCATCGATCATTACCGGTTTGTGTGAAAAAATCATTCGCTCTTTCCTGCCATTTCTTTTCTGGCTTTGTTCATAAAGTCAAAAACCATATCAAAATCACCGTCGTCGACAGATTCTGCCTGATCAAGAAGCTCTTTGGACCAGATCTGGACAGTTTCAATACTTCCCATAAGCACAACATCTTTATTAATCAAAGCATAGTCAACGAGGTTTTTTGAAAGTCTCAGTCTGTTCTGGTTATCGAGCTCTACAGTTTCAGCTGCACCTATATACCATTTTATTATCTTGTTCCTGAGCTTTCCTTCCGGGAAGCTGTGAATCAGTTTCATCCTTTCTTCCCACTTCTCTATCGAAAAGATCTCAAGGTATTTTTCTTCTGAGGAAAGCCCTCTGGTCACAACAATCTTACCACTTGAACCAAGCCCGAGAGGTGCATACCAGATAGAAGGGAAAGGTATCCGCCCTTTAGGGTCAAGTCTGTAATCTTTTCTCCCATGAAACAGTGTGTCTTTTGACATTTGTCACCACTTAAAAACCATTTGATACCACCTTTTACCACGATAAATAATAATAATCAACTTTTTTCCTGATCTTTTTTCTTGATTGGAACTGCCTGTTTCATTAAAAAATTGATTTAAAGCATTACAATGCTAAAATGATTCAACATTGTGATTTCTTCATGAAACGGAGTTGGAATGGGCATTAAAGTCGGTCAGTATTTTGTTGAGCTGGGTCTTATAACAGAGAAAAATGTTGAGGAAGCTCTCGAATATCAGAAAAAACATCCGAATCTTCTAGGTGAGATACTCCTTCAAATGGAGCTGATTAAAGAAATTGAACTTCTCCATTACCTTTCAAAAAGATTCAATGTTCAGTATGTTTCAGCTGAAAAAATGGAAAAGATGCCAATGCAGCGACCGGCAGATATAATTCCTGAAAAAATGGCTGAGGAAAAGAACATTTTTCCCTTAAAATACTCATTCAACAATTTCAGACTTACTATACTTACTTCGAAACCTCAGGATCTCGGTCTTTTCGACGAACTAAAAGTCCTTCTTTCAGGAGTAAACAGCGTTGTTCCTGTAGCTGCGACATCAAAAGCCTTAAAGGCACTTATCTATAAACAGTATCGAGGGGACATCTCTTCTTTTGACAGACTTATTAAAAAAGGATTTGATTTGAATATCATGACTCCAGGGAATGAATCCATTCTCGGCTTTGATTCAAGAGAAACGATCAGTTCTTCTGTGAAAAATATGATGTCAAGTGAAAACGATAATGAAAAAAACGATAATGGAAAAAGTTTTTCGATGATCCTCAATCATGGTGAAATAATAAACACTGGTGAAAAATCATCAGTTACAGCTTCCATGATAAGTATGATGCCTGGACTTGCAAATGAAAAACACAGCCAGCTGATAGAAATTATACGGGTTTTTTCCAATCTTCTTGATTCTTCAAGAGATGATTCATATTTCGGGCATACACAGAGAGTTTCTGTTTTGACACAGGAACTTGGGGAGGAGCTGAATCTCTCAGAAGTAGAACTTTATGATCTTCTGATAGCATCACTTCTTCATGATGTCGGTAAAAAGTATCATCTGACAGCACTTGACATCCTTCAAAGATCGAATTCTGAAAGATTCGCAAAATATTCTCAACTTTCTGCAAAGCTTTTTGGAAATATTGAGCTTTCAAAACTTACACTCATGTATCTTTCAAATATGTACGAAACATATAACGGAAGAGGTTTTCCTAACGCTTTGCAACTTGATGAAGTACCAATGGGTTCTCTTATTCTTCTTCTTTCAGACACATATGATTATATAACCAGAATTTCAAATATTCAGGCCGCTTCTGCATATAAACAACTAAAGGAATCGATGTTCTTCCCTGAAAAACTTATGACAGCATTAAAAAAAGTTCAGCAGATAGAAACAAGATCTGTCTCTACCTCAGAAAATCAATACGAAGCTCTTATAATCAGCCGGAAAAGATTTGATATAGATGATGTTGCGGACAAACTTAACAGATTGAATGTAAAAACATATAAAGCTGAAATGATAGAAAAAGCCGCTCAGATAATAAAAGACAAAAAGACTATGCTCGACTTCATCTTATGCGATATCGACATGCCTGACAGCGACATTTCACCGATAAGACTGCTGGCTGCATTGAAACATAAAAAAGATCTTTCAGAAATCCCTTTCTTCTTTTTCTCCCAGTTCTCAATAGACAAAAACACGATGACTTCTGCAAGAGCACTTAAGGCAAATGGTATATTCCCGAATTACCATCCGATAGAAATGACAAGAAAAATCATCGAAGAAATAAAAAGATTAAAAAACGACGACCGCACATCCTGACGAATTTTCACTTCCGTCATTCTTTTCATCAACTGTGCAAATTCCGTAATAACAATATCCTTTCGAACCTTTTGAAGATACACAACTATTCCAGTTTTGTGAATTATCGGTAAGATATGTAAATTCGTCACTTCCGTCATCACAAACTGTTTTCGAACATGGTTTTTCCACAGGAAGTTCCACCTGAGTTCCTGTGCACACGCCTTTCAAACATGTTTCGGTCTCTGTGCAGAAAAGTCCGTCATCACATTTTGAACCTTCGTTAATTATCTTCAGTTCGCATATTCCTGTATCACTATTGCATTCGCCTTTTGAACATGGTGAATCAAGGTCTGAACAGCTTTTTTCTTCTGAATTTACACATTCTCCGCTATTGCACTGTTTTCCTGCGAAACAAAGGTTTCCAGTTTCACCACAATAGAAACCATCAGGACGGTTCTGCAAAACACACGCCTTCTGAACTTCATCACACACAGAAGTTTTACAGACCGTATCACCGCCTCCGCAGGGCAGAGCTTCAATATTCTTTTTACAGTACCCTGATTCACATAACTCGACTCCGTTACAAAAAAGTCCGTCATCACACTGCTCATTGGTTTCACATTCTATCATATTTAAATTTAATGAAGGATCACCAAGATAGTTCAATTCCATTTTTACAGTAAGCAAAACAGAATAGCTCGACCACTGCTCTTTTGTCTCCTGAAGGATTTGAGCAGGAAATTTGTTGTTTACCAAGGCATCAATGAAAACCGCTCCGTATGAAAAAATATCCTGAGAAGAAAGATCATAACCCGAATATATTGAACCATAAGAAACCTGAGTTGCACCCACAACACCGACAGCTGAATTTAAAAGTATCGAAAATGCCAGATTTCTACTTGTTTCAACTGCGGCATTCAGACAGCTTCCCTGAAATACGAATGGAGATAAATCGTCCATTTTTGAAGTCATTTCCGAATCAACAAAAGTGGAACCATCCATTTCGTAACTGTCTGGATAACCGCTACCATCTTTGTCTCCTTTCCATATTGTTCTGACAGAATATGTTGGCATTCCGTGTCCCATCCAGTATACAGCGCCGTAAC
>DAOQAY010000002.1:0-40531 GCA_035354435.1 bacterium
AGATCGCACCTATTGCTGAAAATGGTACGGCAAGCATGACAAGGAATGTTTTGAAGATTGACTTTGTATTCATAAAAAGAAGCATGAAAATAAGGGCAAGTGTGAACGGAATGACAAATTTCAATCGCTCTTTCACCCGCTCCATGTTTTCATACTGACCGCTCCACTGTAGAATATAGCCGTTTGGCACAGTTATAGTTTTATCAGCAATACTTTTTTCAATTATCTTTTTTGCTTCATCAACATACCCGCCGACATCCCGTCCTGCAATATCGATATAGACATAACCGGTAATAAAACCGTTTTCATCCCTCAGCATTGCCGGACCTTCTTTTATCGTTATGTCGGCAAGCGCGGAAAGCGGGATCTGCTGATTCGAAGGTGTTGAAACCAGAACTCTTCCCAGCCGGTCTATATCGCTTCTGAGTTCTCTTGGATATCTGACATTAACAGGGAACCGTTTTCTGCCGTCAATAGTTGAAGTCACATTCTCTCCGCCTATTGCACTCTGAATGACATTCTGAACTTCTTCAATTGTCAGTCCGTATCGGCTGAGCTGATCCCTTTTTGGGTCAAAATCAAGAAAGTATCCTCCAGTGACCCTTTCAGAAAATACACTTCTTGCACCGGGAATATTTTTTAACAACGGTTCAAGCTGACGCCCCAACTCTTCAATTTCTTCAGGCTTTTCGCCGAATATTTTTATTCCTGCCGGCGTTCTCATTCCTGTAGTAAGCATGTCCGTACGCGCCTTTATCGGCATTGTCCAGGCATTTGTGACACCGGGAATTTTCAGAGCATTATCCATTTCAGCAACAAGCTCATCCCATGAAATCCTGTCAGGCCAGATAGGACGGACGATAAATTTCAAAGATTCAGGCATCCATTCTGAATACCATCTTTGTTTTGACCGCCATTCTTCCGGCTTTTTCAAAATAACAGTTGTTTCCATCATTGATAACGGTGCCGGATCTGTTGAAGTATCGGCACGACCTGCTTTCCCGAAAACTCTTTCAACTTCAGGAAACGACTTAATGACTTTATCCTGAGTCTGCATAAGCTCCGTGGCTTCGGCAACTGAAATTCCGGGAAGTGTTGTCGGCATATACAGAATTGAGCCTTCATTTAAAGGAGGCATGAACTCTGTCCCAAGCTTGAAATAAACAGGAATACTCAGTGCTACGGCCATAAAAGCCGCAAATATTATTTTTTTCGGATGTTTCAGCACAAATTTGCAGAACGGCTCATAAATTTTCATTATCACACGGCTTATCGGGTGATTTTCTTCTTTGTAATACTTTCCGACAGTAATTGAAGTAAAAGCCGAAGCGAGGAATCGCGGTTTAAAAACAAATGGATCTATTCTTGCAAAGAGCATACGCATTGCCGGATCAAGAGTTATGGCAAGCACTGCCGCCATCGCCATCGCAATGTTCTTTGAATAGGCAAGCGGCTTAAAAAGCCTTCCTTCCTGATCGATAAGGGTAAATATCGGAATAAATGCCACCGCTATGACCAGAAGTGAGAAAAACACACTCGGACCCACTTCCAGAAGTGCTTCAAGCCTTACTTTATAAAAATCGCCGATAGAACCTTTTTCCTGCCAATGCTGTATCTTGTTGTAGGCATTTTCAACTTCTACAATCGCTCCGTCAACTAGAACTCCGATAGAAATTGCGATACCGGCAAGAGACATGATATTTACAGAAACGCCTAGAAAATAAAGCGGAATGAACGAAAGAAGCACCGATACCGGAATGGTAACGATCGGTACAATAGCTGAAGGAAGATGCCACAGAAAAAGAAGTATGACCAGAGAAACAATTATCATTTCAAGAATAAGTTCATGCTTTAATGTTCCAAGCGCTCTGGTGATAAGATCTGACCGGTCGTAAGTTGTAATAATATCAACACCTTCCGGAAGTGAAGGTTTTATAGTTTCAAGTTTTTCCTTTACTCTGTTTATAACATTTAACGCATTTTCGCCGTGCCGCATGACAATAATTCCGCCGACAGTATCACCTTTGCCGTCAAGGTCGGAAACACCTCTTCGCATCTCAGGTCCAAGTTCAACACGGGCAATGTCTTTGATCAGCACTGGAACCCCTTCGAGATTAGCTTTTACAACAATTGATTCAAAATCAGCAATTGTTTTAGCGTATCCGCCGACTCTGACCATATACTCTATACCGCTCCATTCGATAAGTCTGCCACCTGTTTCGTTATTGGATTTTTTAACAGAATCTATCACATCCGGAAGCGACAAACCGTATGCCGACAAACGGTTGGGATCAATAACTATCTGATATTGCTTTACAAATCCACCGACAGAAGCGACTTCTGAAACACCCGGAACAGATTGAAGTGCAAAACGCATTGTCCAATCCTGAAAAGAACGGAGCTCATCAAGCGACATTTTGCCCGATCTGTCGATCAGCGCATATTGATAAACCCAGCCAAGCCCTGTAGCATCAGGACCGAGCTCAGTCTGAACACCTTCAGGAAGTCTGTTGGAAATTTTCTGGAGATATTCAAGAACTCTTGACCTTGCCCAGTAAATATCAGTTCCATCTTTAAAAATGACATAAACATAAGAAAAACCGAAATCAGAAAAACCGCGGATAGATTTTACCTGCGGCGCACCGAGAAGTGAACTGACGATCGGATAAGTTACCTGATCTTCAATGATATCCGGCGAACGGTCCCATTTTGAATAGATGATAACCTGTGTATCGGAAAGATCCGGCAGAGCGTCAAGATTTATCTCTTTTAAATATGTGAAAGCCATAAAGCACAGACCGGCAACTGCAAAAATCACAAACAGTCTGTTCTTAGCCGAGAATTCAATAATTTTTCGTATCATCAGTGTCCTGCTTGAATTCTTGATTCCGAATCAAGAAGAAAATTTCCTTTCACAGCAACTTTTTCACCTTCGCTGATACCTTCTTTAATTATTACAGAACCTTCAGCCCTGAAAAGAACCGTCACTTCCCTTGGTGAAAAGCCTCCATTACTGTTTTCGACATAGACGATCTGTCTTGTACCTGTGTCAATAACTGCTGAATCGGGAATCGAAATCCCTTTGACAGAATCCGAAGAAAGGTCAATATTTACAAACATTCCCGGTTTCAACTGGTTCCTGCCGTTATCAAAATCAAAACGGACTTTCAGTGTTCTTGTGTCTGTGCTGATGAACGGATAAATGTAGCTCACAGCACCTGAGAACTTTTTAGAATTATCGTAAGGGATTGTAATTACAGCTTTTTTACCAATTTTCATAAAAACTGCTTCGCTTTCATAAATAACCGCTTCTATCCATATCCTTGAAAGATCTGTAACACTGAAAAGTTCCAGCCCTGAGTCAACAGCCTGCCCTTCAAAAATATTTTTTGCAGAAACGAACCCTTTTGCCGGAGACATAAGCGTCACTGCTTTCTGCGGAATTCCAGTCTGCTCTATCTCTGAGATAACAGCTTCCGGAACATCATAAAGCTCAAGTTTTCTGCGGACCGCCGATACAAGCTGTTCACCGGCATCTCCAAGATCCTTGGATTTAAGTGCCTGAATATATTCCTGCTGCGTTGCAAGAAGCTCGGGAGAATAAATTGAAAGTATCGGCTCGCCTTTACGGACTTCCTGACCTGTAAAATTTATAAAAAGCTTTTCTATCCAGCCTGATATCTTTGTGTGAACATGCCTTATTCTTGTCTCATCCGGCACAACACTCCCCACGGTACGGATCGAGCGGCTTATCTGTTCAGTTTTTGCTTCAATAGTCTGAACTCCGGCAAGATTCCGTTCTCTTTCATTTAAAATAACATCTGCATGACCTTCCACAGCATCGGTTTGTTTTTCAACACTATTTTTCTTTACTAGCACAAGATCCATTCCGCAGATAGGACATTTATCAGGGTGATCGGCTGTTATCTGAGGATGCATCGGACACCGGTAAAGCAACTTCTCCTCTGCTTTGACATGTTCTGACTGTTCATTTGCATTTTTTGCGGCTGAAAAATATTTAAAAACCGACACAGCAGACATAGCAACTGCAATTACAAGCAGAATTAAAGACAGAACTTTAAGAATACTATGTATGTTCACTTTATTTTTCATCTTATTTCTCCAATGCTTTCTGATACGCAGGTTCAGTAAGCTTTTTAATTGATGCGTAAACTACAAACCGGTCAGATTCAAGCTTGCTCAACCGGATTTTTGCATCAAGCCAGAGTCTTGCATTTTCAATAACTTCCGCAAAATTTCCTATACCTGCCAGATAATTTATCCGTGATGATTCAAAAGCTTTATAATTTTCAGGAATAATAGTTGTGCGGTAAAGTTTTATCTGACTGTTATAATTTTTCCACCGGGCGGCAAGCGAATTAAACTCCGCCCGGAAAAATAATTCTGCAGATTTCAGCTCTGATCTTGCAGCTGCAACTTCATAATCTGCCGCTTTTTTTATTGGAGTCTGCTTAGAACTTTTCCAGATCGGCAGTTCAACACCGAAATTCAACATCAATACCGGTTCTTTCATTCCGTCGACACCGGCTCCGACACCAAATGAAAAATCGGGATACTGATCAAATTTTGCCGAATCAGCTTTTTTGACAGATGATGCGACTTCGGCTTTTTTCAGCAATATCAACGCAGAGTTATCAGCGATTTTTGCCGGTGAAATATAAATATCCATAAAACCATCATCAATCTCAGGCAGTTTCAAAACAACCGGAATTTTCAACGACTCAGCGGAACCGAGCAGTGCCTCAAGTCCTGAAATAATTGTCAACCGGTCTGTTCCTATTTCGTTAAGTCGTTCATCGATCCGCAACAACTCAATCTGGAGTTTTATCAGCTCCGTCATATTTGAATCACCGGAAGTATATTTTGCAGAAAGTGTATCTGACATCATTCTTATAAATTCTTTAGAAATTCCGAGTAATTCAATCTCTTTATCGATTAAATAAATATCTGCGAACGACTTAGTTACATTGAAAACGATATCTCTTGCCACAAGCTCGATTTCAGCAGTTTTCACCGCTTTTTCCGATTCTGCCACGGCAATACGGGAGCCGCTTTTTCCCGGATATGGCAGAGTCTGACTGTATTCAATGATTCCGTAAGATGACGGACCGGGAGGAACAAGTCCCATGAAAGATCCGCCAATTGACAACATCGGATCAGGCCATGCCCCGGCAGGTTTTACAAGCTCTCTGGCTGCGGCAAGTCGTGACTTCATCGCATCAATTGAGGGTGAACCGGAAAGAGCCTTTTCAGCTATTTTTTGAATTATAATGTCAGTGGATTCGTTCTTTTGACCGCTTTCCTGCGCAAGAACAGTGAACGATATCAAAGCAAAAGCACTTAAAATCGTCAACTTAACGGTCAATCTTTGATCCATACTGTTTTTTTCACTTCTTTTTAGTGCCAGTTTTTAAATACTTTTCAGGATCTTTGTCAAATGTGGCTTTGCAACTTGGACAGCAGTAATAAACGAATTTTCCTTTATACTCTGAATGTGCGGTATCTTTAGTAATTACAAATATTTCGCCGGTAACTGGACAGATCGCCTTGACCCCTTCTTTCTGAGGAGCATCAAAGACCATTTTTGCTTCAGATACAGACGGTTTTACCTCTGTTGTCTTTTTAGCGTCATCTTTTTTAGGCTCGGTTTTTGTCTGAGCGGAAAGAGATATTGCACAGAAAATCAGCAAAATAAAAGTATTGATCGCAAAAAACTTTCTCATGTCTAACTCCTTAAAATAATTAATCGGGAACTCGCATTTTAATTTTTATACTACTAAAAGTCAACCTATTATCAGATATTGTACATTTCAAAATTACCTGCGTTTTTTTGTGCCAGTTCGGCAAGAGTTTTTGAAATTAGTGCTTTCTTTAACGATTCTGAGATTTCTTTCCAGAGACCGGCGGTATCGCAATTGGAAAATCTTTCGCAACATTCTTTATTTACTGCACATCCGACTAATTCGAGCGGCCCGTTCAGGGCGATGAAAATATCATACGCTGATATTTCTTCAGCTTTTTTTGCCAGTCTGTAACCGCCTTTGTTGCCTCTTTCGCTTTTGACAAGTCCGGCATTTCTGAGCATTGTAAAAAGCTGTTCAAGATATTTTTCGCTAAGATCCTGATTTTTCGCTATAATTCCGAGCATTACAGGTGCATCACCATTTCTTCTGGCAAGCTCGATCATTGCTCTCATTCCATAACGGACTTTTGTTGATATTTTCATTATACCTCACTCAAAAAGTGCTGTCGACAGATACCTTTCGCCGGTATCAGGAATGATCACTACAATTCTTTTACCTTTATTTTCAGGTCTTGAAGCGACTGTTCTAGCTGCAGAAAGTGCCGCACCAGATGAAATGCCGCAGAAAACACCTTCTTCCTTTGCTATTTTTCTGCTTTCAGAAAATGCATCATCGGTTGTTATTTTCAGAATTTCATCAACAACACTCTTATCAAAAACAGCCGGAACAAATCCTGCTCCGATTCCCTGAAGTTTGTGCGGACCGGGGTTACCGCCTGAAAGTACAGGAGAATCAGCAGGTTCGACAGCAATGATCTTAACCGATGGATATTTCTCTTTAAGAACTTTTCCTACACCGGTAATTGTGCCGCCTGTTCCTACACCGGCTACAAAAAAATCAATTTTTCCACCACAGTCATTGATAATTTCAACTGCTGTAGTCCTTGTATGAATCTCAGGATTTGCCGGATTGGAAAACTGCTGAAGAATTATATATCCATTGTCGGAGGCGAGCTTTTCAGCAGCCTCGACTGCACCTTTCATCCCTTTTTCACCGGGAGTAAGCACCAGCTCTGCACCAAATACTTTAAGAAGCTTCCTTCTTTCCACACTCATTGTTTCAGGCATTGTCAAAATAAGCCTGTATCCTTTTACTGCACAGACAAAAGCAAGACCCACACCTGTATTTCCGCTTGTAGGCTCGACAATCGTCACACCTTTTTTAACCACACCTCTTTTTTCACCGTCTTCGATCATCGCAAGAGCAATTCTGTCTTTAATGCTTGATACCGGATTAAAAAACTCAATCTTTGCAATTACTTCAGCACCGGTATCAGAACTCATTCTGTTAAGTCTGACCAAAGGAGTTTTACCGACAAGCTCCAGCATCGAATTAAAAATCTTTTCTTTCATAATTACCTCCTCAAAAACAATTCATAGTTTTCATAGCAGCTTACTATGAAATGACAGAAGTGCAAGTTATTTATTCGGATAAATTAAGAAATCCTTGAGACAACGACGCTTTTTTGAGAATAAAACCGAAGTGTTTTGAATGTTTTTCAAGTAATTTCATGTCGTATGGAGTTACAAGGGATATTGCTATTCCTTTTTTTCCAGCTCTTGCAGTACGCCCGATTCTGTGCAAATAATCAAGACTATCTTCCGGCATATCAAAATTGATAACAAAATCGACATCTTTTATATCAAGACCTCTTGCGGATATATCCGAACTTACCATAAACGGAGCATCACCCTTTCTGAAACTGTCAAGTGCCTGCTTTCTTTCAAGTTTTTTAAATCTTCCGTGCATAGAAGCGATTTTCAGCTTGTGGAATGTGAGCTTTTCAGCAAGCTCTGTGATCTTGTCGTCACTATTCATAAAAACCAGTGCTTTCTGAGGCATTATCGCAGCATAGATCTTCCTTAACATTAATATTTTGTCTCTGGAATCGGTCTCAATATAAAAATGTTCGACATCTTTGTTTATCTTGTATTCATTCGAAGTTTTTACGATCTTTGCATCTTTTGTTATCTTGACCGCTCTTTTTAAAGTCTGATCAGTGATGGAAGCTGAAAATAGAACTGTCTGCCGGTTTGTCCTCACCAGTTTCTTTATGAGTTTTAAAAGAACATCAAAGTTCGTATCATCAAGCATTTTATCTGCTTCATCGATAATAAGAGTTTCAATATCCACTGCAATTCTTTTCTTTTCTATCAGCTCAATTATGCGACCGGCAGTACCTACAATGATATGCGGTTTTTTCTTGAGTTTATCAATCTGACGCATAATGTTGGCACCGCCGATACACTGTGCAGAAGTTATTTTTGTTCCTGAATCCGTTATAAGCGCTTCGATAACCCGCTGTATCTGAATCGCCAGCTCATGAGTCGGTGAAACAATAACCGCCTGATTTCTGATTTCATCTTTTTTAATTTTCATAAAAAGCGGAAGAAGATATGCGAGTGTTTTTCCGCTTCCGGTCTCAGAACATCCGATAACATCATTTCCTTCAAGAAGCAGTTTTATGCTTTCAAACTGAATTTTTGCAGGAACCGTTATGTTCTGTTTTTGAAGTGCATTGATCAGTTCAGGTGAAATTCCGGTTTCGTTGAATGAATTTTCCATCATTCGAAAGCGCCGGCTCTCTTGAGCATATCGACAATATTATAATTTCCAGTGAATTTTGCCCTTACAAGCGCAGTTCTGCCTTTATCATCCTTTGCATTGACATCCACTTTTTTACCTATCAGAACTTTAACGGCATCGGCAAAACCTCGACCTGCAACGATCATCAAGGGTGTACTTTTCTGTTTATCGGTCACTGTAATGTTTGCTCCTTTGTTTATAAGATTGACTATAACATGCTCCTCTCTTTTTGCAGCGGCATAAAGAAGCACTGTCTCACCGTCTTTGTTTCTCGCTTCAAGATCTGCTTCAGCCGCAATGAGCATTTCTATCATTTTAAGATCCCCGTTCCTGACTGCATAATACAGAGGAAAAAGACCGTCCGTAAAACGACGGTTGACCGATATCTTCCTTTCAATAAGGTTTTCAATGATCTCGTGGTAGCTGTTAAGAGTCCCGAAAGCCATCAGTTCATCCTGTTCAGACCTCTTTTCAATAACAGCACCCCTTACAAGAAGATAATTCACAACTTCTCTTCTGTTCTCTCTTTTTCCATAGATCAGAGCTGTATCTCCGTTCTTATCAGCAGCATTTATATCAGCATTCTTTTCTGCGAGCATCTTTACAAATCTGAGGTTTCCCTTTGCAGAGACAACAATAAGCGGAGTTTCCCCTTTTTCATTGGATTTATTGATATCCGCCCCTTTTTCAAGAAGCATCATCGCAATATCTTCATAATTTTTATGAAGCGAAATCAAAAGAGGAGTATTGCCGAAAGAATCAGCTGTGTTCACAAAAGCGCCATTTTCAAGAAAAAGTTGAACAAGTCCCTGATTACCACGAGCCGCTGCAATAAGAATAGGTGAGTTGCCTTCAATATCTTTAAGGTCAATCTGAGCACCATTCTTAACAAGCATATGCACCATTTTGGTCTTGTCTGCAAGTACTGCAGAAATTAAAGCAGTCCTTTTCTGATCGTCCATCAGATTGACATTGGCACCTTTTGTAATAAGTATGTTCGCTACTTCCTTACGGTCATTTTCAACACACCACATAAGAACAGTGTGTCCCTTTTTGTCTTTCGTATTCAGATTTGCTCCGGCCTCAGCAAGCACTTCAACCATTTCTTTGTTATTTGTAAATGCGGCGATCCATATTGCGCTAAGTCCGTCTTCGAACTTAATGTTCACATTGACATTCAACTGTACGAGCAGATTAACAAGCTGGCTGTCGCCTATTACAAGTCCTTTCTGGAGAAGGAGAACACCTTCACTATTTTTTATATTTGCACCGAAACTTTTAAGAAGTTTTGCTATTTCATATCGTCTTGTTTCAACACAGTACATCATCAGACTTCTGCCTGTTTTATCACTTATTTCAGCCTTTGCTCCGCCTTTTAAAAGAGCCTCAGCCATATCAGATCTCTTTTTTACAGCGGCATACCACAGAAGCGTCAATCCGTCTTCATATACTTTATTCAAGTCCGGTTTAAGCATTAAAAGAGCTTTCAGCCTGTCGACATCTTCATTTACAACCGCCTGCTTAACCAATTTTTCCGTATCGGCACCAGCAGATGCCACACCGAGTTTGTTCAGCCTTTCAATGATCTGCGACTGACCATTCTCCATTGCATATGAAAACAGGGTATGACCTCTTGAATCCTTAATATTAACATTAACTCCACCTTTCACGAAAGCATCAAAAACATCCCATGATCCCTTTTTCGCAGCATACCAGAGTATTGTCTGTCCATTGTCATAAGTAAGATTAAGATCTGTATGCTGTTTTGTTAAAGTGGAAGCGATCCATGCATCATTCCTTTCAACCGCAACGAGCATGAGAGTCCCGACTTCAACTGATGAGAATCTTGCACCTCTTCCGGTAAGATATCCGGACATTTCACGGTTTCCGCTCAAAGTTGCAATAAGAAGCGGACTCAATCCTGCCGAATCGTGATAATTGATACTTGCACCGCTGTCAATAAGCTCTTTGACAAGCTTCATCTTTCCTTCTTTTGCAGCCTGAATAAGCTCGTTGTTGGTCTCTTCCATGCTCCTAATTACAGGAACAAGCGCAACAGTCTTTCTGGTTTCTTCATTCTGCTTTATCTCTATAGTTTCGTCTTTTGTTGTAAAACCGGCAAGTTCATACCTTGCCGAATGCATTCCAGGGTTCAGATTTTTGATTTTGCAAGGAATCGTGCATGATGATAAACCTGGAGAAGAAATATCGACAGTTACCTTAACGCCCTTATGACTTGAGACAAAATCGG
This sequence comes from bacterium, assembly GCA_035354435.1. GTDB lineage: Bacteria > UBP6 > UBA1177 > UBA1177 > UBA1177 > JAKLDO01. Next base: position 10,663 of record DAOQAY010000002.1, read on the forward strand.
CAGTTCCGGGGAGTACAGCCTGCGGTATCGGAATAACAACAGGCTCAGCAGGAACAACATACTCAGTCTTTTCCTTTTCTTTGAAATTTTCAGCCTTGTATTTTTCCAAGTCCTTATTCTGCTCCACCATGACAGCCGGAGTATCTATTTTTTTACCGTGGATCATAGAAACAACAGACTCCAGAGCTTTTTTCATTCCCGCCGCAGTTCCATTAAAATCAATGGCTCCGGCCTCTGTTTTTCTTTTTCCTTCGACAAAAATGTAATTGATGGTCAGTGTATAAATACCGGCAAAGTATTCAACCGTCGGAGCAACAATAATGTCAGCCTGAAATGCCTTCGCAATATCAATCTGACAATCCATCTGAACACATCCGGACCACTCCTTCGATCTTTTTTTGGCATCAGCTATCTGAGCATCAGGAATAACTGTATACTTGCCGACACTGTTTAAAAGCTGAATGACATATTCTTTGGAACCTTTAATCAATTCGGGGTTGATTTTTCCTGTCTTATCCGAAATATCCATAACAACCAGCGTTTCAGCAGAGATTGAGGTATATACAATAAGAAATACTACAGCAGTAATGGTTTTTACAATGGTTCGGATATTCATGTTTTCCTCCAGTTTTTTCAATAATCCTCAGTAATATACTTCAAACTGTTTTTGATACAACATTTTCAAGGGTTAATTTGCATCTTTAAAAAAAAGATAATTATCGTGATTGAACAAGTTGAAATAGAAAAAAAACTAAAGTATAATCCAAATCCGTTATATTTCTTATTTGTTTTTTGGAGATTGCATTGAAAATTGATGAACATCTGATGAATGGCAGGATTTTTGTTCTATCAGCTCCTTCAGGTGCCGGCAAAACAACACTGGTTAACAACATTAAAAAGAAATTCCCTTTCCTTGTGGAATCGGTTTCAATGACAACAAGAAAACCCCGCAGCGGCGAAATTGAAGGAAAGGATTATTTTTTTGTTTCTTCTGATGATTTTCTTCAAAAAAAAGAAGCCGGTCTTTTTGCTGAATGGGCTGAAGTTCACGGAAACTTTTACGGAACACCTCTTTCTTTTCTAAAAGACACAATTTCAATGGGAAAACATGTCATCTGCGATATAGATTATCAGGGTGCCATAAATATCTGGAAAGCGTTCAGAAAAGAAGCTGTGCTGATATTCATACTTCCGCCTTCGATGGATGAGCTGGAAAAAAGATTAAGAGGACGAGCTACGGACAACGAGGAAATTGTTCAGAAAAGACTGGAGAATGCTAGAAAGGAGATCGGATATTTCACATATTACAACTACATTATCGTTAATGATGATGTAGTAAAGGCGACAGATATTCTTTCAAGTATTATAATAAGCAATACTGAAGCATCTGTATTGAAGAACATTGAAACAATCTCAAAATTTATAGAATAAAATGGAAAAATCTAAACTGCGGCTTATTCTGAAAAGGGAACCTTATATCAATACCGACAGAGTAGTTAGACCGAATCATATCCTTGATGCTGTGAATGAACATTTTGATACTTTATCAGGAATAAATGCCGAAGCTGCACTTGAAAAAATACAGAAAGCCATCGCGATAGCATCTGCCGCACATGAAGGTGTTCTGAGAAAAAACGGTGAACCATACATAATTCATCCTCTCACTGTCGCATACTACCTCGCAAAAATGGGAATGGATCCCGACTGTGTTATTGTGGGTCTTCTTCATGATACTGTCGAAGATACAACAACAACCGTCAAAGAAATTGAAGCGATTTTCGGAAAGACAGTTGCCAACCTTGTGGACGGTGTTACAAAACTGACCGAGATGAAGCTGGCACAGGAGGAAAAGCAGGCAAGTGCATTTAAAAAACTTATCACTTTCGCCCGTGATGACACCAGAATCATACTCATAAAACTGCTTGACCGGCTTCATAATATGCAGACTCTTGATGCGATGCCGGAAGACAAACAGAAAAGGATTGCAAACGAAACCTTGAGATTCTATGCGCCTCTTGCACACAGACTCGGCGTTTACTGGCTTAAGGAGGAACTTGAATCCCTTTCTTTTTATTTTGCAATGAATGATGAGTGGAAAGCGATCGACCAGTTTGTTGATTCAAAATATCCGAATATTTCAGAAACTCTTAACCATCTTATAGCAAAGGTCGGTGAAGCTATTGACTCTAAATCTCCGGAACTGTCTGAAAAAGTTCACGATATCTACGGGAGAGCCAAATCTTATTATTCAATCTATAAAAAAACTCTCCGCAAAAACATGGAAATATCCAGTCTTCATGATATTCTGGGAGTACGAGTCATCCTTGATTCTTTAAATCAAGATGATTGCTACCTCGCAATGGCCGCCATTCATTCCTTTTCTGAATTCACGATAGTTAATAAATTCTTCAAGGATTACATTTCCAGACCGAAGGAAAACGGATACATGTCCATCCATACTGTAGTCAGATATCGTGAATATTTCATTGAAGTTCAGATACGGTCAAAGGACATGGATCGTGTCGCCAGGGAAGGCAACGCTTCACACTGGGCTTATAAGAATGATGTCAGTCACAAAGACAAGGTAGCCAAGTGGCTTGAAGGCGTTCTCGGGGACCTTACAGATTCTGACAATCCTGTTGATTTCTTAAAAGGAATTGAAAACGCTCTGCCGCTGGAAAGCATCGCAGTATTTTCACCGAAAGGAGATATATACCCTCTGCCAGAAGGATCGACACTTCTTGATTTTGCATATGCAATACACGGAAATGTCGGTGATCAGTGTATTGGCGGCACGGTAAATGGAAAAAGAGAGACTATCTTTTATAAACTTAAAAGCAAAGATGAAGTCAGGGTCGACACATCAAAGAATCAGACTCCCAGAAAAGACTGGCTTAATTTTGTAAAAACAGCCAAAGCGAAACAATATATAAGAAGATTTCTGGCAAAAAAGGAAAAAGAGATCGCTGAACAGAAAGGACGGGAAATACTTAAACCTCTTTTTATTTCACAAGGTAAAGGGAGCGACTTTGACGAAATTAAGGAAAATCCGGCATTCGCAAAGCTCATTGATAAATATTCTATTCCGAAGAAAAACAGACTCCCTGTCTTTTTTTCAAAGGTGGCCCTTGGCGAGATAAAGTTAAGAAAGGTAATTTCCGTCTTTTTCACACCTGAAGAAATAAGAAAACTCATTGAAGCATTTCCAAACAGAGTGGCTCCTCTTTTTCATGTGAAAAAAGAAAAAACAGAAACTACTAAAGGATTGAAATCACTTTTCATAAAAAGTGTCGGAGAAATCAAAGATTATACTGTTGCCGGGTGCTGTCAGCCTGATGAAGGTGATTCTGTAGCGGCATATATTTCACCTACAAGAGGCTATATTATACACAAAATTAACTGTCCTTCTCTTTTGCGATTCTCAAATGAAAGAATCGAAAAAGAGGTCTACTGGTTCGAATCTTCGCAATATCATATAGAGTTCATAATCAGGCTTAAAAATATTAAAGGAGCACTACTTGAGATCGTTGAAGAGCTTACGCTTATGGACTTTAACATAACAAGCCTTCATTTGAACTCTGAAGATGCTCAGGAAAGAACAGGAACAGTATATGTCACAGTAAAGGGTTCCAATCTCCATTATATTGATCAGCTCAATAAAAGATTGAAAAGCAGAAAATCCATAATGGATCTTACAATACATAACATTGATCTATAAACATTAGGAGGAAAGATGAAAGGCGTTTATACTGCGATAATAACACCTTTTACCGATTCGGGAACAATTGATTTCAATTCATTGGAAACACTTCTTGATATTCAGGTTAAAGCTGGTGTTTCAGGAATTGTTGCAGCAGGTACCACTGGTGAAGCGGCTACACTTGCACTTGATGAAAAGGTCGAGCTTTTCAAATTCATAAGATCTAACTGTCCGGAAATGGAGATCATTGCCGGAACCGGAACGAACAACACAGCTGATTCGGTAATGCAGACCGAAAAAGCTCTGAATGCAGGAATATCAAAAGTCCTCATTGTAACACCTTATTACAACAAGCCCACACCGAAAGGGCTTTTCAGGCATTATTCCGAGATCGCAAAAACAGGAGCTGAGATAATTGTTTATAATGTTCCGGGGCGAACCGGACTGAATATCTCCCCTGAAGCTTTGACCAGACTTGCTGAAATTGAAAATGTTGTAGCTGTCAAAGAGGCAAGCGGAGATCTTGGAAGATTTGCCGATTATCTTGAAGCTGTCGGAACTGACCGTTTTGAATTTCTTTCAGGAGATGATTTTACGGTAGTTCCCTTTATATCAATGGGCGGGAAAGGTGTTATAAGCGTTTTTACAAATGTTCTGCCTGAATTAGGTGTTGCAATGGTCAATTCCGCTTTAAAAGGAGATTTCCAGAAAGCTTCCGATATTCAGCTGTCACTCAACAAACTCAATCATGCAATGTTCATAGAAACGAGTCCGCTTCCTGCAAAAACCTCTCTGTGGATGATGGGACTGTGCTCAAATAATTTCAGAGCACCTCTTGATACGATGGAAGATAAAAATATCGCAAAACTTGAAGAAGTTTTAAAAGAATATCACCTTATCTGATCGTTTGAACTAATCACAACTCGCCGTGAAAGTGTAGTCATCAGGACAACCGGATTCTTCATCATCCTTAATTATAGTTCCATATTTGTTATAAAGCTCATAATCATAATCATCACTTGACCAGCAACCAAACTCAAGACGGATAGAGTGGCTGTGAGTCACCGTGAAGTTTTCATCAATGTACCATCCGTAATCATCAAGAAGTGTAGCTCCGGTTGTCTGGTCTTTAATGACGAGAGTTACTGAGAATTCCGTGTCAAAATCTCCATCTACATATATACTGTGCTGACAAGTTCCGAGTGTGCAGTTATTCTTGCATCCGTCGGTATCGTCAGCATCACCGTCATCACATGCTTCAGGACCGTTTTTAATACTGTCTCCGCATCTTGGTCCAGGACCTGTGCATGTTGAGTTGCAATAATTGTAAACACCATTGTTAGTGCCGTCATCACAAGATTCAGTTCCTTCTACATATCCATCTCCGCACTGTTGAGAAAGCGTAAAAACCCTTGCACCCATATAAAGATCTGTGTCTCCGCTGGTGCTTCTGACCCATGCTTTAACAGTGTAAGGCTGCGGATAAGCTGAGAAATTTCCTGAAATAGACGGAGTGAGAACTGTAAATCTATGATTGCTTCCGCCTCCGCAGAGATTTTGTATCGGAGTTTCTGAGCTTCCATCAGTAACTTTATCCATCTGATATCTGAGAACGCTGTTCTTATCATAAAATTCTAAATGTATTGTAGCATGAGTCAGAGGAGTATCAGGGTCGCATCCCCAACCATAGATCTGAACTCTATCACCCTGATCAAAAGAACCTCTCGGGTCAGCAGTGCAGTTATCATAACATCCGTCATTTATTCCGTTCTTCCCGTCATCACATGCTTCAAACCTTGCCTGCCTGATATTGTCTCCGCAGTACCCTTCTCTAGCGCAGGTGCCGCTGCAACCTATTACAACTTCATATCCCGGATAATCAGGATCAAGAGAGGTGACTATAACATCACCGGTATCACAATCTTCAGAACCGTTCACTTCTCCATCACCGCAGAAAAAATCATTTTTACAGTCTATTTTACATTTTCCGTCCGTTCCGTTGGCAGTTCCGTTATCACACTCTTCACCGGCATCAAGATTTCCATCTCCGCAGAAGTTGGGAATACCGGCACCATAGACACATCCCGCCACACAAACTGTGCAGGACTGAGAACCGTAAGTGCAGGTCTCGACAACACTATTTCCGTCGTCACACTGCTCACTTCCCTGAATTTTACTGTCTCCGCAATACTGAATCTCACCGCTCACGCTATGACAGGTTGAATCACATACTGTGCAGGAAGAAGTCTGTCCGTAAGTGCATTTTTCAGTTACAGCATTACCGTCGTCACAGTTTTCAAACCCTGTATCAACAGTGATGTTCCCGCAATATCTTACTAAACCTGCAACAGATTTACATGTCGAATCACAGATCGTGCAACCGTCACTGTCACCGTAATCACATTTTTCTGTTATTACATTATGATCATCGCACTCTTCAGACCCGTTCTGCGTTCCGTCTCCGCAATAGCTTACAGTGCCATCAGCCAGCTGACATTCCGAAGTACAGACCTTACAGCTGAAAACTCCGTAATCACAATCAAGAATGCCGTTATCCGTTCCGTAATCGCAACTTTCACCGGCATCTGTTGAACCGTTTCCGCAATAGCTGATCTCTCCGGGAATCAGAGTACAGTTCGCCGCACAGACAGTACACCCTTCTGTTGAACCGTATGGACATTTTTCTGTAATATTATTGTGATCATCGCATTCTTCACTTCCCTGCATTATGCCATCACCGCATGAAGTTATTTCACCAGGCTGTAAAGTACAGTCCGCCGCACATACCGTACAGGAATCATCGCCGTAATCACATGGTTCTGTAATATTATTGCCATCATCACAGGCTTCTGACCCGTTAACTATTTCATCGCCGCAGTACTGAATGATCCCTGAAGTCAAAGTACAACCGCTTCCGCACACTTCACATGATGGGACACCATAATCACATTTCTCTACGGTACTGTTTCCGTCATCACAAGCTTCTGAACCATTAATTTCTGCGTCTCCGCAGTAAAGTGGTGTTCCGTCGAACTCCTTGCAATTGATGTCACAGACCTTGCATGATGTCAAACCGTAATCACATTCAGTTACAACACCGTTATCTGTGCCGAAATCGCACTCCTCAACCCCCAAGCCGTTCACAAAACCGTCACCGCATCTCTGTCCAAGACCTATACAAGTTGAAAGACAGTATCCATATTTGCCATTATTAACACCATCATCACAAACTTCCGTTCCATTTAAAATACCGTCACCGCATTTTGGACCTGCACCAGTGCATGTTGTGTTACATTTATTGTATAAACCGTTATCAGCACCGTTATCACATAATTCAGGACCGTTTTTAACACCATCGCCGCATCTTATCGCCAGAGTGCAGTCAGCATTACATCCGCCATAAGCGCCTGTATTCAGTCCAGTTCCTTTATCACACTGCTCAATTCCTTCAACAATGTTATCTCCGCAAACAGGCCCTTCATCGGGAACTTCATCATTAATTTCATCAGGAGTAGCGTCCGTAGTTTCATCCGGCTGAGATTCATCAGGAATTATTATTTCATCCGGTCCTGCAGAATCAGGATCAGGCAAATCATCATTTTGCTGTGACTCGTCAGTAATCTGTATTTCATCATCGACTTCAGATTCATCGTTTTTATCGCTGTCATCATTATTCTTATCCGGGATAGCAACTTCATCATTATTATTTGTGTCGGGTTCATAATTATCAGGAATGTTCATGCCGTCATCAAGAACATCGTCCGTATCATTTTGCTCAAACGATTCAACGCATTGCCCGTCAACACAGACCAGCCCGTTTATACAGTCAAGAGAATTCACACATTCATCTTTCTTACCGGATGAGCATGACAAGATCATGAACATAGACCAGACAATCACAAAAAATAAAATCTTTGACACTTTACCGCTCCAATTGACTTAATTTACACACAATCACTTTCGAAAGACTACGGTTTTTATATTTTTTGTCAACTCCTGAAAAGTGCTGAAAAATCCTATTTCTTTGCAAAAAGCATCTCTATCTGTTAGTATTCTGTGTTTCAACTTTGATGGAGGTGAAAAATGGAATTTTTCGGAATGGATCCCTGGATAATGTGGGGCGTTATTGCCGTAGTCTGTATTATTATTGAAATTTTTCTGCCCAGTTTCTGGATGGCAATACTCAGCATCGGGGCTGTAGGTGCATCTATCGCATCTGTTACAGGTGCAGGTTTAGGAATTCAGCTTGCAGTATTTTCTGCGATATCCGTTATTGCCGGTATTTTCTTCAGACCTTTTGCATTAAAATACATTTACAGGAACTCTGAATCAAAGCCGTCAAATGTTGATGCTCTGATTGGCAGAAAAGTACCCGTGGTCGTAAACATCAGTGCAGAAAACCCGGGAAAGGTAAAAATCGGAAGTGAAGTATGGAAAGCTATTCCGGCAAAAGAAGGTGACAATTTTAATGCTGGAGAGTTTGTAATAATTTCTTCTATCGACGGATCAAAAGTAATCGTCAAATCAAGCGAACCAGTCGCATAATAATTTTTGGAGGATAAAAATGTCAGTAGCTATTTTTTTATGGATCGTGGTTGGTATTCTGGCCATTGTCATTGTGGCAAAAGGAGTACGAATTGTTCCGCAGGCAATGGTAATCGTTGTTGAAAGACTCGGAAAATATCACAGAACTTTAAACAGCGGATTTAATCTTATTATTCCGATTGTGGATAAACCGAGAGAAATCGACTATCAAGTCACCAGACAGATGTATGACGGAAGAAAAATATCGGTAAATTCCAAGATCAGTCTTATCGATATGAGAGAGGCTGTTCATGATTTTCCGAAACAGAATGTTATCACAAAGGATAATGTCGTTATAGAGATCGATGCCATTCTTTATTACCAGATCACCGATCCGTATAAAGCAATGTATGAGATCTTCAACCTTCCCGAAGCTATTGAAAAACTGGCTAAAACAACCCTGAGAAACATTATCGGAAACATGGATCTTGATCACACCCTTTCCAGCAGAGATGATATCAACACAAAAATGACTGAGATCCTTGATGAAGCAACTGATAAATGGGGCGTAAAAGTAAACCGTGTTGAAATTCAGGACATCAATCCGCCACAGGACATCAAGAATGCGATGGAAAAACAGATGCGTGCTGAAAGAGACAAAAGAGCTGTCATACTTACCGCAGAAGGTGAGAAGCAGTCTAAGATCCTTGAGTCTGAAGGTGAAAAACAAAAGAACATCAACTATGCTGAAGGTATGAAAGAATCCAACATCCTCAAAGCACAGGGTGAAGCTCAGGCAAAGATAACTGTTGCTCAGGCTGAAGCTGAAGCTATAAGACAGATCGCCGATGCAATAAAAGAGACAAAAATGGATCCTGCACAATATCTTGTCGCACTTAAATATATTGAAGCACTTTCTGCAATGACTTCAGGCAAGGATAACAAAGTGGTTTACATGCCTTATGAAGCATCTGGAATTCTAGGATCAGTAGGCTCAATTCAGGAAATGTTCAAAAGCATCCAGAAATAATTCTTTGATCAATTTCTTCTTATTTCGCCCTTGCAAAAAAGATTGAGGGGCTGGGCAGGTTTAGAACAATCAGAAATTATTTGAAAATACCGAAGAAAGCAACCGAAGTCGCAATTACCGCTACGCCTCTACTAAACGGCCCCTCATTAAAAGCGGCAATAGAATTGTTATGTGTTTTTATACTTGTTTCTTTTTTAAATGTCAATAGTTTTTTTAAAATATCCTATTTTTTTGTTTTTATTCATGTTTTCTAGCTATACACAGAATCATTTCGTTTACTTTGTTATACTATAATAAATATATCGTATCTATTTAAATCGCTATATTTGACAAAGTTATTTCTATATATTACTCTTTTTCAGACAACAATTGCTGGAGAATTGATATGGTTTTTAATTATGAAGAAAGTTTTTTTTCGGATCTGCTTTTAAAAAAAGATGATGGAACGATTCTTATAATCAAATCTCTTGCTCAGCTGCAACAGAAAATAATTTTTAGGGAGGTTGCGTCTGATGATCTTTTTTCAAAAAATGGTAAAGACTGGGAAAGTTTAAGCCAGATAGAGCAACTCACACCTTTTTTCGACCTGATTGAACGAAAACCTGAAACTGAACCTGAAACTAAGCCTGAATCCGAGCCTGAAGAAAAAGCCGTTGATGAAACTATTGAAAAAGAACGAATTGCCAAACTTGAACAAGAAAAAATAATTGCTGATGTCGCTGAAAAAGCTCGCATTGCTAAGCTTGAAACAGAAAAAATGATCAAAGCTTCTAAAAAAGATGATGCTGACGACGAATTTGACAAGTCTTTTTTTGACGATGAAGATATCCCGAAGAAAAGAACCGGGTTAAAGGCATTCATAACCATATTTATCCTGGCTGCCATTGGTACTGCAATATATTTCTTCTATTTCAGGAATGTTGAGGAAAAAAGAATTGTTGCTGTCAGAGAAGAACCTGTTCAGATTGAAAATAAAGAACCTGTTCAGGTTGTTGAAGAAAAGGTCGCTGAAACAAAACCTGAAATAAAGCCTGAAGAAAAAGTTGAGCAGGCAGAAAAACCTGAAGAAAATGTTGTGAATAATGAACCGGCTGTAAAAAAAGAATCTTCACCAAAAAAACAGGAATCTTTAAGCGCTTTATGTAAAAGGGGTTGGCAGACTCTTGACAAAGGCGATAATAAAAAGGCAATTGAAATATTCAGAAAAGCTCTTTCGATTAAAAGCGACCACCCGGACGCACATCTCGGTCTCGGAGAATCTTTTAATGCCGCCGGAAATAAGAATGAAGCAAAAAAACATTATAAAAAATATCTTGAATTAAGTCCTGACGCAGAAGACAGACTTGAGATCGAATCGATTCTGAATAATTTATAAGATCACTCGAGAAGTTTGGTGACATAGGCATAACCTTTTGCCTTTGCAATATCAAGCGCTGTTCTTCCGTCTTTTCTCTGAATATCTTTTTTCGCACCCTTTTCCAGCAAAGTTTTTACAAGATCGCCGATCCCCATTCCAGCAGCATACATTAGTGCTGTATTTCCGTAATCATCTCTGAGATTTACATCCTGCCTGAATTTCACTATAGATTGAAAAAAACGCCTGTCTTTAGACAATATCGCAATCATCAACGCAGTTTTCCCTTCAGCATATTTATAATTAAAATCAGCAAGAGCCCCGTATTTTAACAGCTCCATAGCCAGTTCAATTTTTCCTGCACTCAGACAGTACATTAGAATTGTGTATCCTTTGCTGTTTTTAAAATTAACATCAGCATTATATTCAAGAAGAAGTTTAAGCATTATCCGGTCGTTAGACTTTATGGCAACGAATATTGCTGGTTCCCCGTTTTCGTTTTTGAAATTCGGATCCATTCCCTGTCTGAGCATAGTTCTTACTTTAATGGTATCACCATTTTCAAGAGCTATAAGAAAATCTGTCGGTTTTGTCTCATATTGTCCGAGCAGCTTAATTATATTTTTATTTCTTCCATTCATCGCATAATTCAATGCGTTCCATCCTTTTTTATCTCTGGCATACACATCTGCTTTTGCTGAGATAGCTTTTTTTATTATCGGTTCATATTCAGCTTCAGCGGCATACATAAGAACAGTTTTGCCGGAACTGTCCTTAACTGTCATGGAGGCACCCGACTTTATAAGCCACTCTGCTATCTTGGTCTTTTTTGAACTTAACGAGTGCATCAGAGCCGTTTTACCGTCAGGACCTGTTACATCGACTTTGGCTCCGCTCCTGAGAAAAAGGTTTATCATTCCTTCATTTTCGCTATTAACTGCAGAAATAAAAAGAGGCCAGCCGTCTTCATCAATACCATTAACATTGGCACCATTTCTTATAGCCTGCCTTGCTTTTTCTATGTTTAAAGCCTGAACAGCAAAAAGAAGCTGACTGTCAGTTGATTCTTCAGGGATAACTTGCAGTGTGATGAATAAAATGACCAGCAATGATGATATTAATTTCACAATGCACCTCTCTATGCTGAATACTCAACCACTTTGTTCTTGCCTGTTTTTTTTGCTTCGTAAAGGCATACATCGGAAAGTGCAACCAGCTCATCAGGCGACTTTGTCTTTTCAATTGATGAAACACAACCTACTGACACTGTAATCCAAATTTCATGACCTTCCCAGGATGTCATCAACTTTTCAACAGCAACCCTTATCCTTTCGCAGACTTTTGATACAATCTCTTTTTCAGCAGAAATGATTATGAGAAACTCCTCTCCGCCGAACCGGCCTATTATATCAACTTCGCGCAGCGTCCTGTTCAAAGCTGCGACTACATTTTTCAACACAAGATCTCCGGCCTGATGCCCGTAAGTGTCGTTCACAGTTTTAAAGTTATCAATATCAAGCATTGCCACAGAAAAACATGTTCTTGGATCTGTCTTTGATCTTTTATACTTATCTTCGAGCAGTTTAGAAACATATCTCCGGTTATAGGCGCCGGTCAGCTCATCGGTTATAGCATCCTTGTGCAGCTTTTTCTGAGAAACCACTGTACTGAATTGCGGAATGGCCGATTCAAGCACCCTTTCCTGAACTGATTTTATCCCAGGATTTGATGAAAGCATGAAACAAGTGACACCATACACAATCAGATATTCATCGATCATCGGAAGAATCAGCCAGTTTTCCTGAAAGTGATCTTCAGATTCAAGAGTCTGCCTGAGAAAATCATCCCAGCTTCTTGTCTGAACATTATTTGAAAGAACTATTTTAAGATCATCGTTGTGCATACCGCTGCGGGCAAAAAGGAATGAATCTATGTTCAGCATACTTACAAGCTCGTTCAAAGCATCTTCAAACGATATCTTTTCTTCATTCAGACTGCTTATTATCCTGTTGGAATTGTGAATACTGGAATTCTCTATCATTTTTTCACGCAATTCCCTGTCGGCAAACTTCATATTCAACATTGACTCTGCAAGAACCATGAAAAGTGAAAAAAACGAAAAATCGTGTTGAGAAAATTTTCTATCGGTTCCGGTCAGCGAAATATTTATCATGTAACTGTTTCCGGAGATCTCAGAAAAATTGAAATATTCCTGCTCTTCTTCAAGTACGGCATTTCCGTTAAATTCCGGAATATTAGAATGATCTTTGTTTGTCGATTTGTTTTCAGACATCACTTCCCATCTTGATCCGGACTGATTAAACCTGAAAAAGCCGCAATACTCGTAACCAAAAAAATCTTCACCCAGAAATTGAACTATCTTTTCAAAAAACATATCCGTAGCAGCAGGCTGAAGCTCGATTGCGGAAAAATAAACCACCTTTTCGAGTGCATCTTTAACCCAGTCACTGGTATGAAGATATTCATCTCTGACAGAATCGGCTATTTTTTCCTTTTCTTTGTGAAGTTCAGAAATCCTCTGCTTGAGAGAAATGATCTCTTTATCTTTTTCTATCAGTTCATCTGACAGTTTTTTATATTCTTTTTCCAAATTTTGCAACTTACAAACACCACCCAGAACAGAATTCGTAAACCGAATATAACAGAAAAAACTTTGTTTTCAAAATATTTAGGTATTATCTGAAATATTTATAGAACTTATTACCCGAGATCAGAAGCATTTCTCTGTCACCGGAAGAATCACCGTAAGCATAAACCTGTTCAAAATCATCGGGGTTGTATATTTCAAGAATTCGCCTCACCTTCTCAGGTCCATGGCAATTTTCACCATCGACAGCTCCGGTAAAAACACCATTTTCGATCACAAGTCTTGTGGCAATAAGTTTCATATTCTGATCAAGAGCAAAATATTTCAACCACTGTTCTACCGATGCAGAGACAAGCACAACCTCGTCACCTTTTTCCCCGTGAGCTTTTATCGCATCCAGTGCTGAATGTTTCAATATTGCCGGAAGTTTTTTCTTTGTATAATCAAGAGCATACCTGTCAAACTTTTCCTCGCTCCAGCCTTTTATCATTTTTCTAAAGAATTTTTCCTTCAGGGTTTTTCCAGAAATCATTTTAAAAAAATAGAGTGTAATATGAGGCAGAAGTGTCACGGCTAATGCGTAAAATCGCAGCTTCCCCAGAACAAAGATCGAAAAATCGAGAAAACTGTCTTTTGTTGTTATTGTTCCGTCAAAATCAAATAGTGCCAGAGATCTTCCATTTTTCATGCCGTTATATAACACAATTGATTAATTTTATCAAAAACATTCTAAAATTTTTTAACAAATATGATTTTACAGATATACTTTAGAAACTTTTTTGGAGAAATGAATATGAATATTGTAATTTTCGGAGTACCCGGAGCGGGTAAAGGCACTCAGTGCAAACTTCTTTCCGAGCGGCTGGGGCTTGTTCACATTTCAACCGGAGACCTTATCAGAAGTGAAATCGCTGAAAAATCTGAAATCGGCATCAAAGCTGAAAACATCATCAACTCTGGGAAACTGCTTGATGACATCACCGTTTTCGAGATCTTCTCAAAAAAACTGCATAATTCACTTCAGAAAAGAGGTGTTCTCTTTGACGGCTTTCCCAGAACACTGAAACAGGCTGAAATGCTCGATGATCTTCTTGTTTCTATGAATATGAAACTAGATCATTTTATTGAGCTTATGCTGACTGAAAATGAATCTGTCAGCAGAATTCTGAAAAGAGCTTCCATCGAAGGCCGTACCGATGACAACCCTGAAACGGTTAAATCCCGTTTTCAGGAATACACACTTAAAACCGCTCCCATCGCCGGTTACTACAGAAAAAAGGGCATCGGTTTCAGTATCAACGGCACCGGTACTGTCGAAGAAGTCTATAACAGAATCGTTCTGGCATTGAAAATCTGATCTAAAAATTTGACAACTCTCAAGCCTGGTGTAGAATTCCCTGTCAATTTCTGCCGGAGTGGTGAAATTGGTAGACGCACTGGACTCAAAATCCAGCGGGGGCAACTCCATGCCGGTTCGATTCCGGCCTCCGGCACCATAATTCGTTAAACAATCTTAATGGAGCAATGATGACATTGAACACATTTGACAGGATGAATATTATTCCGCCTATTCTTCTCGCTTTGAAAGAAGAAGGATACTCCACCCCCACACCGATACAGACCCGTGCCATCCCTGTGATCTTTGAAGGAAAGGATATTTTCGGCATAGCACAGACCGGAACCGGGAAAACAGCCGCTTTTGCAATTCCGATAATCCAGAAAATACACACAAATCATACCAGTGTAAAAGGAAGAAGGAACATTAAAACCCTGATCTGCACGCCGACACGGGAACTTGCAATACAGATAGGTGAGAGTTTTACCACTTATGGCAGACACACTCATGTCAGAAATACTGTTATTTTCGGTGGAGTAAATCAATTCAGTCAGGTTTCCAGCCTCAAACAGGGCGTTGATGTTCTGATCGCCACACCGGGCAGATTTCTTGACCTCCACAATCAGGGATACATTTCACTTGATCATCTGGACACTTTTGTTCTTGATGAAGCCGACAGAATGCTGGATATGGGATTTATTCACGATATAAAAAGAATTATCAAGATACTTCCTTCTAAAAGACAAACCCTTCTTTTTTCAGCCACCATGCCGTCAGATATCCTTACTCTTGCTTCAAAAATACTGATTGCTCCGGTTAAAGTTGAAGTCACCCCTGTAACATCTACTGCAGAAGCGATATCTCAGGTCTGCTATTTTGTTGATAAAGGAAATAAAAAAAACCTGCTTGCCCATCTTCTTAAAGATCCGGTGATAGTCTCAGCGCTTATTTTTACAAGAACGAAGCATGGTGCCGATAAAGTTGTAAAAGATCTCCGTCATGACGGTGTCACCGCTTCAGCAATACATGGCAACAAGTCTCAGAGTGCAAGACAGCGGGCGCTTAGCGATTTTAAGGAAGGCAAGTGCCGAGTGCTTGTTGCAACAGATATTGCGGCTCGTGGAATTGATATTGATGAACTTTCTCATGTGATAAATTTTGATCTGCCCAATATCCCTGAAACATATATACACAGAATAGGCAGAACAGGAAGAGCCGGACTCACTGGATGCGCAATATCATTCTGTGACAGCGAAGAACGGGAATATCTCAAAGACATTCAGAAACTTACAGGTCGTGTCATACCTAAAATGGAAAAACATCTGTTCATGCCTGAAAATTCGCAATCAGAAAAAACCATGCAAGTTACAAAAAAAGCCATGTCCGAAAGAGGCAATCCAAGAGTCAGTCGCAAAAGACACTGATTTTTCTCATACATTCTCCCTTTCTTTACTTCACATAAATATAGAATCAAAATATTGATTTTTAATATACTATCTATACAATCGCTCGTGTTATTTTTGTATCCTTATTTTTAGAAGAGGTTTATACATGTTTGCTGACATCAGAAAAAAAAGCAGTTCTATTCTTGTTTCATTAATGTTTGTCGCTATTATTGTTACTTTCGTAATTTCATTCGGTCCCGGTGATGATGCAGGCTGTAGTGAAAAAAAGAACTATGCGGCAAGTGTTAACGGTGAAATAATTTCCGCTTCCGAATTCCGTTTTGCATACTCAAATCTTTTTGATTATTATCAGAGAGTTTATAAGGATGCATTCAATAATGAAACTGCAAAACAGATGAAACTTTCACAAAAGACCCTTGACGGTCTTATCGGTGAAGTGCTCATGGCACAGAAAGCTGAGGAGCTCGGTTTTAAGGTTTCTGATGAAGAAGTAAGAAAAGAGATCGTTGAAACTCCTTATTTCCGTAACAATGGAAAATTTGACAGGGATTCCTACAACAAAATGGTGCAGTTCACACTTAATACAACTGTTGCAGCATACGAACATAAGATCAGACTTCAGCTTTTATCAAAGAAGCTGAGAAGTTTTCTTTTCCAGAGCGTCGGCATTTCTGAAACTGAAATGAAAGAGAACTATATTCTTGAAAATGAAAAATACGATGTGTCTGTAATCACTTTTTCAGAAGCCGTACTTAAGAACGAAGTGAAGGAAAAGCTTGCAGCATCTATTAAAGATGAAGAAATAAAGAAACTTCTTGAAACCGATCTTAACAAGGTTAAATTGCATTTTGAAGATAATGTTTCCAAGTACAGCAAAGAAGGTGCTGAAGGAAAGACCACTTTTGAAAACTCAAAAGATGCTGTAGCAAAAGAAATGATCCTGAAAACGATCATTGATGCCAAGATATCAACCGATTCAAAGAAACTTTTTGAAGAAATAAAGAAAGATATGAACATGACTCCTGAAAATATTGCAAAAATGTTCCCGGATTGGAACATCGAAAAGAAAGAAGCTCTCAGTATTACAAAAGACACAAAATTTGTTCAGGGTGTAGGCTTCAGCCCGAGATTCGTTCAGAAGATATTTGAAAAAAAGGACGGAATGCTTGATGAAGTTTTTGTAACCGAAGAGAAAAACAATGTTATTGCATGGATTAAAGAGTTTAAAGCTGCTGATATGACAAAATATGATGCCGAAAAAGAAACTATTAGAAACAAATTAAGATCAGGTAAAATATCGGGCATTCTTCAAAATTATGTTGACGATCTCAGAGGAAAGGCAGCCATTTCAGTAAACGCAGACTTCCTCAAATTATATGAAGGTTCTGAAAACGGCGAATAGCATTAATGATCACAAGTGAAAAGCTTCTTAAAATAATATCTCTACTTATTCTCAGTGCAACAGTTGTTTTTTCTATTATTACTGTAGGACAGGAACTGCTGAAACCAGAGGAAAAACTTGACCGTATTATTTCCGATCAATGTGACAATTCGTATAAAGTTGTTGAAAGCAATGTTGAGAGTGAATCCGGGTTTGATGCAATAGAAAACAACTGTATTTTCATTCCCAGTGAAAAACTGAACGGATCACCATTTTTAAAATCAATATCTTTAATGGGAAATTTACACAAATCTGATTATCTTTTTATCGGACAAAAGGGCGTGCTGATCCAGAAAGTGCCGTCAGACAATAAAAGTGCCGCGCAGAAAATTATAAATTGTATAAGAAAAAATGAATGTTCCGGACCAGATACGGATTCAAAATACACCATTACTTTACTTTTCAAGAATTCTGAAGGGAAAACAGAAGCATCAGTCTCATATGTCGACACTCAACTTTCACAGATAACTAAAAACTCGAAAAAGCTGTTGACAGACATCGTGAAGTTAAAAAATATCGATATCAACAACCTCAGACTTCTTCTTTATTTTCATAGCAAGTACACATTCATCGAAAACAAAACACCCGAATATGCGGTTTCGCTTATGAAAAAAGGTGTTGACGGTCTTTATCTTGAATCACGGGGAGCAAAAATAAGAGTTCTTCCTGATGAATATCAGAACAATCCTTTTGATCTGCTTGATAAAAAAGGACGGCAGTATGGTCTGGAAAAAGACGAGTATAAAAAAGGGGAAGCTTCGATATTTATATACAGAACCGTCCAGTTTATTGAGCATAACGGCGAAATGATTCCGTTTTCAGGGAATTCCACTTTGAACAAAACCGGATACTCTGACAGGATTTCTGCACTTTTCATAAGCAAACATCTTAAAAACATTCAGGAATCTTCAGGCAAATTCACAAGCGGACTTGAAATATTCAGCGGGAAACCTACTGATGAAAAAGATTCTCTTGTTTCGCAGGCTTATGCGGCAATGGCGCTTTTCAAAGTTTCAACACCACTTAAAGATCCATCTCTTTCTGATGCTGCAGTAAGATCATTTAATTTCATAGAAGGTTCGGATAACAAGAGTGATGAAATAAAGGCTTTGATTATCCTTCTGAATTCGCTCTGCAAGGAAAAATGTTCAGAAAAACAGGAAGCTGTTGCGAAATACTTGAAAGAATTCCGAAATATTGAAAAGATAATTGAGCTGATCGATAACAACCCGTCATTCACAGGAATTTTTATAAATACAGCATTAACCGCAAACAAAGATGCTGACATTGAAATAAAACTGGCCGGAGCTTTAAAAAGATCTGCCGGAAAATTTGAAAAGATGAAACCTGAAGACAAGATAAGATTCATTTCCTCGATTTGTGAAATTGATCCTTCCGGTTTTCCTATCTTGGGAGAAGCGGTCAGATCTTTTCTGAAAGACAGGGAAACTTATCTGAATTCACTGAGGTTCGACTACAGAAATTTTGATGATTTCAGAGGCGGCATTTCAATAAAAGCAATCACTGAAAAACCTGATACTGCATTGTCTATTCTTCTTGCAAACGGTCTTTCCGCATCAGACATAAACGGCACAGCGACAGATAAAACATCCAGAATGGCAAACGAAATGGGTAATTTCATAAAACATATGATCGTTACTGATGATGATTTTCCTGTCTGGGGATCGACAACATCCAAACCTAAAGTGCAAGGCGGTGTAAGAGCCTTTCCCGGATCATCAAACATCAGGCTTTTTAACAGTGCCAGAGCACTCAATTATTTTAGCAACCTGATTGCAACAAAAAGGGAATTATGAACTCATTTAACTGTAAGATCTGCGGAGCGTGCTGCAAGGGCGACGGCTCTGTTTTCCTTTATCCTGACGATATAAAAAAGATCTCCGGGAATTTCAATCTTTCAATTCAGGAAACTGTCGACAAATATACTGAATATATAATGCTGGAGATAATTGAAAACACCGGATCATATATGTATATGCCTTATCTTGTTTTAAAAAAATCCGGAACAAAATGTGTATTTCTGAATTCAAATCTCTGTGAAATAAACAAATTCAAACCTTTTCAATGCGCCCACACTCCTTTTGTTGCCGAGTTCTTTGCAGATGACGAATGGAGGTCTGCAATAAAGAATAGCTGTCAGGCTGTTGCTGCGATGAAAGAATCCGATTACGCATCATACGGTGAGATCGGTGAAAAATCCGAAAAAGCCGAAAAGGAATATTACTATCTTCTCCGTGAGAATGGTTTTAATCTTGAAAAAATACTCAGCGTTTCTCTCAAAGCTCCCAAAATGATCTCAAACGATGAATGATATCCGGAAACTTTTTTACAGGTAGAATATGAATAACGAATGGATCTCAATTATTGACTGGATATGTCAGAAATCACTCTCTGAGTCAGGAAAAAAATATCTTCATTCAATGACACCGGTTTCTAAGGAAAATGCTCAGAAAGAATTCAAGATGATAAAAGAGGTCGGAACCCTTTTTGAAATCGGCGCCCGCATCTTCTCTTTCAGACTTGACCAGCTCAATGACATTATCAGTGCTTTTGAAAATAATGACCCTCTTGAAGCGAAAGATTACCGCATAATCGGTGATTTTCTCGGTATTATTAGAAAAACCGGCGAGGAAATAAACCAGCATGACTGGGCGGAAGGCGTGGCTTCTCTTTTTAATTTCGAATATAATATAAGCTTTGAAATGACTATCAAACAATCCATTAACGAAAAAGGTGAAGTCAGTTCAAACGCCACTCCTGAGCTTGCGAAGATTAGAAAACAGCTTGGAGATACTCACAGGAACATCACTTCTGAAATAAAGAAAATGATCCTGAGCACGGAATACAACAACTTTCTTCAGGAAGACTGGTTCACTATCAGGGACGACCGTTATGTACTCCCATTCAAGTCGGTATTTAAAAGAAAAATGAAAGGTGTGATCCATAATTACAGCAGAACCGGTCAGACAGCATTTCTCGAACCACTGCCACTGATCGAACACAACAACTCCCTTTCTCTTCTTGCCGCTGCTGAACTTGAGGAGATCATTAAGATATTGAAAGAATTGAGAGGACTCGTTCACAGGAATTTCAACTATCTGACAAAATGTATCCAGAGTGCGCTTCATCTTGAATCACTTCATACCAAATACAAATGGATGAAAGAATTTGACTGCGTTATTCCTGAGTTCTGCAACAACGAAATAAAACTTGAGAACGCATGGTATCCTCCTGTTTTTCTGAGTGCCGGAAAAAACACAGTTAAAAACAATTTTGTGCTTTCCAACGATGAAAAGATAATGGTAATAAGCGGTCCCAATGCCGGTGGCAAAACTGTTGCACTTAAAACCGTTTCAACAATAGCAGAACTTGCGATGAGAGGATTTCCAGTTCCAGCAACCTCAGCCAGACTGCCGTTCTTTGACAACATTTTTTTTGTGCTTGGAGATAATCAGAGTGCCGTATCCGGAGAATCGAGCTTTTCATCCCATCTGAAACAGCTTTCACAAACTGCCGATGATGCAACCGGAAAAAGTCTTGTGCTTATTGATGAGATCGGAACCGGCACAGATCCGCTTCAAGGCGGAGCAATAGCCCGGGCATATCTCGAATTTATTGCCGATATCGGCTGTCACACAATAGTTACGAGTCATCTTGCCGAAGTTAAATCTATTGCTCTTGAGGACAGACGGTTTATCCCTATAGCGATGGGTTTTGATTTTAATACCGACAAACCGACATATAAGTTCATATATAATCTTGTAGGAAGCAGTAATGCTCTCGCTCTTGTCAAAAAGATCGGCTTCAACAAGGAATTTATTAAAAAACTTGAAAAACTTCTCATGACTAAAAATGATGATATTGAACCTCTCATAAACAGATTGCGTAAAAAAGAGGAAGAGCTTGATGAACTTAAGAATGAAACCGAAATTCTACAGGCACAGGCTTTATCGGAAAAAAAAGAAGCGGCAGATATCAGAGAACGGCTTGAAATAAAAGAAAAGAAGTTCGAACAGGAAAGGCTTCTCTCCCTTAAAAAACTTGTTGAATACGAGGAGGCTGCTTTGAAAAAGAAAATATTGAGTATTGACACAAGAAAAGCACCGGAACAGGTTGCATTGCTGAAAAAGGAAAAAGAAAATCTTACTGATGCAATAAACCGTCAGAAAGTCAGCCTTGACGAAAAAGAAGGCGTTAAGCTCAGTGAAATGGCAGATTCAGTCATTTTCGGGAAAACGACTGTTTATGACAAACTTCTCAAACTTGAAGGAATTCTCCAGCAGATCAAAGGAGATAAAGCTGAGTACAACTGCCATGGGAAAAAACTGTTTTCACCTGTGGACAGACTTATTGTCTTAAAGATCGACAAAGAAGTTAAAGCTTCGGGCAATAAAAATCAGATCGAAGCAAAATATGTTGAAACTTGCGATGTCAGAGGATTATTCACTGAAGATGCAGCAGAAAAGATCGAAAAATCACTCGACACAGCATACGGCGGCGGAGCTGTATCTCTCACAATAATTCACGGCCACGGCTCAGGAAAGCTCAAAAAATTCATCCGCGATCTACTGCCGGATCTGAAAACCAGATATAATTTCGTCTTTGATGCAGGAGCAAATGAAGAAGGCGGCGATTCAGTGACAGTCGTCAGATTCAATAAATAATTTTTATTAATCTATCAATAACGCTGAACACCCATTTTTAGTTTTTTTTGACTCCTCAATACTATCATTATCAACTGTTATTTCATCGTCATCATTCAAAGATTCATCAATAAATACGGCATCTTCATCATTTGCAACAAACATATCTGAATTTTCATCAACTGTTTCATCCGGTGTTTCGATGTCAGTGCTCTCATCCGGACTTTCATCAGGAATCTCTTCCGGTGTTATTTCAAACTTTTCGAGAACCTTGCTCATTATCGCAGTTTTTGTTTCTAAGCTGAGAATCGTTTCAAAAGGAAACCCGAGAATTGCAACCTTTTTACCTGTATTTGTAAGAATTCCTGCACTGAGGTTTTCATCAGAATCATAATAAAGCATCTCACTTCCATCAGCATTAAAAGGTTTGATAACATCAGCAAAATCAGCCTGATAGAAATATGTTCCATCATCATACAATCCTTCAATTCCTGCAAAATCCCCATTCCCTGAGAAAGTATAGAGTCCTGAAGAATCATTAATGTAATCTGCATTCAGCACTTCATTGAAAAATGCTATATCCGTAACACTTCCCTTTTCCACAAGATCCCAGCCAATTTCAGATCCGCTCACAAAAAATGCTCCGCCGTCTTCAATAAATTGAGTTATCACAGACTGCTCTGAAGTTGTAAAAGTCGTATCGTTAGAAGACTGCTCTCCGGCATACCAGATGACAGCATCATAAGAATTCAGATCAATAGATTCCAGATTGCTTTTCTGCGAAAAATCGACTGCAAATCCAAGTGCTTCAAGCACATCCGCATATTGAATGAAATAATTAAAACTGTTAATATATTCAAGTATATATCTATTATTACCAGATATCCCGACATTAAATCTCGGAGTGTTTGCATCAACTCTTTCAAACCCGTCAATTACAAGGATCTGAGCTCCTGTTTTTGCCGGGATTGCACCTGCCGCAACACTCGGAAATGAAACGCCTCCGTCATTATAAGCAATGATACGGAAATACAACGGTTTGCCATGATCAGGATTATTTTCAGTAAATTCAAATACATTGCCTATATCAGTACCGCTGTCAAACGCATATCCGTCATAACTTTTCTGAACAATATAACCTGTTGCCGGATGACCAAGATAAAAATCAGCATCTGTTTCAGGTTCATCCCAGAAAAGCGTTACAGATCCGTCAGTATCGGTTTCCGTTCTTAAATTCCGGGGTGTTCCAGGAAGATAAACAGGCTCATAACCGTCTCTATCTGCAAAATATTTTACAATCGCCTGATATGCCGCTCTGGCAGCAATATCCCTGAATTTTGGATTTCTGAGCATCAGAGCATCTGTCTCATTATCGTGAAAAGCAAGCTCGACCAGACATGACGGCATTTCATTGTTATAACTCGGGTTTATCTCTCCGAAATACGCACTGTAAAGACCGCTTCCATATTCATACCACGATGGATCGAACAATGATTTAACGGAATTGAGGATTCTACCATGAATAAGTTCCGCAAGATGAGCACTGCCTTCTGCCGCCTCAGTTGTCACATAGGTTGACCCCGGATCATCACTGCTATAGATATAAGTTGAAATTCCTCTCGTTGTACCGTTGTAGGCATTTGAATGCCATGAAAGATAGAGCGAATCATCAGTTCCAGCCTCGTTTTCCCATGCCGCCCAGCGACTTCTTGCCGTAACATCTGAAGTTCTATCGTTCACACTTGATTGATAAACAGTTGCAGGGGCACCAAGGAACTGTGCATGAACTTTCGCCGCTTCTTCCCATCGTGGTGTATCTGATGTTACGCCGTTTCTGCTTATCAAACCGTCTCCGCCGCCGAACCTTACTGCGTCAGCAATTATAATTGACCCGTTTTCAGCTTCATTATTTTTATTCAGAGTTACGGAACTATGCTCAATTGAACTCCCTTTTTTGAAGAAAAAACTGCCAAGATCGACCCATGTGCTTCCATGATGCTGCTGATTGACTGTAATTTCTGTCGAACCGCCTGCATGATTTACCGTGTAGACAGCATTCTGCGCCCTGTCAGTGTAGGCTTTGTACGAAACATAGACATGATAACTGCCGTCTGATGGAATATTTGCAGTCCATCTTGCCCACGCTCCGCTTCCTGCGGTTGCATAACGGTACTTTCCGTTCTCGAAAACATTATTGTTGATATCAATCGGATATGAAGTTCTTCCGTAACCTTTCCCCGATGTTGTCTCCGCCCAGATGCCGCCCTCTTCATAAATTCCTGATGCGGGGAAAGCCGATCCGTCAGCATCATCCACAACAACAAAACTTTCATTTCTGTCCGTTTCTCTTGCCGAAAACACAAAAGCTCCTGCATTTTGAAGATATGGAACAAGAAAATAGCTGACAATCTCAGTATTTGAATCATCTTCTCTCATCCCTTGAGTAATTCCGCGCTGAGTGCTCCATGTCAAACTGTCAGTATCATAGACCCAGCCATGCCCCGGACTCACATAAATCGTCTTTCCACTCAACCCGCCTTCGACATTTCCATACAGTTTCTGAGGAACAAGCGATTTTAGCTGTGGCACTGCATTTCCCTCTTTTTTGGGAACAGGCGGAAGCTCCGGCAGAAGATCTCTTATCGAAACATAATCCGATGACATATTCGATCTGACAAAAAACTTTATGTTCTTAAAATCTATTTTTGTTGAAATAAGCAGATTCAAATAATATCTGTTGAGTTTTTCGAGAGAGAGATCATCCAGCTTTTTCAACCAGTTATCAGATATAAACATAAAAAATGACACCGTTTTTGCATCTGTATCAAGCACAGTTTTTTCTATCAATATTTCACTAGAGTAACTAATTTTAAATTTTTGAGGATCCAATTCAAGAGTTACTGCCGAAATCTCAAACAAAACAAAAAAAACAAAAAGTGCTGCAACAAGTTTCTTCATGTTATTCCTTCCTTTTCCATTTACAGCCAGATTTTACCCGACATACTAAATTTGACAATAAAATTACTTTCTCTAAGATTGCCGAAGTTGATTATTTCATTAGATTTTAAGGTTTTGTAATGAAGTTTGTTATTGCCGGAGCAGGATCGGTCGGATACGATATTGCAAGACATCTCATAAAAGAGGGAAAGGATGTCGTGCTGATCGAAAAGGACCCTGCCAGATTCAAATTCCTTGAGAGCGAGCTTGACTGCATAATCCTGAATCGTGAGATCAACAGTCTTCAGACTTTTATTGATGCAGACATTCAGGAAGGAGATTATTTTATTGCCGTTACTGAAAGTGATGAAATAAATCTCATAGCATGCTCCATTGCCTCAACTTTCAATAATATCAAAAAGATAGCCCGTGTAAGAAATTTGAATTATTCCCACGCTGAAGTTCTAGGCAGACCGTTTCTCGGAGCAGATTATGTAATATCTCCGGAGATAGAAGCTGCAAAACAGATCACCGAGATCATTGACCGCGGTGCAGCAACAGATGTAATATCATTTGAAGGGACAGATATCACGATAAGAGGCGGAATTGTTGAGAAAAATTCGATATTTAAGAACAAACCTCTGCACAAGATCAGACGGGAGCTAAACAGACATTTCATCGTTGCATACATCAAAAGAGGCGACAAGGAGATCATTCCGTCCGGTGATACCGTTATAAAGGAAGGTGACAATATTTTCCTTGTGGCAGATAGCGAAGCGATGGAATATATTTTAAGAAAGACCGGCAAAAAAGTTCTGAAAGTTAAAAGTGCACTGATAATCGGAACAACAAGAATAGGAAGGAATCTTCTCCGTGTTCTTTCTTCCAGACACATCAAACTAACTGTTATTATTGAAGATTATGAGGAAGCCAAAGAAATATCTAGAATGTATCCCGATGTTCTTGTTCTGAACGAAGACATTCGCGATGAAGATATATATGAAGAAGAGAAACTCGGAAATAACGACCTTATTGTCACTGTCACAGATAATCAGGAACTCAATATAATCACAGCGTTATATGCAAAAAACATTGGAGTTGAAAGAGCCGTTTCGCTTGTAAGTAAATCCAGTTATATGTCAATTGCTCAGAAGCTCGGCGTTGATGTAACCGTCAGTCCTAAAAGAAGTGCCGTTGATGCTATTCTTAAATATATCAGAAAAGGACACATCAGAAGTCTTCACAGTCTTTTTGAAGGTGATGCTGAAGCGATAGAATTCCTTATAACAGAAAACTGCCACTCGAAAGGAAAAGCTCTGAAAGACCTTAAAATGCCTAATGATTCTATTGTTGTCGCCGTGACAAGGAACGGTGCAGTGAACATTCCTGACGGAAATTTTCTATTGATGCCTGATGACAGTGTAATAGTAATCCTCAAAAGTCATGTCTCTTCAAAAGTTGAAAATATCTTTTCAGGTATTTAATGAATTTCAGATTTTTAATTAAATCACTTTCCGTTCTTATGGCAGTCATTGCCGCTTTTATGATAATTCCGGCTGGAATAGCTGTTTACTACGGTGAAAAAGAATCTGCGTTCTGGTTTGCACTCGTCTCATTGACAACTCTTCTGCTGACGGCACTCACTCTTTTTGCAGGACGGAACTGGTCATTTCCCAGACTTTCGACAAGAGAATCATTCCTTATGGTCACACTTGGATGGTTTTTTTCATCTGCACTTGGATCTCTGCCGTTTTATTTTTCAGGTGTAATACCTTCATTTTGTGATGCTTTTTTTGAAACAGCATCCGGTTTTTCAACTACCGGAGCCTCAATACTGACCTCTATTGAAACTCTTCCGTATTCAATGCTTTTCTGGCGAAGCCTTACTCACTGGCTCGGAGGCATGGGAATTGTTGTTCTCACAGTCGCAATACTGCCGATGCTTGGTGTCGGAGCAATTCAGCTTTTTAATGCAGAAGCTCCAGGACCGGCAGTCGACAAAATTACTCCGCGGATTGCTGAAACAGCTAAAGTGCTCTGGTATATTTATATCGGAATGACTTTAGTAATGGTGATACTTCTCCGTATCGGAGGAATGAACTATTTTGATGCTTTCACACACACTTTCGGAACTCTTGCCACTGGCGGATTTTCAACAAAAAATACATCTGTTGCATTTTATAATTCAGCCTATATTGACGGCATAATCACAATTTTCATGATCCTTGCAGGTATGAATTTTACTTTTCATTACAGGTTGCTGACCGGAAGAACAAAAAACATATTTAACAACATCGA
This sequence comes from bacterium, assembly GCA_035354435.1. Taxonomy (GTDB): domain Bacteria; phylum UBP6; class UBA1177; order UBA1177; family UBA1177; genus JAKLDO01. The sequence goes on from DAOQAY010000002.1 coordinate 37,961, forward strand.
AATAAAAACTTACCTTGCCATAATAGCAGTTACAACACTCATTGCCACACTCAACCTTTACAAAACTGCATATCAGACTATTTCTGAATCTTTCAGGTTTGCATCATTTCAAGTTGCATCGATAATAACCACGACCGGCTTTTCAACCGCCGATTATGAAAAATGGCCGTATCTATCTCAATTTATTGTATTTCTTCTCATGTTCATAGGAGCTTGCAGCGGCTCTACAGGCGGCGGAGTAAAAGTAATACGGTTCGCCACGATGTTCAAGCTGGGACTGAATGAAATGAAATATCTCCTTCACCCGAAAGCTGTACTCCCGCTTTGGATAGACGGAAAAGTTGTAAAAAAAGACATTGTATACTCTATCGGTTCATTTATTTTTCTGTATGCTTTTACCGTACTTGCGACAACTTCTGTCTGTGCGGCATCAGGAGCTGATATTCTAACCTCTTTCACAGCTTCATTATCAGCAGTAGGAAATATAGGCCCCGGATTCGGTTCTGTAGGTCCTGTGGAAAATTACGCTTTCTTTCCTGATTATGTAAAATGGACTCTCGCCTTTGCAATGATTGTGGGAAGACTTGAAATTTTTACAGTATTGATACTTTTTACGAAATCGTTCTGGACAAAATAAGGAATAACTGTGCTGAAAAACAGAGAATGGGACATTATTAATCTTATCACAGGTACCGGAAATACTTTTACCGGTGATGATTGCGCCGTCTGGAATGAAAAGTCACTTGTTGTTACGACAGACCATATGTGTGAAGGAATTCATTTTGACTTGAATTTCATGCCGCCAGAAGCAATCGGATGGAGACTGATGGCAGCCAACGCCAGCGACATTATCTCAATGGGTTCGATTCCGGCACATTTTCTTTTTAATATTGCAATTCCGGAGAACGGATACGAAACTGCCGCAAAGATCATTTCAGGTGTAAAGCGCTTTTCAGAGAAATATAACATTAAACTTATGGGCGGAGACACAACAGGCGGCAGGTCTTTTATGATCGGTGCCACAATGTTCGGTGAAAAACCTGAAAAACTTCTTTTAAGGAGCGGTGCAAAACCTGGCGATACCGTTTTTCTTGCATCGCATACCGGATTGTCAAAGTGCGGATTATTGCATTTAATGAACGGAACTGCCGGATTTGAAGAATCAAAGAACCGATTCCTTTTCCCTGACCCGTTCAGACACATACCCGAATCTTTAAATAAAATAAATTGTGCCATTGATATCAGCGATTCTTTAAAATCAGAACTTGAACTCATATCTGTCGCATCAAATGTAGGATTAGAGATAGATTTTGATAAAATTCCCATTCACGAAGAAGTTAAAAGAACAGCAGAGCTGCTCTCTATTCCGGTTTTTGATCTTATTCTGGGCAGCGGAGAGGAATTTATTCTTCTTTTTACTTCAGACAGTATAATTAAAGGAGCTTATCCGATTGGAAAAGTAATTTATTCAAAGGAGCCTGACATTGCGATCACTTCTAAAAACAGCCGCATTGATCTTGCTGCAGTTTCAACTTTCAGTCATTTCGGCTGAAACGATCTGCACATACAATCCTGATGCGACAATATCAATCAATGGTTCTAACGGAGAAAGACTTTTATTCACTGTGGGCATTGCTGATACTGAGGAAAAGCACACAAAAGGTCTTATGAACTGCAAGGAACTTAAAAAAGGAACAGGTCTTTTTTTTATTTTCAATGACGACGCACCTCGTTATTTCTGGATGAAAAACACATCTGTGGAGCTTGCAATCATCTATATTGATTCAGAATATAAAGTTGTTTCTATCAAAAAAGGTATTTCGTACAGCGAATCAACACTGCCGAGCGTTTTTCCTGCAAGATTTGTGCTTGAGATAAACTGGAATGAAAGCAGTAGAATAAAACCGGGAGACAAAGTTTCTTTCAAAATGAACTGATCATTTCTTTTTTGCTTCTATCTTCTCAAGAGATTCCTGCAATTTCAAATAACCGGTAAGACCGGTAAAAGTTTCAACTGGTTCACCTTTTACAAATATTATAAGTGTCGGGACAGCTCTGACTTTATTAGGAATTACGATCTTTCCTTCCGTATCCTGCTCGATATTAAACGCACCGACCCTTATTCTTCCCTGAAAATCGGTAGCAAATTTTGTAACGGTTTTTGCCATCTGACGGCATGGAAGGCATGTGTTCGAATAAAAATCCACAAGAACCGGAACAGGGGAATTTTTTATGGAAGCATTAAAATTCAATGTTGTCAGCTCAACGGGAAGAACTCTTGTCTTGAGTTTAAAAATATCAAGCACTCCCATTTTCTTTCTCCTTTTTAAAAAATTATAATATTACAACCACCAGTTTCAATCTCATCAGGAATTATAGAGTCATCATTATATTCCGTATCTGCATCTCCGTCCGGATCAATATCCAGATTGTATGAAAAATAAACATCTTCATCAATATTTTCAAGACCGCCGGCACAATTTTTCTCTGAACACAGAAGTTTTACAGCTTCATATGCAAATATTACTCATATGCAATAATATATGCATAAGACTGTATCAAACTACTCTG
>DAOQAY010000003.1:0-18327 GCA_035354435.1 bacterium
TTGAAAAAAATCATCTTTCAAAACTTCAAATCAAGCTTGTTGATACATTGATGGACGAGGCGAAACAAAACAACTTCACAATAAAAATACAGTATGCAAAATGATTAAAAGTCCGTTAAGATACCCTGGTGGAAAAAGCAGGGCAGTTGAAGTGATATCAGCATTATTGCCAGCATTTGATGAGTTCAGAGAACCATTCGTAGGTGGTGGTTCTATCTTTGTTTATGCAAAACAGCGATATCCCAATAAAAAGTTTTGGATAAACGATCTTTATTTTGAGCTTTTTAAGTTTTGGGAAATGACTCAAAAAGATGTTGATACATTAATAGAGAAAGTTTATGAGTGGAAAAATAAATTTCCGATTGGTAAAGAACTATATGGTTTTTTAAATGAAAACATCAATTCATTTAATGATTTAGAAAGAGCTGCTGCTTTTTTTATTTACAATCGTATTACTTTTTCTGGCACAACTTTAAGTGGTGGATTTAGTGAAGGTGCTTTTAGTGGAAGATTTACAGAAAGCAGTATTCAGCGATTAAATCAAGTTGCCAAAGTGGTAAACGGTTCTAAGATAACAAATCTTGACTATGCAGAAGTAGTCAATGATGGTGGCGAAAATGTTTTTATTTTTCTTGATCCGCCATATTATTCTGCTGCAAAATCAGCTCTTTATGGAAAAAATGGGGATCTGCACAAATCGTTTGACCACATGAAATTTGCTGAAATAATGCGAAACTGCAAACATAAATGGTTAATAACTTATGACGACAGCGAATATATTAGGGGATTATTTTCTTTTGCTAATATTTTTCCATGGAACTTGACTTACGGAATGAGAAATGTGAAAGAAGGTTCTGATCAAAAGGGAAAAGAGCTTTTTATAACAAACTATTTTGACAATTTGGCTCAAGAACAGTTGTCAATATTTGAACCAAAATTGAAGTACAATAAATAAATTAATTAACCGGTACGGTGTAGAAAAAGCCTTTGGATTTCCTTCCTTTGAATGAATAATACTTAATGAATTCGATTTGTTTTGAGATGTCGGTTGAATTTTTATCAAGTTGTATGTGGATGATGTTCTTATTCATTTTTTTGAGGTTTGCGATCTGTTCCGAAGTAATGCTTTCTGTTGTAATGAGTACGATGTCGCGGTCACTGGTGAGATCTTCTATCGCTTTTTCGATGCCGTCGAATTCCACTCGCTCCATTTTTGAGACTTTAAAACCGCTGCGGATAGCAGTTTCATCATTCATTGACGGATTGCTGATGATCACGGCGACCGGTGTTTCTGTGAAATTCATGATATAGCTGTTATACTGGTCATAAAGCCTTGAACTTCCTTCATAAATGAACCATACCGCAACAGCGAGCGATGCAAATATCCCGACATATCTGAATAGCGACTTTTTTGTGAAATATGAAAGAAAACTGAGCGGAAGCAGATAAATAGTCGTTCCGAAAAAGAAACCTGTGAAAAGAAGCATCCCGCCAAGCGGTCCACCGGTATCAATTCCTTTTGTTATGGCTCCCAGAAATGACGGACATACCGAAATACCTGTCAGCAGACCGATGAGGAACGGATTCCCTGCAACTGCGGCATATCTTGAAGCCGGACAGCATCCTTTTTCCTTGCGGTTCTGGATGAAGGCCGAGTAGGTGAGATAAAGTGCTACCGCGATGTAACTTACTGCGATCAGAGTGTCTCTACGCTCAGAATCACCGATAAGCGAACTCGCAAGTCCTGTCAGCAGTCCGAAAACGGCATACGAAATAAATCTGCCGAGCGAAATGATGAAAACGGTTTTCACGCCGCTTGAAACGGTATTTTCTTTTGAAAGTATAAGTGACCCGTAAACCGGAGCACAGGTTACAAGACAGGTTGTTCCAAGTGTAAGCCCCAGAAGCAGACCTTCAAATAGAAAATTCATCAGTATATGTTTCCAACCAGACCGACGGTCTTTTTGACCTCTTTTATTGTTTCGATAGCTACAGATCTTGCTTTCTCGCTCCCTTCTTTTAATACTTTTTCGACAAAATCCATGTTTTTAGCAAGTTCTGCACGCTTTTGCCTCATCGGATCAAAAAATGTGTGCACAGCTTCGAGAAGCTCTTTTTTTGCATGACCGTAACCGTATCCGCCGGCTTTCAGTTTATCCGCCATTTCTATTGACTTTGATTTGTCCACAAACACTTTAAAAATGTTATAGACATTGCAAGTGTCCGGATTCTTTGACTCTTCAAGCGGAGTGGAATTGGTGATGATATTCATGATCTGTTTTTTCAACACAGAATCCTCAGCAAACATTTCAATTGTGTTGCCGTAGCTTTTTGACATCTTCTGACCGTCAGTTCCAGGAACTATTGCAACAGCTTCAGGAATATATGGTTCAGGGAGAATAAAAACTTCTTTCTGGTAATGAAGATTGAATTTTTCAGCAATATCACGGGCTATTTCAACATGCTGTTTCTGGTCTTTGCCTACCGGAACGAGATTGGATTTATAAATAAGAATGTCAGCACTCATCAGAAGCGGATAATAGAAAAGTCCCACATTAATAGGCTCGTTTTTTGCGATCTTATCTTTATAGCTGTGTGCTCTCTGCAAAAGACCCATCGGAGTGTAATTGCCAAGGATGAAAGCAAGCTCGACAACTTCCGGCACCTGCGACTGAAGGAACAGAACGCTTTTTTGCGGATCAAGCCCGAAAGCAAGATAATCAAGAACAATATTCCAAGTGTTTTCAGCAAGTTTTGCAGGTTCCGGGTATGCATTCAGCGTGTGATAATCAGCAATGAAGTAAAAACCTTCATATTTCTTTTCCTGAAACATCTCAAACTGTTTCGCCGCACCGAAATAATTGCCGATATGAAGCGTTCCTGTCGGTTTAATACCTGATAATGCTCTCATGATCTCCTCTTTTTATCAATAAACTCAGCTATTTTAAAATCCGTCGACATTTTGTCAATTAATTGCAATAAATTGACATCAAAACGATTACTGAATATCGTGACCTTGAATTTGATCAGAGAGACTTTATGTTCAATAAGTTGATTTTTATTGTTTTTGCAGTTTTTTTGTCGTGCAAACTCGTTTCATGTAACAGTGATCCTGTAAATAAACGGAAATTTGTCAAAAATGACAGCAAAGATATGGTGCTTCTTGCCGGAGGAGATCTTGTTTGTGCCAGTTATGTCGAGAACGCAATAAAGAAATATGGAATAGAGTATCCTTTTGCTAAAGTGAAAGAGCAGATAGAAAAAGCGGACATTGCCTTTGCAAATCTGGAGTGTGTGATAAGTGACAAGGGCGATTTCAGGTCAAAAAAGATCAATTATGGCGCATCTTTGATTTCTCTGGATAGTATTCTTTACTCCGGCATTGATGTTTTTTCAATCGCCAATAATCATGTTTACGATATGGATAAGACTGGTTTATTGAGGATGAGAGAACTTCTTGATAGATCGCCTGTTTTTTATGGCGGTTCAGGAAAAGATCTGAATGAAGCTTCTGAGCCGGTTCAAGTTGAAGTCAACGGGTTGAAGATAGCTTTTCTTTTTTACAATTCTACCGGATCTAATTTTTGTGCTGACAAAAAAACAGCAGGAATTAACTGTCTGCCTTTTGAAAACAAAGAAAAAGCACTGAAAACTCTGAAATCTGATGTTAAAAAAACCAATAAAGCCGATATAATTATTCTCTCGGTTCACTGGGGACCCAATTATAATACGAATACTTCTTCAGCCCAGATGGAGTTTGCCCATGCAGCAATTGAAAATGGAGTTGATATTATTCTTGGTCACAGTGCTCACATTTTTCATGGGATTGAGATATTTAACAATAAGCCGATAATTTATGATATGGGCGATTTTCTTATAAACGATGATGATGATTGGGACAGCAGGTCTTTTTTGTATAATATTCACATTTCTGATGGTAAAATATCACAGCTCGAGCTTGTTCCGGTCTATATGCCTAACTCCCAGATAAGAGTTGCTGAAGGAATTCTTGCCGATGAAATAATTTCAAGATTCATCGGTTTGAGTGATCGATTCAAAACACCAGTGAAAACAGAAAATGGTAAAATTATTATAGATGTGCAATGAATAAACTCAAATCATACGACTGTATCACCCTGACTTTTATACTTGGGTTTCTTCTTATAATTCTTAAAAATGCTTGGGTTTGTGATGATTCATATATAACATTCCGGGTCATTGATAATTTTGTTAACGGATACGGATTGAGATGGAATATCGATGAAAGAGTTCAGGCTTTCAGCAATCCGTTATGGTTGTTGATTGTGACTCCTTTTTATTTTTTCACGCACGAGTTTTATCTTACATCAATTATTATATCAATCCTGTTTTCTGTGACTGCTGTTGTGATTATGTCAGTAAAATTAAGGGTTAATCCTTCGTGGCTTATTGCCGGAATTTCGATTCTGATTTGTTCCAACTCTTTTGTAGATTACTCGACATCCGGTCTTGAAAATGCGCTAAGTTATCTGCTTATGATAGTTTTTCTCACTATTTATTTAACAAAAGAACTGGATAAAAAATGGTTTTTTCTGCTTTTCCTGTCAGCCGGGCTGGTTATTCTTAACAGAATGGATCACGGTATAATAGTTCTGCCATTTTTAATAGCGGCTTTTTTCAGTTATAATAAAAAAACATTTAATAAATACTTTGAGTTGCGTTCTATTTTTCTTGCTGTGGCAGGATTTATCCCCTTTATTGTCTGGATACTTTTTTCAATAATTTATTATGGATTCCCTTTCCCAAACACCGCTTATGCGAAACTTAATATCGGTGTTGAACGATACCTGATTTTAAAGCAGGGCTTTTTTTATGTACTCGATTTTTTTAAGAATGACTATATTGGTGCCTGTGCAGTTTCTGTTGCTTTGATTTTTACTTTTCCAATAAAAAAACAAAGACAGTATCTTCCGTTTTTCTTCAGTCTTGTTCTATACTTGATCTACATATTGTGGATTGGTGGCGACTTTATGTCAGGAAGATTTTTTACCGTGATGATATTAATTTCGGTTGTTGTAATAATAAGACAGACATTTTATGTGAAAATGATTCAAGTTCTTGTTCCAGCAATTGTTATTATTTCACTTTTTAATCCAAGAAGCTCAATATTAAGCTGGAATAATTATTCATATAGAGTTATAGAAAACTCAATTGCTGACGAAAGAGGATATTACTATAAATTTACAGGACTTTTCAATGCTGCTGCTTTTTCCGGGAAACCTGTTGATCCATTCGCTTTAAAAGGAAAGAAAGATGGTTTTACCGTTATAAAAGACGGAGTGGGATTTTCGGGATTTAATTATGGTCCGAAATATCATATTCTCGACCGTTATGCGCTCGGGGATCCTTTTCTGGCAAGAATTCCATATCAGAGTCCCAATGAAGCAAAACCGTTCAGACCCGGACATCTTGGAAGAGAATTTCCTGAAGGATATGTTGACACAATAAAAAGCGGTGAAAATTATATTTTGCATCCTGAGATCAGAGAATTTTATGAAAAACTGAAGGTTATAACAAAAAGTGATATATTTACCATTAAAAGATTTGTTGAAATATTAAGAATGAATTCAGGATATTATGATAATGTAATAAGAAACTATTCTTCTGACAGAAGCGTTGTTTCACTTGACGGGATCAAAGTTACATATTCCGATCTCCCCGGAATAACAATTTCATGGAACGGAAAAAGTTCCAGACAGAGATATTTGATTGACTGGATAGCTCCTGACGGTACTACAGCATTTTCAAAGTATATATTTGAAGAAAACAGAAAATCGGAAAAATGGTATCCTTATATGGGAAAGGTTCCTTTAACAAAAGGTAAATGGATCGTGATTATTCAAAAGATCACCTATCAATCTACAGGAAGTGATAAGTTTGTCAGCAAAACTGAATTCGAAGCTTATTGAACAGGATCGGCTTTATACACGATGAAATAAGGGAGTTTTTTGATCAGTTTAAGTCCTTTCGGCGGTTTTTTGATAATTTTTTCGAGTTCTTTTTTCGGGATATTAAATCTGCTTTTGCTATATCCGCCTGGTCTAAGCATAAGAAAAAGACCGGGTTCTGTTATCTGCCTGAGAGAGCTTATTCCTGTGTAATTATGATTTTTGTATCCTGAATAATAATCGATCCTTTTTTCAATATTTCTGTCAGCAAGATAAATTTTGGCATCGGGATATTTTTCAAAAATAAAAGCAAGAGATTCTTTCTGATTATCCCGCTTATTTTTAAAAATTCTTGAGGTTTCAAATGAATAATAAATATTAGAAAAGACAATAAAGAGAAAAAACGATGTCATTAAATATTTGAGGTATTTGTTAATGGAACCTGTCTGATAAATTATCATTGCAATAAAAGCACACATGGGAGCCGTGAAAACGATAGTATACCTTATATTCCGTATTAGAAATGTCAACGGTTTTATACTTGTCGGTATAAATGTCATAAAAAGAAAATAAAGTACATACCATAATAGAAAAACGAGTTCTTTCCCTGGTTTATACTTGAACGATCTAACGAGAAAAAAAACTATCAATCCATAAAAAGTTATTCCATTGAAACCAAAAAACCGCCAATTCGCAAAATCTTTATCAACAAATAAAGTTCTTACATAGAAAAAAAGATCCTTGGGATCCACATCAGTCATCGCATTTTGAATTGCGACAGCATTTTTACTTATAACAAAGTAATGAAAAAAATTATTGTGCTGGAAATAGAAAACCGCTCCTTGAATTTCAAAAATAACAAGTGAGAAAACAGCAGTTAAAGCAAGTGCCGAAAGTGATCGAAAATTTACACCTTTTTTCCAGAAAAGATAAAGCATCAGCATCGGTGCAATGAAATATCCTGTTATTCTCGTTATAACCATTCCGCCGAGAAAGAATCCTGCAAGTATGAAAAACCTTTTTTTATCGCTACTTACTCCGACTTGGAAAAAATAGATCGTAAGTAAAGTAAAAAATTCAAGGCACGGGTCAGTCTGAAGAAAATTTCCAAAAACAAGTACGACAGGAAATGTTGCATACAAAATAGTAGTCATTGCCGCAATGTGATAAGATGTTTCTTTTTCCACTATTTTATAAACAAGCCAGACACTGATTATGCCATAAACCATTGTCGGGGCTATTGATGTTATTTCATTAACTCCGAAAATTTCATAAAGCAGCGCTACAGGCATAAAAACAGCCCATCTGAGGCAGAAAATGTAATATGCTGAAATTTGTCCGAGAGAGGCTTCATAAGCAAGTTGACTATAGAAAAGGTCATCACCTTCCGACAGCCCCATAAAAGTCAATACTTTCAACAAAAAAGCTATCGGCAGAATTATTGCAATGGGACTGATTTTGTATTTATTAAATATGTTGTCAATATTATTCATTCAATCTGAAATGACCTTCTGAAGATTTCAATTTCCTTAATGGATACAACTACTTCATAAGTTCCGTTCGTGAGATTTCTGCTTTCCGGATCAAGTGGCAGAGATATTCCTTTCCAGCCGCCTTTTACATTGACTGCTTTTCTGAAAAGCTCTTTTCCCGCACTGTCATTAACTGAAAATGCCATTTCAAAAGGTTCTGACTTTCTTGGCAGCCTGTCAAACACTGCTCTGATGTCAATTCTGTCAGACGGAGTAAAAACACTTTCGATGTTTAATCCGTTCTTGTCAAAATCTCTGCCGAAATAGAGATAATGAAAATTTATAGGCGGAAAGTACCCGTTCATTTTCTTTTTTTCTTCTTCTGTGAAAACTTTGAGCTTGTATATCCATCTGTCATTGCTCAGTTTCCATGGTAGGAATATTCTATCATTTGAATTAAGTTTATGGATTATATCGCTGTGAGGGTAGTTCCTGTCGGCCATAAGAAAGAAATTCTCTTCACCGGGAAGAACGGAATTTACTTCTTCGACAACTCTGTTCACTGTTGTGCCCCAGTTCTTGTGTCCCCATACATTTATCATGGAAAGATTAATGTCTGGACGACCTTTATCCGCTCTTTCGGCATATTGACGATAATAAAGCTGAATAGGGTAGAACATTCTTGAATCATCATCAATTATTGTGGCATTCTGCGGAACCTTTTCAAACAGCAGATTAACAAAATCGTCCACATCATTGTAATTGTGTTTGTCAGGATTGTTGTTGTATTCCGAGCGGTTATGTGAATTCAGGAATCTTTGATCGCTATATGGTCCGTAATCGAACCACCATGATGATGGATCAACACCCCATTTTCCGATATTTTCATAAAGATATACAGGTGAGAAAATGCTGAACAATCCTGCGGCAAAAAACACTCCGTAGAATATTTTTTTGTGTGCGGCAGAGAAATTATTTTTAATGATTTCCACAATATCGTCAAAAAAACAGGCCCCGCATACTGCAAAGATTATAAAGCACGGAAGCAGGAACTGAAACTGGTCCCATGTGTTATAGAACTGAAAGAAAAGCAGTGTTACAAAAAAAGGAACAATAATAATTGAGTAGAAAACTTTTGAAAAATTTCTCTTTAAAGGATTTTTGAGATGTCCAAGCCTTTGAAGAAAGACAAGCAGGATCAGTGAAATTACAGCATTAATAACGAAAAATCTTATTGAGAAATCATATCTGAACCAGCGTATTAAACTTCCGCCAAGCTGGAATATGGTTCCATTGTAGAAGAAAACCGCAAACATGACCGCAATTGATGCAGTGATTGCAAGTGCTGAATAAAACGACCATTTTTCGCTATTTGAAATGGTTGAAGAACTTTTAACAAGTCTGTGTACCGGATAACCGAATAAAAAATAGAGCAGTCCGGCAACAGTAAGAAAATAAAAAAATGACGGAACCTGAAGAAAATGATACCAGAACGATTGATAAAAACCGGTCATGTTATCAAAGTTAAGCATTATGCTTTTGAATTCACCGCCAGATCCAGTGTTGAATGTTTTTGCAATGTTATATCCTCTGGCTGCGTAAGCTTTGAAAAAAACAATAAGATAAGGTAAAAGTCCAATCAGAAGGAAAATGGAAGATGCCAGAAAAACCATAAAAAAGAACGGCTTCCTGTTATCTTTGAACATTTTTCTGTAAACAGGCGGAGTAATTCCGTTTTTCTGAATATCAAAATAATTGAATATCAGAAAAAGATAACACGCACCGAACCACACGCCGTTCTGAACATGATTGAAAAATGAAAGTCCGGCCATGAAAAAAGCAAGATGTATCGGCCAGATCCGTTTACTTTGAGTATAGTCGACAAAACAGGTGATTATTATAATGATCATGAAAACATGAATAATATAGTTTTCAGCCATAGTGGCATGCCACCAGATAGAGTGGGAGATCATAAAAACGAACGAACTTATCAGCGTGACAAAGTAGTTCAATTTCATTTTGTGAAGAAGAAAATAAAAAGCTATTGCAGAAGCCGCACCGAAAACGACAGTCATCAGGTTTGCCCTGTAAATGACAGTTCCGAAAGGCAGTTTGAGAAACAGATGTCCGATCAGCATTGCAAGATTGTGAAGATTGGGGTGGATGCCGAGTTCAAGTATATTCATCCTGTGAACCATTAATGCCACATCTCCGAGTGCCATTTTTGTTCCCATTGTGAAAAAGTAGAACAATGGCGGAATAATGACAAACCAGTGCTTCAGAAACCGGTTCCAGGTCGCGGGCTGCTTTTTTTCCATTTATTTTTTTCCTTCAGTTATGAATTCTGCCATTGATCTTATTGAATGAAGAGCTTTTTTTCCTGTTGCGCTGTCTTTTATCTTCAATCCGTATTCTCTTTCAAGAAGAACAATAAGTGAAAGTGCATCTATTGAATCAAGTCCGAGACCTTCACCGAAAAGCGGTGCATCTGTTTCAATTTCAGAAGCAGTCATGTCTTCGAGATTGAGTTCTTTGATGATCTGACCTTTCAAAGTCTGAATAAGCTGTTCCATTTTTTTCTCCTTATCTGTTGTTATATAGCCGTTCAAGTTCAAAATTCAGTGAATTATTGCCGGAATATTCCGATTTTTCAAGGAAAACCGCAAAGGCTTCAAAATTATCCCCGTTTTCGTATTCAACAAATCCCGTCAGACAGTTTTCAAAGATCATAGAATCAAGACAGTTTTCAAAAGCCGTTCCTGAAAAACCATTGCTTGAAATAAACAAGGTTTCTCCTTTGATATTTTTTCTGATTGATATTTCTCCGATCATGACATTGGGTAGTGTGTAGATAAAAAGGGCAGGATTGGGGAAATAGTTCTGATCAGTAATAGTGGCGGAATACTTTATATCATCATCAATTGTAGAATGTCTGTTTGAAAGAAGAATGGCCGTTTTTGTTTCACTTATTGCAATTCCAGAATCATGTGTCAGAAATTCGAATGCGAGAAATGCCAGTTTTGACAGCATATCCATTTTATAGAATTTAGGATAATCAATTCCGAGAGACTGAAATATTTCTTTGAACTGCTTCGAAGTTCCGGGCTGTTCGACAGTTTTTAAAACGACTTTTCCATCAACAGTTACAGTATCGTTTCTGATCGAACAATATTTAATTATTTTGTGCTGCATTGCTTTTTACCAGTAATATTGATGCGTTACATCCGCCAAAACCGGATGCGGTTTTCAGGCAGCTTTTTATGTCAAAGCTCAGATTTTTTTTTGTCACATTGATGTTTTTTGAAACTCCTGGAGTATCAAACCCCAATGTTTTCAATATAATATTGTTTTTTAAAGATTCTGAAGAAATTATACATTCAGCAATTCCGGCAGCTCCGAGAGTGTGACCGATAAAACCTTTCAGACTGTTCACCGGCACATTATTGAGTTCTGATCTGTCAAAAGCTATCGATTCCATTTCATCATTGAAAACAGTTGCAGTCCCATGTGCATTTATAAAACTAGGTAAGCTTTTAGAATTATTCAGCGTTCTTAATATGGATAGATGTAGGCCTTCAGCAGTTCTTGATGGACCTGAAATGTGATTTGCATCACTGTTAAAAGCTCCGTTAAGGCATTCCACGACACTTGTTCCTGAACATTTTGAAATATCACTTGTCAATATCACAGTTGCGGCACACTCACCGAGATTTATTCCATTTCTTGTACTGTCAAAAGGCCGGCAGTTGCTGTCGCCGATGGCTTTGAGTGATTGAAAACCGCTCACTATAAAATCTGTCAGGATATCGGCACCAGTTACCACAACATGGTCATATTGTCCATTCTTTATCATCCTTTCACCGATAGTTATTGCAAGAAGTCCCGAAATGCAGGCATTCGAAATCACTAAAGGTTTATTGATAAAGCCGAATTTTGAGGCAATGTTTTCTGCGGTGATATTCAAAGGGATTCCGATATTTCCTTTTGTTGTTGAGAGTATGAACAGAGTTTTAGGGTCAGCAGGAGAAATATCTGTTCCAGACAAAGTTTCACGGATTGACATTTCACAAATTGTTTCAAACTTATTGTCAAAATGATCTTCAAAAACAGAAAGATATGCAGGAACTTTGCAGATATTGCGGTCTGTTACAAGTTTCACGCTGCTTATTCCTGAAGCCATTTTGTCAAAATTTCCTTTTGTGGTAAGACCAAGAGGTGAAGTTATATTGTCCGAAACAATAAATGCGTTCATATTTAAAGTCCGTTGATTTTTTTCCAGTTCTCAAAAAACGGGGGAACGGTAAGCTGGAGTTCTTTAGTTGCAGCATCCACAAAGACCTGTTCAGAAAATGCGGTGGTAAGGATTCTGCCGGTCTTGACACAACTTATCTCATATTCAAATCTGATCTTAGCGGCAGGAGAATTGATGAAAAATGTTTTTATCAGAGCTTCCATTTCATAAAGAAGAGGGGATTTGTATTCAATGTTCAGTTTTACAACCGGTGTTACAAAGCCGGCTTTATAGACTGTCATATATTCAAGTCCGTACTTAGTTCCGAAATCCTCCCGTCCATCTTCAAGATACTTTACATAACTGCCGTGCCACGCTATTGCCATCGAATCAACTTCACTGAATCTGGCTTTTACTGGTGTTATGGATATCAGCTCAATTTTATTCACAATATTCCTCATTCAACAATAAATATTTTCATGCCGCATTCTGCACAAAGTTCACCGTTCACTGTGATTTTGCAGCCTGCGATAGATACATTCATCACTTTGTTAAGTATTATGACTTCGGTAAACAGTTTTTCTCCGGCTTCCGGGAGGAAATGAATCTTGAATTTATCGACAGAACCTATGAAACCGATGGGTACCGGAAGACCTTGCGAAACAAAGTGATGTCCGGCACCTGCGGCAGCGCTCTGAGCAATATTTTCAATCAGTCCAGCTTCAAGCAGTTTTCCGTCTTTGCAGAGGAAGTGTGACTTGTCAAAAGAAAATTCTGTAACAGTTAGATTGCCGGTACATTCAATTATATTGTCAACCAGCACGAAAGGCGAACGCTGAGGAATAAGTTCGATTGAAGGTATCATTTTCCACCTTAAAAAATACGCAACAATATAATATACAAAACTGAGTTTCGCAACTTTGTTGACATCTTAATTTATAAGGTAATAATCACAACTGTACTGATCGTGTGGAGTATTTTATGAAAAAATCTTTGATGGTGTTTATTTTAGCTGTTTCTTTTCCTTTCTTAAGTGTGTCGGCAAAGGATTCATGGTCGTCACAGAAAACTGACGGAATTGCAAGTGTATGCTATCAAAATTCTTCAATGATGTACTGTGCTTACACTGAGAACAAAAAAGGAGGCGAGACGGATCTTAAAAACTACCTTTCTGTTTTTCTTCAGTTCGGCGGTTATGATGTGACACTTTCTGAAATGGTTCTACAGCCGGGTATCGTGAGATTGATTAAAGGTTCAAGACCTGAACAGTATGACAGGGTGCTTCGCGGAGTTTTTGATTATCTTCTCAGAGAGAAAAAAAGATTTGCGATATCAATCTCAAGCGGTTCTGATCTGACGGGTCAAACTAAGTTTTCTGAAACAGATCTTGTTGACATCATTGAAGCTGTCAGCTGGCCTAAATACATAGATTCGGCAATAGATTCAATAACATGCACAGAGGATTCGAAGATAACCCTTAACCTGAAAATGACCAATTCCATGAAAAAGCCGTTTCTGTTTTTTGCTGATGAATCGGAAGTGAGAGTTCTTGGCGGAAGAGGCGATATTCTTTCAGTCGGATCAATTGCGCCGGAACACAGGAAAATTGAAATTAAAGCAGGTGAGACGGCAGATTACAGCATCAGTATTATTTTCACTGGAGAGATGGACAAAGCCACAAGATACGCCATCGTTCCTTTTATAAAAAATATCCGGATCTCAAAAGACGAAAGCTTTGTTCTTTGCAAACAACCGTAGTTATCTGTAAAGCCCTGATTCTTTTATATATTCCATGATGCCGTCGGGAAGAAGAGGGGAGGGGTCAAGACCTTTTCGGATCATTTCTTTTATAACAGTGCTTGAGATGCCGGGGAGCGAAAATCCGTCTTTGAGGTCGCTGCCCCGTCCGATGATGATTATGCTTTCGCAAAGTTTTTCCAGTTTTTCAAAATTGTGCCACTTTTCTTTCAATTTCCAGTTGTCTGCACCGATAACAAGATAGAATCTGGAATCGGGATGTTTCTTTTTCAGATGTTTTATAAGATCAACTGTGTATCCTGTGCCGTCTGCGATCTCAGTTTCCGCTTTTGAAATTTTCACTTTATTTTTTGACCACGGACGGATCATTATCTCACACATTCTAACACGATGCTCAAAATCACTGCTTTCATATCCGAAAGGGTGAATAACGCTAGGAACTATCCATACTTCATCCATTTTGTATTTTTCAAGCGCAAGAAAAACTGTCAACTGGTGTCCGAGATGAGGCGGATCGAACTTTCCGCCGAAAACTGCAATCTTTTTTGGCATTAATACAGCTCAAGTTTTGCAATGATAGGAATTTTTGTCTTGTACTGCATTGAAGGCACCCGTTTAAAGACAAATTCAACAAGTTCTTTGTTGCAACCTTTTGCAATAACAGCATTTTTATCCATTTTCAGATCATAAAGTGCATAAAGCACGGGATCCATGTTTCTGTATTCAAAACCAAGTTCAGACTCATCAGTCTGCCCTTCGAAAAGATCTGCAGAAGGAGCTTTTCTGATGACAGCTTCAGGCAGTTCAAGATGTTCTGCAAGCTGAAAAAGATGTGTTTTGTAGATACTTCCGATCGGATTTATTGCGTTTGCACCATCCCCGAAAAGTGTAAAATATCCAAGAAGTATCTCGCTTTTGTTTCCGGTTCCGAAAACGATAGCGTCATGTGCGGTCGAAAAGTCGAAAAGGGTTATCATCCGTACCCTTGCCATGATATTTCCAAGTCTGATAGCTTTGAGATGTTCAGTATCGGTCATATTGTGTTTCGCAATTACATCGACTGCGTTTGTTATTTCAATGATTTTGTGCTTGATGCCGGTAAATTCGACCATTTTCATCGCATCATTAAAAGATGATCTGTTCGAAGTACGGTATGGCATCAGTATTCCTGTAACATTTTCAGGTCCGAGAGCTTTGGAGGCAAGAAACGAAACAATGGCGGAATCAAGCCCGCCCGATAACCCGAGCACCGCTTTTTTCATTCCGGTTTTTTCCATTTCAATACGAATAAACTCAATAAGTTCCGAGTAAACTTTGTCATAATTCATCAAAGGAAGATCTGTCATTTTAAAAACCTCTTTTTTGAAAGCTGTTTAATAAGTGATTCTCTTAATCTTTTTGAATACGGGAAACAGTCATAAAGAACCTGCTCATGTTCATCATGATCACCGAAACCTGAAACCGAAAGGTATTCATTTTCAAGCCGGAAAATATCTTCGACAGATATTTCATTATCAAGCGCCTCACGGCATTTCTCAATAAAAACGGACTCTCTGGGTTCAGAAGCAGTAAATGATGAAACAAGATTTGAAAGCCACGATGCGGCAATAAGGTTTCCAGGGTTTTTTTTCAATGGCGGGATGTCTGAGAATGAATGAAAGTCTGCGAGAAAATATGAATTATTTCGTTTTTCGACGGTTATTTCACATTTTTCAAAGAGTGAAAATACTTCCGACCTTGAAAAAAAACTGAATGCAGCAGGGTGTGTTGATATAGAATACCAGAAGCCTTTGCCGTTGGTTCTTTTTGAAATTATAGTTCCCGAGAAAACTTCCATCAGTCTGCATCTATCTGTTGTTTTTGCGGTCCGTTTTTCTCATATTCACTGGTAATGCCCATTTTCTTCGTAAGATCTATGCAGTCTTTGAGAAAAGGGATAGTTACTTCACTTAGATTTTTTGCCTGAATTTCGATACACCGTTGCAGATATTTCTCACCGAGTTTGTCATTTTTCAGCATGTACATCTTTTCAGCACCTCTGTAAAGTGCTTCAACATGATATGGACAGTATTCAAGGCATTTGTTGTAATTTTCACCGGCTTTTTCATGAAGCCCCTGCACATCGTACATTATTGCAAGTTCTTTGTATGCTTCACAGTGAGTTCCTTTCATTTTTATTGCGGCATCAAACCGTTTTTCAGCGAGATCATACTGTTTTTTCAATCTGTAAACCTGACCGATATTAGTTTCTACAAAATGGGGGAACGGGTATAAAGGATCGTTCCTGACTATTTCAAATTCTTTCAGAGCTTCATCATATTTTCCCATTTTGATATACATAACGCCGATATTGTTATGGGGATCGGAATATTTAGGATCAATCTTCAGCGCTTTTTTAAAATTTTCGGCAGCTTTATTGTAATCATCTTCCTGAAGATAGATCATTCCAAGATGGTTGTAGTAGAATGAAACTTTAGGTGCGAATTCGATGGCTTTTGCAAATTCTCTTTTAGCTTTAATGTAATCACCCTGATTCCATGCTGCAAGACCAAGCTGGTAATAGCTGTTCCCTTTAGCTTCATCACTTACAGTCTTAGGTTCTGCACTTTTACAGGATACTGCCGCTGCCATTAAGAGAACGATAAGAATTAAAACTGTATGCTTAAAATTAACGATCATTTAGTTACTCCGCAACAAATTTAAAATTGCCTGCCGCACCGAGATTGGTTATTTCACCGGCATGTTCAGTAATCGGTGAGAATTCAATACTATTATCTTTCTTTTCACCAGTGCCAGCCACGATCTTTATTTTTACCGGGTTCGTGACAGGAAGTGATGTGTATGAAATGATATTTTCCCCTTTTTGAAGGTAACTGCTCAATTCAACAAGAGATTCTGTTTCACCTTTTGCTATCTTTATGGCTGTTTTCCCATTTACAAGCAGAGTGAATTCACTCTGGAGAGGAGCTGAAAAGCTGACAGATGCAAAATATTCTTTTTTCATTTTCTCAGAATCTTTGAGAATCTTAACATCCGGTGCTGAAATCAAAATATTACCATCTTTGTCTATAACCACGCTACAGCTTTTTATCTCTTGATCAGATATACCGGTCACTTTGACACCGTTTATAAAAATATCTATTGCAGAAAGGACATGAAATGAAAATATCAATAAAAAAATCGTCAGTACTCTTTTCATTAAATAACCTCCGTCCTATTTTTCCATAAGAAGATCGTCTTCGACCTTTTTTTCTTCATTTTTCTTTTCTTTTTTTGATTTTCCGGCTCTGCCCCATTCATATCCGAATTCAAGATCAAAGCCCCAGTCCCATGAAGAGATGTAGTGACCTTCAAGATTGTCATCAGGTCTCGGCTTATCTGCACTCCAGAATGTCCAGTGCCTTCCGACATAACCGTTGATATACATTATCGGAAGCACCTGAAGTCTTACAACTGCCCTGAAAAGAGAGCTGACTTTGTCTTTGGAAAAGAGGTCTTCAGGTGAGCTTATGCCTCTGCGGTAATATGAAAGCATGGTTTTAAGTATCCAGAAGTCAGGAAGTTCGAAGTGTGTGAAAATCGAATATGATCCAGGCATCTGCTCATACCCAAGTGAAAGTGAAAGCCATGTCTTCCAGCTGTAGCTTGCCTCACCATAAAATGAGAAAACCCATTTATCTTCTGAATCATGCATCAAATGCCAGTATTTTGAGCGACCATCAGGCTGAAAACTGTTCTTTCCGAAAACATTAGTCATCATTTCAATTCGTTCGACATCGTAAAAAGTATCAAAGAAAGATGGGAGATATGAGTCGTGATGAACTCTGAATTCAAGCTGTGTTCTTATTGCGTGCTGGTTTTTGCTGTCAAGATTGAAACGACCGAGGAATCCTGTTGTGAAACCGCCTGTGACAAAATCATTTTTAAACCATGAATAATCAAGGAAAGTTTTGATATCCACTTTTTCATTTTTGTAAAGTTTGAAATCAAAATCAATGCCCTGCATATACAAAAATTCGGTATCGGTTATTATCGGACGGTTTTTGGAATCATTGTCAATTCTTCTGACAAGTGTGCTATCATAAGGTTTCTGTCCCACAGAGCAGTCTCCTGTAACAGGATCGCACATGTCATAATAATCAACATATTGAAGAGCTGCAGGTGCGTTTCTGTCAGCAACAAAAGAATAGCCGAAAGATGCACTTTTTGCACGATAATTGTCCATTCCGCCAAAAGGTTTGACAAATGCAAGCCCGCCGAACATATTGCCTCTTGCAACATCTCCGAGAAGTGCTTCAAAGCCGCCGTAATCGGAATACCAGTTTACCTTTGTTGAAAGGGTTGAAAATGTCGAGTCATGATTCGACACATATCTTTTCAGGATCATTCCGTGTCCTATAGTCTGGGCAAAATTACTGCCTATTGAGAAGTAGAATTTATCCTCAGTAGTTCCGACCTGAATATAACGCAATATCTTTAAATAATCCTGCCATTCATCCCAGTCCGCTGTTCTGAACTGAAAAGATTCATCATTTCTTGTTATGTCTGTATTGAAAAGCTCAATATTCAAAGGAACATGGATTCCGAAGATCAGCTTTATCTTATCAAATCTCATCGAAAGTTTCGGATTTATGGTAAGATAGTAGCTTGAATCGATCATAGCCATACCTATTGACACGCCAGCGCTATCGTAAGGAGAAAGGATTTCTTTACTGCCGATATTGGCAAGTTCGCCTTTCCAGAACACTTTTTCAATTTCTTTGATCTTGTCTTTTTCTTCAGGTTCAGCCGGCGTTTGATCATCCTTGTCTGCCACCGGAGCAGATTCAGCAACAGGTGCAGGTTCAGTAACAGGTGCAGGTTCAGCAACAGGTGCAGGTTCAACAACAGGTGCAGGTTCAACAACAGGTGCAGGTTCAACAACAGGTGCAGGTTCAAC
>DAOQAY010000003.1:18427-39957 GCA_035354435.1 bacterium
AACAGGTGCAGGTTCAGGGTTCGCCGGAGTTATTGGAACAATCTGCGGAGCAGTATCTGCAGGTGCTTTTTCATCTGTTTTTTCAGCTTCTTTTTCAGCATCTTTTTTTGTGTTTTCAACTTTCGGCTTATCATCACTGGACTCATCCATGATCTCTTCCATTATAATATCTTCTTCGTCATCAGCAGAAAGTAAAACGAATGGGAGAAAAAGCGCAAAAATAATAGAAAGCATAATAAATTTTGTCATTTTTTATCTCCCTGAAATATTATTCAGCAACAACAATAGCCCCTTCGATTTTATCTTTAATTCCGGGTAGAAACTTCTCAGCTTCATCTTTTGTTGAAAAACAGCCGTACCTTATTCTATACCAGCTTTTTCCTTTTACAATACCTTCAACCAGTCTTGTATTTGAAATTTTATATTTTTTTTGTGCCGTCAGTGCCTGTTCCTTGCTCGTTCCTGCAAAAAGCTGAATTGAGTAGAGACAGTCCTTGGATACATTGGATACATTGATTGCTTCTTTTTTTGGTTCTGAAGCTTTAGCCTCTTTTGTCTCCGCCTTAGCTGGTTCTTCTGATGCTTTTTCAGGTTCTATTTTCTTTTCCGGGACATTTTTCTTTTCCGGCTCAGTCTTTTTCTCAGACTCCGGTTTGTTTTCAAGTTTACCGTCCGTTTCATCGGGAACCTCAGACTCATCGGTCGTCTTGTCATCATCAACTGTTTCTTCCATTGCACTGCAGACAACTTCAGGATAATATCTGCCTTCACTATCCACGAGGCCTTTCTTTTTTGCAATGTCAACAAGATCAAGATGTCTGGTAGTTATCTCCTGCAATTTATAACTGCAGTCGCTGAGCTGTTCCTGCACATCACTGCTATCGGCACTTGTTCTGTCAAGAAGGGCCTTGTCTGATTTTCCCAGAATGATGCCGGCAGTAAACACAACTGTCAGCAGGATGAAAGAGATAATAAAAGCTTTTATAAGCATAGATTTATTTATCGAAATGACATCATTTTTCATTTTACCCCCGGATTCTATCTATCTTTTTTTTATGCAGTTTTATTTTTAGAAGTACTTTTTCAAATTCTTTACTCTTTTTTGACACAGCTGAGTATATATTCAGAAAGTTTTGCAGATTTTCTTCAATATCAGAGAACTGAAGGTCGTCAGTGACACGCATGAAATAGTAGAGTCTCTTCCTGTTCCTTTCAAGTTCCGAAACAGCTTCATAAATAGAAGAAGCCGTGATTTCATTTAAAATTATACCTCTGGATGCCTTTCTTACTTTTTCTGAAATATTATTCCTGCCTGATACAACAACGGCTTTTCTTGATGAAAGAGCCGTGTTGACAAGGAGTGTGTCGCTTCTGTGCCATTTAGAAGGAATTATCAGTGCATCGAATGTGTTGAGAACGGAATTAATCCTTCCGGGCTGTATCGGTCCGTGAAAAAAAATGTTGGGATTGTGAACTCTTTTTTTCAACCGGCTGAAATACTGATTGTTGTCGAACATTTCGCCGTATATATGTATTTCATTGTGAAAGCCGTTGTCATAAAGGCTGTTAAATGCCTCGATCAGCTCAAGTATTCCTTCTTCAGGCAGTATTTCACCGAGAAATCCGAATTTCACGGCACCTTCGATCTCAAAAGGACGGTTTTCAAAAGTACCATCGCAGAAAATGCCCTGTTCAATGAAAATTGCTTTACTTTCAGGTATCATTGTTCTGTAGAAAAGGTTGTATTCGAGTTCTGAAATAAAGACAAATCTGTCAGTAAATTTAATTACTTCGTCAGCAAGCAGCGCTCTTTCATCAAGTGTAGACTGATCTACAAGGCTCGTTCTGACTTTATTATAATAGGAACTGTATCTTCCTATATTTTCAAACCAGTATGATTTCTTTTTACCTTGAGAAAACAAGTTTGCTGCTTTTTTAAGGAAAATATTGACTGGTGTTGAAACAAAATTGGATATCTTGATCTTCGAATCCTCAGAAACACCTTTGTGAAAAATATTGTTCGAAAGGAGAAATCCGTCACAGATCGAAAAAACTACCGGAATGTTCTTGTCCTTTGCTATGAAAGGATAGTTGAAAGAATGATTTTTCAGGCTCCAGATATGAATACAGTCAAAACTCTCGTCTTTAAGTATATATCTGAAGATGTTTTCCATTTTTTCGTTTGCAAAAGTATCCTTGAATGAAGGGTGTTTCGACGGAATGTATGTAACAAGTTTTGTATATTTTGCACCGGGAAGTATATTCAGAGAGTAGTATTCCTCAGTTTCAGAGTATTCCGGATAGAAAAGTGATAACGATATGTCAGTACTCAGAATCTCAGCCAGAGAATCAATATAGCTGTTGATGAAAGATAAAGAATTGCTGTTTTCAGGAGCCGTTTCCAGTACAAATAGGATTGAAAGCTGGTTTTCAGATTCCACAGATCTCACCTTTTAATGCACTTCTTGCAGCAGTTTGAGGACTGGCAAGGTGAACTTCACCGTTTCCCTGCTTTCCTTTAAAATTTCTGTTTGAAGTGGAAACAATCACTTCGCCGTCGCCCGTCATTCCAATCTGTCCTGATGCACAGCCGCCGCATCCGGGATTTGCAATGACAAATCCGGCATCAAAAAGTATTTCGATGATACCGTTTTTTAAAAGCGACCCGTAAATTTCTTTGGTTGAAGGAACAATATAACCGTTTGATTTTATTCTTTTTCCTTTTACGATATCGGCAACTTCTTCAAAATCAGAATATCTGCCGTTGGTACAGCTTCCTATGAATACTGTGTCAATCGCTTTTCCTTTGAGAGATGAAACATCAACAACATTGTGAGGGTAGGGCGGAGCAGATATCTGCGGTTCGTTCAATTCATCAAGATCAATCTCATAAACAGCTTCATATACTGCATCAGCATCAGCTTCAACCGAACTTTCAACATTCAGACCTTTTGTGGGAATCATAAGAGAAATGACACCCATTTCAGTTCCCATGCTTGCTATGGTAATTCTCTCGTCAAGGGTAAGTTTTTCTATTTCAGGTCCATAAATTTCTACAACTTTTCCCAGAAGTTTTCTTGAGCCGAACTTTTTCAGCATGAAAAGAACTATATCTTTTGCTCTGATCCCTTTTTTCCTTTTTCCATTGACAGTCAGCTTTACGCTTGACGGAACATCGAACCATGTTCTTCCGGTCTTCCATATATAGGCAATATCGACATCACCCATGCCCTGACCAAAACAATTGAGCGCACCCATTATGTTGAAATGCGAGTCTGTTCCCACTATTGTCATTCCCGGTTTTGCATAACTGTCGATTATTATGTGTGATCCGATACCTGAATCCACATCATATACTTTCAATCCTTCTTTTCTTGCAAACTGCCTGCATACCTGCTGATTTACAGCATACGGAATTGTTTTAGCCGGAGCAACACAGTCAAAAGTGAACATTGTTCTTTTTTTGTCGAAAACCAGTTCACCGTTAAAGCTTGTCTTGAGATTATTTACAACATTGGCACCGCCGAAATCTCTTGCGGTCTTAAAATCTATATTTATCCATACAATTGATCCCGGGGTAACAGGTTCATTTTTGTCAAGAAGGTGCTCATAAAAAATCTTTTCAATAATCGTTTTTCCCATTTTTTTACATACCTCTAATTAATAAAAGAAATTTGTCTGAAGATAATATCAAACCCTACGGAATTTGTCAAAAAGGATTAAAATAAAAATCGTAGTTATTTCAGGCATGTTCAGATGGTTTCAAGAAAAGCTTCAATTCTGGTCGAAACCCTTGAATCGATTTTTGTGAGAGGCTTGTCAGCTTCAATGGTCAAAAGAGGCATTTTAATTCCGTTATCTGTGAGCATTTTTCTCAATATTATATCTTCAAGCTGTCTGTGGCAGAAAGATTGAACATAATGAATAATTCCGTCCAGTTTTCTCTTTTTTATTTCTGTTATAGCTTTGCTGAAACGGAATGAGGAAGAGTAGGGATATGTATATTGAGTGTACTGATCTGCTAAGTCACGACTTTCACCGAGCATTGCAAACTCTCTCTGGATCTCGTTGTAAACTACAGTTGCATTTCTTTTTTCAATGAATTGATGTATCGGAATTATCGGAGGAACCCCGAGGTATCCTATTTTAAGCCTTCCGGTTCCGGTATAAGATATCTTTCTTTGTTCAACTTCTTTCATAAACGATTCGAGATCTCTCTGAAAAGATTCGGGATTGCCATTGAAATCTGATGATGAAACAAGCCATAAGTGATTTTCAAGTCCGGTTATAAGGCCCGGATAAGAATAGGAAATTTCATCAAGATCCAACAAGTTTTTTCTTATATCGGATAATGATGTTCTCGCTTTTTCGCACTCTTTTACCGGTGTATTTAAGAAACAGGAAAACCTGTTTATTTCACTGGACATTTCCAGAATATTCCTGCTAAAGGGATAATTGAATATAAATGTCCGGATGCCTGTTTTTAATGATACTATCTCTTCAAGAACCTTGGCATTTGAGCAGTCACCTTGAGTTACAGCGATAAAAACATCATTTTCTTTGTCAAAATCGAGTGACGAAACCACAGAATAGAGTCCTTTTATCCATGCACATGAACTCCCTGGAAAACCTTCGCATTCAGCATTCTCGACAAGTTTGAGAGAATCTGGAGAACTTACAAAAATATTATTGAGATCTACAGGCTGATACCCGGCTGCAAGAATAACTTCAACAGGCACTGTCGTTGTAAATAGAGCTCTTTTTTTCATATCTGCAAGTTAAAGAATTTATTGAAATTATTGTGTATTTTTAATGAAAATGATGAAATTTCCTCTTCCAGTTTTCCAGCAGCTGTTTCATAGACATATCTGACCTTACCGGGAGTATTTACAGAACCCCTGAACGGCTGGGGAGCAAGAAAAGGAGAGTCAGTTTCAAAAAATATCAGATCCCGTTCCGAATGATCAAAAACCTCAGAAATTTCAGAATTCTTTTTAAAAGTCAGGATACCTGAAAAAGAGATGAAATATCCTTTTTTAAATATTCTCTGAGCTGTGAGAACTGATCCGGTATAGCAGTGAAAAAGCACATTTGTGTTGTTAAGTTCATATTCTTCAATGATGTCAAGTATCCGTTCTTCAGCGTTTCTTCCATGAATAATGAGCGGTTTTTTAATTTCGATTGAGAGGACAATCATTTTTCGAAGCATTTTTTCCTGAATATCGCGGGGTGAAAAGTCGTAATGAAAATCCATGCCGACCTCACCGATAGCAATTATTAAATC
Source organism: bacterium (assembly GCA_035354435.1). GTDB lineage: Bacteria > UBP6 > UBA1177 > UBA1177 > UBA1177 > JAKLDO01. The sequence goes on from DAOQAY010000003.1 coordinate 23,712, forward strand.
AGAATTCTGTTTTATCCAGTTTATATCGGAATCAATGATTCGTGCTGATTCGTGAGGATGTATCCCTGCCGCATGGAACAGTTTTATTCCTGCTGAAATGAACATATCTTCCAATGAAACGGAAAATTCCAATTCATCGGCAGTTCCGCATATATCCACAACAGTTGAAACGCTGTTCTTTACCAGTTCATCAATAATCGTCGATACAGGTATTCCTCTTTCTCTGATCGTCATCGCTAAATGTGCATGACTGTCTATGAACATGGTCTATTCTTTATTTAATGGAGGGTTGCTTTTGCTGCCGCTGTTATTGTTGTGATGAAAATTTTTTTTATATCTTTTCTTGAATGGTTTCTTTTGACCATCTTCTTTAGGTTTATTCTCGTTCGCCTGTTTTTCAGCGGATTGCTTTCTTTCTTCGTTATTTTCGGAAATCTTTTCTTTAAAAAGCTCTTTTTCCTTAGCAATTACAGGGAGTATGAATTTTGATTCTTTTTCTTTTGATATTGTTTCAACGACAGGGTTCAGCAGCCATTGTCCTTTGACAAGTTCAAGAGACGACTTGGGAAAAATCTTTTCTTCATATTTTTCTTTTTTATCATAATTTTCAGGAAATGAGACAGTGACAGTTCCAACGATAACATTAAGTTTTTTCACATATCCTTTCCTGCTTGTGCTTTTCTCAATAACCGGTGTCTCCTCTTCGGGATATTCCGCCCTGAGTTTTTCATATGTCGGATTTTCATAACCAAGACAACAGAAAAGTCTGCCGCAGATGCCTGATATTTTATTAGGATTAAGGCTGAGATTCTGATCTTTTGCCATTTTTATTGAAACAGGAAGGAAGTTGTGCATATGTCTGCTGCAGCATAGATCCATACCGCATGGTCCAAGTCCGCCCATAAGTTTAGTAGTGTCTCTTACACCGATCTGCCTCATTTCTATTCTTCTTTTAAGTTCGTAGGCAAGCCGCTTTATCAATTCACGGAAGTCGACTCTGCCGTTTGCCGAGAAATAAAAGATAGCCTTGGAATCATCAAGGGTGTATTTAACTTTTATAACCTTCATCTTGATACCGAGGTCTCTATTTATTTTTTCAATTGTATCGGCAGCCTGTTTTGCCGAAGTTTCAAGTTTTTTGGCTTTTTCGAGATCTTCTTTGCGTGCTTTTCTTATAAAACCGTTCTTTATAAAATTGATCTTATTCTGTCTCTTGAAATCATCGGCACATTTATTCAGAACAGTGGCAAGTTCCATTCCGCGTTCGCTGTATGCAACAATAACATCGCCGTTAACCAGTTCTTTTCCTTCATTTTTCTGTTCAGGATAAAAATACCAGTAAACTTTTCCTGCGGTCTGGAATTGAATTGCTATGACTTCATCAAACTGAGGAACAGCATCATCAAAATCAAAATATACGGCATTTCCGCCTCCGAGCGGGGCGATAGGGGCACCTGCTTTTTTATGTTTCGGGCTTTCTTCATCCTTAAAACCTTCATCATTGATCTCAAGTTCCTGTAATTTTCTGAATTCTTCTTCACTTATATCACCGGCATTTGCAAAATTTCTATTCCGGTAGTTTTTATTGTTACTTTTTTCCAAAATTCACTCCAAGTAAGTTGTAAAATAACGATGCATCAAGTGAAAAATACTGCTGATTAAAAAGAAAATCAGCAATTCTCATTGAAACATCAGGTTCCGTATTCTTAATGAAAAAGGATAAAAAAGCAAGCCTTGCTCTGATTACTGTTTTCTTAAGATATTCGAATTTTTCGTTGTTAATCTCATTATTTACGATATGAAGCTCAAGCGAGCCGAAGTCTGAAATCTCATCATAAAGCTTTTCAATGAAGGAAATACTGCTGAAATTGGCTTTCAGACAGATAATCTCAATTTTTTTCATTTCCGCAGTAAAGAACTTTTCATCAATATCGGGGAATGATTCTTTTATAAAAGGAAAAAAATCATACGGAGTAAGCAAGTCGCTATTTATTTCTTCGGGAAGAAAGAACGAAATGCTTCTTGAGCAGATAGTTGGAAGAAGAGAGTTTTTTTTTGCAGTGCAGAGAAAAAAATATGTTTTCGCCGGAGGTTCCTCAATCTTTTTTAAAAGGGCGTTCTGGGCAGGAATTGTCATTGCAGATGCATCACGGATATAAATTATTCTGTTTTCTGATTCAAAAGGGGAAAAACAGAGAATGTCGTCAAGAGAATGAATATCCTCGATTTTTATCGAACCAGTTGAACCTTTTGATATTACTATGAAATCAGAATAACTTTGAGTCTCGCAAAGCTCTTTGAATTTTTTATCGTCAAGTTCTCTTTTGGGGTTGACGAGCAATTTTGAGATCTGATAGACAAATTCGTCTTTAGCCGACTGAGTAGAGGGTCCGTAGAAAATTATCGTCTGAGGCAGTTTCCCTGAATTTATCGTTTTAATGATCTTTCCGGATAAAAGCTTCCATATTTCCATGCTTTTAGTTTACATAATATATGTTATGCGAAGTTTGTGGGCAGATTCGTTAATCATTTCAAGCCCCTCTTTAATCTGGTTGTTGTCGTAAGGAAGATGTCATCCTTTTCTATCCGGTTAAGAGTTGTATAAAAAGATTTGTACTCAAGTGTCCATCCGAATGAAAAGACAACACCCTTAACGGTTTTATTTTTTAAAAAATATTCAGACAGGTCTTCTATCTCAACTACATTGACATACCGGTCAAAATCCATTTTTCTGCCCTTTATAAAAAAAACGCTGGATATTTTCTTTTCGTTGGCTTCATTATTGAAATAAACATCAATGGTGCAATTTATAGTTTCAGCAAAATAGGTAAGGAAAATAAAATCGTTCCATGCTTCCCTGTTTGTTGTTCTTCTGGGTACCCACAGTATTTTTCCTTCAGGTTCCTTAGGAAGCTGTCCAAGATCGATAACCAGATCCTCTTTAAGGTCATTAGCAAGCACTGATCTTGGTAACTTCTTGAATTTCTTATTAAAAAATGTTGTTCTAGGGCTCGATTCGACATCTTCCGATCTGTTGAAAAGAAATGGTGCCGCACTTTCCAGTGAATCTGAATTACACCCTTTAAAAGTTGTTCCGTAAAGAAAGAACGAAAGGAATTCAAATTGACTGCAAGTACGCCCAGACCTTGATAACATCATCAGTATTTTTGACAATGAAGTATTGCAGAAATCAATGGTCAATGAGGGTTTCTCTTTAAAAAGAAAAAGGAAAATGGTGAATGAATTGAACTCCTTAGACCTGACGATCCTTTTTTCCTGTGATTTCTTTATAAATATTATCTTGTTTGAAACACAGTCAATGACAAAAACCTTTCCATGCGGGTTGAATGAGTCAGATCTTGACCACTCTCTTGCCTGAAGAACAAAAGAATTAAAATTCTTTGAATTGGTTAGAATGACTGTTGAAAATGGAACTATCCTTCTGTCTTTATTCATAATTTTTTATTCTTTACATCAATAATATCGGCCACTTTATTAATAATACCGTTTACAAAAGAGCTTGATTCTTTGCTTCCGAATTTCTTGGCGATATCAATTGCCTCATTTATCGTAGCTTTGAAAGGAACGCCGTTCTTTTCATCTATCAGCTCTGCTACCGACATTCTGAGGATATTTCTTTCAATAAGAGCTATCCTGTCAATACGCCAGTTAAGAGCCGCATCTTCGATAAGTGATTCAATTTTTGCAATATTTCCGTGAACCTGATTAAGAAGATATATTATGAAAACACCCTCCTCTTCGTCATGCTCGGTTTCATTTTTAGATGAAATGTTGAAGTATTGGAAGTAAGTTTCTACAGCGTCTTTTATGCTCAAATTTTTACTGAATTCAAGGCTGTACAGAATTTGAAGAGTTTTTTCTCTTGATCGTCTTCTAAGTCCCATTTTTTCTCTCAGATTTTATCGTTCAGATTCAGCATTTCAATAGCAGCAAGCGCAGCATCAAATCCTTTGTTGCCCGCCTTTGTCCCGGCTCTTTCAACAGCCTGTTCAATAGTATCGACAGTCAGAACTCCAAAAGAAATATAAGTTCCGGTTTCAAGCGATACCTGAGCGATACCTTTGGTTGTTTCTGCGGCAATATAATCAAAATGAGGAGTATTGCCTCTTATAAGTGCTCCGATGCAGATTATAGCATCATATTTTTTTGACAATGCAGCTTTCTTTGCTGCATAAGGAATCTCAAATGCGCCTGGAACTTTAATGATATCAACACTTTCCGCAGCATGTCTTTCAAGACAGTCAAGAGTGCCGTTTAAAAGCGCTTCACTGATGAACGAATTAAAACGGGAAACGACAACACCGAATTTTTTCCCTTTTGCCGTTAAATCACCCTGAAAAGTTTTAGTTTTCATTTTTAAGATCTCCATCAAAAATTTTATGTCCGAGCTTTTGCTGTTTCGTTCTAAGGTAAACCATATTGCTGTCCTGCACCCCGACGATGTTGGGTACTTGGTTTACAACTTCAAGTCCGTATCCTGCAAGGCTCTTGAGTTTTTTAGGATTATTGGTGAGCAGATTTATTTTTCTGACACCTATTTCAAGAAGTATCTGCGCCCCGATACCATAATCTCTCAGGTCTGCCGGAAAACCTAGTGCGATGTTAGCCTCAACAGTATCCATTCCCTGATCCTGAAGATGATAAGCTTTTATTTTGTTGGCAAGTCCTATTCCCCTGCCTTCCTGTCTGAGATAAAGTACAACGCCTGTTCCTTCTTTCGCAATGAGTTCCATTGCATTTTGCAGTTGATAACCGCAGTCGCATCTGATACTTCCGAGAGCATCTCCGGTAAGACATTCGGAATGAACTCTGACAAGTACAGGTTCATCAGGTTTGATTGAGCCTTTTATGAGCGCAACATGCTCAAGACCGTCTATTTTGCTTTTGAATACTTTAATATTGAATTCACCGCCCCACTTTGTCGGCAAAATGGCATCAGATACCTGCTCAACAAGTATTTCGGTCATAAGCCGGTATGAGATTATATCTTCAATGGTGACGATAGGAATATCAAATTTCTGAGAGAATTTCTGAAGTTCCGGCATTCTGGACATTGTTCCGTCATCATTCATCACTTCGCAGATGACAGCCGCAGGTTTAAGTCCTGCTATCCTTGAAATATCGACAGAACCCTCAGTCTGACCTGTTCTGACAAGCACTCCGCCGTTCTTTGCCCTGAGCGGAAAAATGTGTCCGGGTCTGGCAAGATCGGCAGGCACAGCGTTATTTTTTACGGCAGCTCTTATTGTTGTGGCTCTGTCTGCGGCTGAAATACCTGTAGTGACACCGCACTTAGCCTCAATGGAAACTGTGAAAGCTGTTCCGAACCTTGACTGGTTGTCAACTACCATCGGCGGAAGATCAAGCGAATCGGCAATCGAATTTTCAAGAGCGAGACATATCAGCCCTCTGCCGTTTTTCGCCATGAAATTGATGTTCTCAGCAGTAGCGAACTGTGCCGCCACAACGAGATCGCCTTCATTTTCGCGATCTTCATCATCAACCATTATGATCATCTGCCCTGATTTTATTCTTTCAACTGCTTTTTCAACATTTGCGATGACTTTTATTTTATCTTTTGTCTGAAGATTCATCTTATTTTTGATCACAACATTCTCCAAAACTTAAAAAACGGAAATATACTCTCTACGGATAATTGTTTCATCTCTGCCGGGACCGACCGAGACTATTGAAACGGGTGCGTTGAGAGTCTTTTCAATGAATTTGACATATTTTTTTGCATTCACCGGAAGATCGTCGAATGATCTTATTTTTGAAATGTCGCTTTTCCATCCGTCAATTTCAGTATATACCGGCTGGATTCTTTCAACGGCCTCTATTGAAGCCGGAAAACCGTGGATTTCACGACCGTCAAGAATATAACCTGTACACACTTTTATTTTTTCGAAGCTGTTGAGAACATCAAGCTTTGTCAACGCTATCGAAGTGAAACTGCTCATTTCAAATATATATCTGAGAGCAATAGTATCAAGCCAGCCGCAGCGGCGGGGTCTTCCTGTCGTTGTGCCGAACTCGTGCCCTATTTTTCTGAGTTCTTCTCCATCATGACCGTGATCTTCAGTCGGGAAAGGCCCTGCACCGACTCTTGTTGTATAAGCTTTTACAAGACCGATATTATCAGCCGCACCGAAAGATGAAAGTCCTGCACCTACTCCGAAATAACTTGCAACAGTATTTGATGATGTGACGAACGGATATGTTCCGTGATCAATATCAAGAAGCGCTCCCTGAGCACCTTCCATCAGAACCTTCTTATCACTGCAAAAGTGTGCAAAGCTGAAATCTGTGTCAACGATATAAGGCGCCAGCTTTGTGCCGAGGTTGAAATAAAGGTCTGTCAGCTCCTGATGATCAAAAGGTTCGGCATTGTATAAATTCACAAGAAGTGAGTTTTTCTCCTTAAGTGCCGCCTTGATCTTTCTGTTGAGGATGTCTCTATCAAGCAGATCAGCCGCTCTGATTCCTATTCTGGATATTTTGTCTTCATAAGCCGGACCGATGCCTCGACCGGTGGTTCCTATCTTGTTGCCTTTTTTTGCTTCTTCCCTGCATTTGTCGAGAACTTTGTGATAATCCATTATTATTGCGGTTCTCGGAGATATTTTCAGGTTTTCAGGAGTTACAACGACCCCTTTTTCAAGAAGTTTTGATGATTCCTCTATAAACTGTTTCGGATCGAGAACTACGCCGTTGCCGATAAAACTTATCACATTTTTTCTAAGAATGCCGGAAGGAATTGCATGAAGGTCGTATTTTACTCCGTCGATAACGATAGTATGACCTGCATTATTTCCGCCCTGATATCTGCATACGACATCCATTTTTTCTGTAAGTATGTCAACTATCTTGCCTTTTCCTTCATCACCCCATTGAGTTCCAGTAACGATGTGCGTTGTCATTTTGATTAACTCCAAAAATGTTACACCTGATTTTAACTATTGACAGACCATAAACAAGTTTTTATTACTCCTCTGTGGAATCAAGAACAACAAGAAAAGCTTCCTGCGGAATTTCAACATTTCCGAGCTGTTTCATCTTCTTCTTACCTTCTTTCTGCTTTTCAAGAAGTTTTCTCTTTCTGCTCACATCACCGCCATAGCATTTTGCCGTTACATCTTTTCTATATGCTTTGACCGTCTCCCGCGAGATGATGGTCGAACCTATTGCCGCCTGAATAGCAACATCGTACATCTGCCTTGGAATAACCCTTCTCATTTTCATAACAAGAGATCTGCCCATATAATAGGCTTTATCTTTGTGAACTATCACCGAAAGCGCATCAACAGGATCTCCATTGATAAGGATATCCATTTTAACAAGATTGGACTTCTCATAGTCGAGAAATTCATAATCAAGTGAAGCAAACCCTCTGGATATCGATTTCAATTTGTCGTAAAAATCATAAACTATTTCGCTTAAAGGAATATCGTACTCAAGAATTACTCTGTCTGTCGTCTGATAAGTAAGATTTTTCTGTCTTCCCCTTTTATCAAGGCATAACTTAACCAGCCCGCCTATGAATTCTGCAGGAGTGAATATTGATGCTTTGACAAAAGGTTCCTGAATATGATCTATCATCTGCAATTTCGGCAATTTATCAGGATTCTCCACAAACATCTCGGTTCCATTGTTAAGAACCACTTTGTATGCAACACTCGGTGCTGTGGTGATAAGCTCAAGATCAAACTCTCTTTCAAGCCGTTCCTTTACTATTTCGAGGTGCAGCATTCCGAGAAATCCGCATCTGAAGCCGAATCCCAGAGCACTTGATGTTTCCGGTTCATATGAAAAGCTTGAATCGTTAAGTGCCAGTTTTTCCATTGCCTTTTTAAGATCTTCGTATTTTGAAGTCTCGATCGGGAAAACTCCGCAGTAAACCATCTGTTTCATAGGTTTAAAACCTGGCAGGACATCAGAAGTCATATCGGTTTTCTTTGTCATGGTTTCACCGATTTTAACATCATGAATCGTCTTTATTCCGGCTGATATTACCGCAACTTCGCCTGCTTCTATCGAATCAACTTTTTTAAGGAAAGGGGTGTACTTGCATATTTCGATAACTTCGTATTCAGTTTTCGAATGCATTAGATATATCATTTCTCCGGTCTTAATGCTTCCGTCAAACATTCTTACAAGCATTCTCACTCCGACATACTGGTCAAACCAGCTGTCAAATATAAGTGCTCTGGTCTTCATTGCAGGATCGGTTTTCGGACAGGGAATGTCAGTCACTATTTTGTCAAGAAGCGCTTTGATGCCTACTCCTGTTTTTGCTGAAACTTCAAGTGCATCTGTTGCATCAATGCCGATTATTTCGATTATTTCGCTTTTTGCCTTTTCGATGTCTGCACTTGGCAGGTCGATCTTGTTGATGACGGGAATTATTTCGAGGTTGTTGTCAATTGCCATGTAGACATTTGCAAGTGTCTGCGCTTCAACACCCTGAGTTGCATCGACTACAAGCAGAGCTCCTTCACAGCTTGTCAGGGCGCGGCTCACTTCGTAAGAAAAGTCGACATGTCCGGGAGTGTCAATGAAATTAAGCTCATACACTTCACCATGATATGTGTGAAACACTGTTACAGCTCTTGCCTTTATGGTTATTCCGCGTTCTTTTTCAAGCTCCATATCATCTAAAAACTGCTCTTTTTTTTCTCTATCGCTTAAACTGCCGGTGAATTCAAGAAGTCTGTCGGCAAGAGTGGATTTGCCGTGATCGATGTGGGCAATGATTGAGAAGTTCCTGATATTCTTGATATTTTTCATTCAATTTCCCATCAACTGATATAAATTTTTCTCAACAAACAAAGACGCTGGTTTTTATACAATAACATTTAATAAAATACAAATATATTAGCGAGAAAGTTGGAATTGTTGTTTTTGCAGGTTTCTTTTTCTTTTTTGACTACATTTAATATGCTGAACCACGATCATTTATGGCAAAAAGCAAACTGTTTTCAATCGTTTCCGATAGATACATTGCAAAGTTCTTTTTTGATTTTTTTATCAGATCCGATGCAATTATCTTTTCGAGATATGATTCACCTTCCGGTACTTCAGCAATCGAGAACCATTCCGGCATAGATCCTGGAGAATCTTCTATTTGCGCATCAACTGCTACAGTCCATGGAAGAAGACCTTTTGAAATTATGTATTTATTATCCTTCTGGCTCAATTCAATTCCAAGTTCGTTCAAATGACCTAAAATTATTTGGCCGTCCAGCGAGTGTGTGTTGAATATACGACCTTCAAAAAATGGTTTCCGGTTATCGTAAAAATAATTTGAAAGTCTTATAAACACATTGCTTATATCAGTTCTTTGCCGGTTTGATATCGTAAAAACATCGCGTTCAGCAAAAAAATCACCGAAAACAAGCAATTCGTCCTCAAACAAACTATTGGATTCGATGATTTTTCCTGTTTTTGTTAAAATAAAATATATGCTGTCCGCTCGGATATTGATAAATCCCTTCTGTGCTAATGAAACTATATTTGCAGCGAGGCAGCGGGGATCACAATTCATTTTTGCAATATACCGGAAAAATCCGGGTGACATGTCGGTTGGAATGTTCATTTTTTCTTCTCTATAAACTCATATTTCACTCTGACATAGCCTTTGTTTCCTGAAACCGGGATAAAGACGATCTTCGCCGTGCCGCTGTGCCAAACGCCGCTCATGTCAAATTTGAACTGGTCTTTAACGGCTTTTTTTCTGACCAGAGATTCTCCGTCCATGAGCATTACTTCACCCTCGCCTGCTCCTTGGAAACTGCCTGAGACAATAAGATCCAAACGGACTATCTCGCCCTGATCTTTGTCTTTCCCGATCACTACAGTCTGCATCGAACTCAGATCCTTGATGGATACACTCTTCATCGCAAATGTCTGATATAGAAAAAACACTGCCCCGGCAACCGTGGCAAGTATGGCAATTTTGATAAACAGTTTTTTCATTTTTTTATTTCCTCAAGTCGTGTATTAATGAAATAATCTACTATCTTCTGAGTTTTTTCTTTAGGTGATGTCAATGCTATGATCGGATTCTCAGGAAGAAGTATCTCATACATTACGAATTCTGAAACTTGCTTTTTATTGAATGCATTCATAAGAGTCAAAATCTGTTTGTTGGTTGTTTTTTCTTTTTCAGATACCTTTTGCTGGAAGGACAAATATACCAGACATTCTTTTATTTCAATTGATGAAAACAATATTTTTTCAGAGTTTCTTTTCAACCGTTTATCTCTATATCCAGGTTCATATTCCCATACAAGTCTGCACATGCCGTAATATAGCCATTCTGAACCATAAGTAGTTAATGTTACTTTGTTTTTGTCTGATTGCACAATCTCGATTAGTGGTGTGAAATACCAGTCATCAAATTCTAATCCATTTTTTGCAGCAAGTGCTTTGAGAGTCGTGATTATTCGAGGATTATTTCTGTTCAGAATATGTGCAAGAACCAATTCCTGAATGGCTTCACGGCTTTTCCCTTCTTTATCATAAATCGCTGAAAGAAACCAGTGTGCCATATAGTCAACATAGTTTGCATTTACAGCTTTTAAATACCATTCTTTTGCGTTTTTAGAATCTTTCATCGACTCATAAGTCTGTCCAATATATGTCATCATTAAAGCGGCATCAGGTTTTTTATCGAGCACTTTTTGATAATAGATTCGGGCTTTTTCATATTCTTTTTTTGAAAAGAAGCTTTCTGCAGTTTCAAAATCGTCTTTAATATCATCAGTTCTTTCAAATTTTCCAAGAGTTATTTTGTCACCATTGTTTACTTGGAAATAATCATTATTCGTAAGTTTTTCAAATTTTTTTGTATTGACAAAAGGTTTTTGTCGTTCACATTTTAGTTCATAGGTTATTTTAGAATCTTCAAGGATTTTTATAAGTTCTTGAGGATCCATTCTTTCATCTTCGGAATATACATTTAGACTCGCAAAACAGATAATTGTTGCAATGATAAAATTAAAGTGTTGCATCATCTTCCTCTTCTTGCGTTTGGCATAGCTTTTTTAACGATCTTTCCTTTTGTTATATCCCATACTTGTTTGTCAGGAGTAATAACCATGAACGGTATGTCGTATGCTATCGATGCAAACGCTATGATTTCATTAGGGATATTGCCTGCAACCTGATTCATGACCATAGAAACTGTGTTTTCTTTATTCTCCAATGTGAGGCATGAATTGAAAAATGCTTTCTTATCAAGAATCTTTTCACCTTTAGGATCGGTATAAAAAACTTCAGAACCGCCAAGCGGGATTTCGCCATGCACAGTCGTTGAGGCAAGCATATAGACTGCGATATGGTTTTCATATTGAAAAACTGCTGTGTTATATTTTTTTTCACAGGTAGGTTTAAACTGGGAAACGACAAGCTCGCGGGCTTTGACCAGAGCTATTTCTGCCTGTGTCAGCGGCTTTTCTGAAACATCCTGATATGTCACTGCTTTTCCATCAAAAGTCGCCTGATGATATCCGATATATCCTGTGGAATAGACATTTTTGCCGTAAAATATGACTCTCGCCTTTTTTTCACCGTCAATCACAACGATCCAGCCTTTTAGTCTTTTTTCATCCTGCAGAACTTTTTTCTCAAGCAGGAAATCGGTTCCCTTTGCCCCGTAAAAGTCCACATCATAGATCTTCTGAGCTTTTTCCATTTCTCCTTTAGCTGGATCATTCTGGGCAACCTGAGCATTTATCGAAAAGCAGAATGCAAAAAGCAGAACGCTCCATAAGTATCTGTAACTTTTCATGATAACCTCCATTGCAAACGGTTTATATCACTTTCCTGCGGTTTTTTGAATAATAGCCCCTTTCTCGATCTTCCATTTTTTCTTATCGGAAGAGATGACATTGAATGGTACACCGTGAAGCACAGACTCAAAAACAAGTATTTCAGGCGGGATTTTTTCTTCGGGAAGCACAATCTCTATCTCAGAAAGCTTTTTTCCGTCTTTGTCCAATTTATCGTAACTTATACATTTCTCAAAGAATGTCTTATATTCTACAATATTGCGACCTTGTTTATCAGTATAGAAAACCTGAGAACCTGAAAGAGATATTTTATCGGGACTCGGGCTTGCAGGGATCATGTAGACTGCGATCCGTTCCTTTATTTCAATAAGTACAGTGTTATATTTGACATCGCAAAGAGGTTTAAACTGGGAAAGCACGGTTTCCCTTGCCTTGACCATTCCAAGATCGCTCTCGGCAAGCTGTTTTTTTGAAATATCCTGATAACTCATTGAATTTTCTTGAAAAGTAACCTGATGCAGACCCTGAAGAATCAACCCATGGAAACCGTAAAATATAACTCTGGGTTTTGTAATATCCTTGAGTACAACAACCCATCCTCTTATTCTATTGTCACTTTGAACAATCCCTTTCTGCGAGATATAGTCAGTCGCCTTTATCCCGTAAAGATCTATCGCATAAATCAGTCTTCCAATGACAGTCCGGTTGTCGATAACTCCTTTCATATCAAAGTTGTAAATGTCATACTTGTCCTGAATCGCCGAAAGTGTCAGAGAAAACAATAGAAATAAACTAAGAAAAAAAGATTTTATTTTCATGAGAGCGACTCCAATAAATTTATGTTAGAGGTATAATAACACAATAAAAAGCAATTCCAATTTTTTAGAGGCGGTTATAGAATTAAAAACATTGTCAATTTGTAGCAGCTATTATATAATCAGCTGTTTTATTTAAGAGGTTCTGTTGAGACGGTATATTGAAAGTATCGGTTTAAAAGCAGTAGCAAAACGGGATGAAATCAAGTCGTTTTTCCGTTTTATGACTATATGTTTCAAGGGAATATTTTCCGGCAGTTTTTTCAACAGAGCTGTTTTTGACATTCTAATCATTCAGATATATTTCACAGCTTATGAACTGCTAGGACTGTTCCTCCTGCTCAGCGTAGTATATGGCAGTATATTCATAGGTATAGTGCTTCAGACGGTTAAAAGTCTCGGACTTGTCCAGTATCTTGGCGATATCATCATGGGTATAGTTGTGCTCGAAATGGCACCGCTTGTCACAGTCTTCCTCATGGCGCTTAGAAGTTCTTCAGCTGTGAATGCTGAGATAGCCGTAATGAAAGCTAATCACGAGCTTGATGCACTTCAGGCGTTCAAAATCGACCCGATGGAATATCTTTTTGTCCCCAGAGTGATAAGCTTCATGCTGAGTGTCACAATACTTTCAGCAATATTTTCAATAGTTGTCCTTTTCAGCGGATTTGTATTCACCAAGATAATATTCCAGATGAGTGCCGGGATGTACACCGACCTTATAGCCCGTTCGGTCTCTCTGACAGATCTTCTGGTGATGTTCTTTAAAAGTCTTACATTCGGTTTCCTGATATCGGTCATTCCTATTTACCACGGATGGAACACAAAATATCAGGTTACGGCCATACCAGTCGCAGTTTTAAGAGGAATGATGAGTGTTTTCATGGCAATTATATTAGTAGAGGTGATATCATTAGTTCTAAGATTGACATTAAATTATTTGTAAATGAAGAGTCGCTGAAAAACTGGATAAAGAATTTTCAGAAGGATAACAGTTTTGCACCGGTGTCTCCGGATATTCCACTGTTATCCAACCTCACAGCTGTTGATAATGTATCTTTGATAATGCGGTTTCATACAAAAAGTAAAGATATCAAAATATTTCAGACACTTGACAAGCTTTTTTCTGATCTTAAAATTGCGGACATTAAATGTCTCAAGCCATCATTCCTTGATGAAAAAGCAGTTTTCACAGTAAAACTTTTAAGAGCGGCGATGATGCCGGAATCGGTCATGCTGATCGACAGACCTTTCTTTATGATTAAAAACATGGCGGATATAAGACCGGTCAGAGAAACACTTGCGCTTCTTGACACTCATTTCAGTAAGTGTATCATTACTGACTATGAATGGCATTCCGGTAGATATGGAGATCTGATTGAACAGTTCAACAGGGTTTAAGGTCGGGATATTCCTGATATTATCACTTCTTCTCATAATAATATCTGTGTTCTTTCTGCTTGTAAAAAAAGAGTTTTTTACAGATCACAGCTATTATACTCTTTCCTCACCTTCCGGAGAAGGAATAACAGAAGGAATGCCACTTCTGTTCTCGGGATTTGAAATAGGAAAAGTTGAAACTCTTGAGCTTGACGATGCCGGAAATGTTATAATCTCAGTAAAAGTTCCTTCAAGACATACATTAAGAATTAACAAAAGCTCCACATTCACACTTGAAAAACCTTTTATCGGTTCTCCCCGCTTTGTTGTAAAGACTCCGGATAAAAAAGCTCTGCAACCTGAACGAAATTTTGTTTTTCCAACTGACACGATCGATGACATAAATGAAGTAATTAAGAAACTTCAGCCGATGGTTGAGAAAGTTGACCAGATCGCGACAAATGTCAACGCAATGACATCTGAAAAAAGCGACCTGAACAAAATAATTTCCAATCTTGAAGCTGTTACAAAAGACCTTTCTCAGAAACAGGGTGTTGTCGAAATGCTTGCCGGTGACAAAAAATCAGGGAATGATTTCAGGGAAAGTGTCACAGCATTGAACGGGACTCTCAAAGTAGCTGAAAAGCTTGTCTCGAATGCCAACGATACTCTGAAAAAAGCAGATGACCAGCTTCTTGGAAATGACGGCACTATTCCAAAAGTAAACAGAATAATTGATGATGTCGAACGGAAGATGAAAGAGCTTGACTCACTTGTTTCAAGCCTTGTTAAATCAGGCGGCAGTATCGAGTCAGGAACAAAAGATCTTGATATGCTCCGGAAAGATATAGATCTTACCATCAATTCAGTAAACCTTCTCATTAAGGATGTCAGGAACAACCTGCCTATGGAACAGAAAAAGGAGATAAAACTGCCGTGATAAAGAAAATTCTTTTTGCAGTAGCTGTTGTTCTTTCAGGATGCAGTTCTCAGCCTGCACCGGCATGGCAGCAGGACGGCAACACATCTATGACCAATTTTATCAATGCCTACATGGAAGGAAATGATAAATTTGCGAAAAACTATTACACAAAACTTGTTGAAAGCCTCAAACTGACCGCAGACCCTGATGTCATGGTGATCGCTCCTCTGACAAAATGTGCAATGAATATAGCTCTTTTTGAAGATTTCGGCTGTTCTGATGCTGAACCTTTTCTGCCTGCAGTGAAAAAGAAAAATAATATAAGATATCTGAACTTTGTTTCGGGCAGAAAGTCTGATCTGCCTTCCAGATATAAAGATCTCAATGTGTCTGTATGTTCAACAGAAGTGATTAATTTAAAAATAAAGAAACTTAAAGAACCTCTATCAAAGATAATAGCTTCCTCCATGGTTGTCAGAAATAAGTGCTATGATGAAAATACATTGACAAATGCCGTTAACACAGCTTCTGCGGAAGGCTGGAAAAGAACAGTGCTTGTATATCTTGATCTTCTTTTAAAGTTCTATGATGAAAAAGGTCTTACTGAAAAAGCCGAAGCCGTTGCCAGGCGGATAGAACTCGCTCAATAAAAAAAATGAAAGCGCCCCCCACCCCTTTTAGATTAGAACAAAGAATTTATTGAAAAAATACACGAATTTTAAAGAACAAGGTGGCTCAGGAAGGTCCCGGATTGTAGAAAGTCAGTATCAATAACAACCTAAATTGCAGAAACAGAACAGAAAGAAGAAAAGATTAACTTTTCAAATTCATGGTCAGGATCAAAATCAAGTTCAGAATCAATTATCCAGGAACAGGGCGCTTATTGCCACCTTGTATAAGATAATATAATGCATCTTTATTGACTTGTCAAGTGGAAAATCAAAAAAAAGTATATGATTTCAAGTGCTTAGCTATTTTTTTTGTCATTTTGTATTATTATTAAAACAATCAAAAGTAATACACACCTTGGTTGAATCAGATGATCGCTACTTTTGAAAATTTTTATAAAAAGAATGTGAAAAAATTAAGGAGGATATTATTCGACTCCGACGATGGCTTTTATATACTGCTGACGCTCCCAACTTTCTGGATTTTCTATATTTTTCTGATTAAGCAGTCCCTTGAATTTAGGGATTGATTCAAATCCTTTAACCTTCATCCAATCGGTTATTTCAAGGTTCATCTTTGTTATGTGCTCGATACCATTTTTGTAAAGAGTGCTTGCAATCTGAACTACATCACCTCCGGCAAGGAGG
>DAOQAY010000004.1:0-39382 GCA_035354435.1 bacterium
AGGAGGAATTTTATGTCGCTGCATGAAATCATTTATTTATAGTTGACTCCATTGAATAACACTTGTGGGATTTTTGCATAATTTCAGTTTTTGTCAACTTCATTTCAAACAATTTGAACTTGGCACGGATATCTGGTACTATTTGACGGAACTTATTTCAAAAGGAGGTGTCATGGCTAGAGAAAAAACACTGGTCCTCATCAAGCCCGGAGCTATACAACGGGAGCTTGCCGGTGAAATAATCACCCGTTTTGAAAGGAAAGGTATCAAGATCGTCGGGCTGAAGATGATGATGATGACCGATTTCCTTATCCAGAAACACTATGCCCATCTTAAGGACGAGCCTTTTTTCACAGAGCTGAAAAGGTCCATGCAGGATACTCCCATAATCGCGATAGCTCTTGAAGGTAATGACATCGTTAAAAGGGTTCGCATTCTCACCGGTGCGACAAATCCGAGAGAAGCGGCTCCGGGTACGATCAGGGGCGACTACTCGATATCGGTCAGCAACAATGTAATTCATTCCTCGGGGACTCCTGAAGAGGCCCTTGCTGAACTTCAGCGCTTTTTTGATGAAGATGAGCTTTTCAACTATCAGCGTATGAATGTCATGGATTATGCAGAGGACTAAATGATAGAGACGACAAAAGTTGTAGTGCTCGGAGCGAGCGATCAGCCTCACAGATATTCAAATATGGCGCAAAGGTCGCTCATGAAACGGGGCTATGATGTCATTCCGGTCCATCCGGTACTGAAGGAAATCGAAGGTGTTCCTGTGGTGAAACAGCTTGCCGATATATCAGGCGATATCCACACTGTCACTCTTTATGTCGGTTCTTCAAGGGTGGCTGAGCTCGCAAACGATATCGTCGCGCTGAAACCTCAGCGGATAATATCAAATCCCGGCACGGAATGTGCTGAACTGAGGAACCTCGCCAGATCAAAAGGCATCGAATACATCGAAGCATGCACTCTCGTCATGCTTTCATCAGATCAGTTCTGAAGTAATTTTTTTGATGGTCCATCATTCGCCTAACTTCCCATAATCGCTGTTTCCTGAACAAACCAGTCCACCATCCAGCTTCACAACACACATATGACTGTATCCGGATGAAAATGATCTCAGAGGCTCTCCCATCATATTACGAATCAATGATTCATCTCCGCCATCAGGATTCTCTCCTTTTAACACAGGAGCTGAAATTACTAAACTACCCCAGCAGTATACATATTTATCTTTGTCAGACGCACAACTCTGATAATATCCAGAATCAATGGAGATCAGTTTTTTCCCGAAAAGAATACCTGGGTTTTCTTTATCACCGGTGTACACTTCGACAGGATGTATGCTATATGTTACAGCAGTTGTTCCGATCTGACCGAGCTCATTGCTACCCCAGCAGAATGCCTTTCCTTCTATGTCAATTACACATGTGTGAAACAGACCGACACTTACCATTGCAAGCTTTTTCCCTTTCAATACTCCTTCCGCATAAACTTGTGACATTTGATAAGGAGTTGAGTACTCCGTTCCAAAAACATTATCTTCATTGCTTCCCCAGCAATAAGCGGTGCCTTCATCATCAATTGCACAGGAATGTTTATATCCGCACGAAATTGAAACAACTTTCCTGTTTTCCATGACTCTCGACATATCTGCATTTATCGGTACAAGCGAAAAAGACTGCCAGGTCTCTCTTCCAAGCTGCTGATGACCGTTTTCTCCCCAGCAAAATAACTTCCCATCGGTGTCAACAGCACATGTGTGAAAAAATCCGGCTGATATGAGCTTAAGCTTTTTACCTTTTAATCTTACTTTATTATTAACTGCGACAGGAACTGCGCTGTTATCCTGCGAGTTGTTGCCGAGCTGTCCCACATTCCCTTTTCCCCAGCAGAAGCCATCCCCTTCCTCATCAATGGCACAGGTATGATATCTTCCTGAATCTATTGAGACCAGTTTTCTGTTTTTAAGTACACCATCTTTGTAAACTTTCACCGGAATACTGGAGAAGTAGTCTATCCCCGACTTTCCATTACCGAGCTGTCCGAACCATCCCCATCCCCAGCAATAAGCTGAACCTTCTGCATCAAGAGCGCATGAATGATCCAGCCCGACAGAAACCTGAATAAAATTAAATGCAGGAGCAACATCGTCATCATTTATTTCATCGTCTTGATCTTTGTTATCATTTTCATCTGAATCTGTATAAACATACTCTTTACTGACATTTATTTCACCACATGCAGTAAAAAAAACTGCTGTGAAAATTAAAAACGGCAATAAATTTTTCATATATTTTTTTCCATAGTCATATTAGAACTTTAACAAAATCCTTATTAAAATCAACAATAAAACTAAGATCCGTCCCGTGGATTAACTCAAGTCACCCCTCTCTTCGCAAAAAAGAGGGGAAGCGGACTGAAGGTTCGCGCTGACTTAGCCCATGGTCAACGGACTGGGACCGAATGATTAATAAAACACAGCGAGCCACACAGTCGGATTGCTTGTGAAATCGACACGATGTCTGATATTTTTAGGGATATTGAGAAAATCACCTTCATTGAGAGTTTTCTTCGAGCCGCTACTAAAGCTTATCACAGCCTTTCCCTTCAGCAGAATTACAAATTCATCATCATCCTGATCATAGAAAAAGCCATCCGGCGAGGTTTGACCCGTTGAAATTATCCTCTCAATGCGCATAGAATTGCCAGAAGCAAGAATCTCAGTTATCTCATTAGTCGCAGAAACCGGAATATCTTTAAAAATATTGTGAGAATCAGGAATCGACTTTTTCATGGGTGCCTCGCTGGATCAGATTGACTGTTTATTGTAATCGGGGTTCGGCTCTGCCGCCATCATCTCATCATTTTTAATTAAATGACCCATCTCTTTATGAATTATATTTTTGAGGATCTCTCTGTTCTTTATCTCGCATTCCCAGATAGTTATCACCTTCCACCCCGAATTCTCAAGTTCAGATTTCGCCTTTTTATCCCTTGCCATGTTTGCAGAGAACTTCCGCACCCAGAAATCCGTATTGGATTTCGGCATTGTCGCATCTTTGCAATTCCCGTGCCTGTGCCAGAAACAACCGTGAATGAAAATTGCGATCTTCCGCCCCGGGAAACAAATATCAGGATTTCCCGGAACCTTTTTCCAGTGCAGACGATAACCCTTGATACCCGATTCGCATAAAAGCTTACGGACAATCATCTCAGGCTTCGTATCTTTTGAACTAATCCGAGACATATTCCATGAACGATGGGAAGGGGTTAATGTATCCAATTCTCAATACCAGTAATATTTCTTTGTTTAACACGCACTTCTTCTATAAAACCTTTAAGCGTTAAAATTTCAGATCTCCAGTCTTTTGGAAAAGATTTAAGTTGCGGTTCAGGAATAACCAACTGCACATTATTATCCTTCATTTCTTTAAGCTGGTTTCCAGAAACACCCTGCTGAAGAGTAAAAAGATGTTTTATTTTTATTCTATTAGCCTCATTAATAACCTGCCTCCACCTGTCCTTGCAACATGTTTTAGAAGCCATCATAAAAAGTTTATTAGAAGGAAAAATAGTGTTGCGATAGGCTTTCCCAGATGGAAAAATAAAATCAGGACGCTTATTGTTTTCCGTCACGACCTGCGTTTCAAAAAAGATTTCTTCATCCTTGAAAATTGCTTCTAGATTTAATTCAAGAGATTTGCCGGTTCTTGATTTTCGTCTATTTGAAACAGCGTGAGCATATTTTATGAAATCTTCGACTCTATTAAATCCTCCTGTTATTCTTGGAAGGACATTAGCTTCTTCGATTTTTCCGAATATTTCAAACTCAAGTTCCCTTCTTTTAAGCAGAAGGTCGTCAATTGACTCTCTCCACTTTTCTTTAGGCAGTTTACGAAGAACATATTGAAATATTTCGCTTCCTGTTGGAAAGTTTCTAAACCACTCTGAAGGCAGATCTAAATCTTTTTTCGTCTTTGATATATAATCTCGCAATTGGAATCTGCCAGGTTCAACTTCACTGCCAAGCCAGTTTTCTATTAAATCTTCTTCTTCAACAGAAGATGCAACCCATGCAACAGACCTGATATTATTACTTTCTTTTGCTACTGCAAAAATGCAAATACTTCCTGTATTCTCAACATCTTGAATTGGTGACGAGCTCCCACCCCATCTTGTAATACGGAATTCGTCATACTTCTTTCTCAATCCTTTCGCAGGAAAATATTTAGAGTTATAGTAAATTGCTCTAAGATTTTTTACGGAATCATCATTTGCTGGGAAATAACATTCTTCAATTTGCGCATCAGGATTATATTTTTCTCTATTACAAATTTCGGGAAGCACATGTTCGAAGAAAACACGAGGAAGATAAAGACCTGATTGATGTCCACCTGTGAGTCCAGTATCATTTCCTGAAAGCCTTTTTACAATCCAAAGAAGATTGTTGTTTTCTACTTCTTCAAGAAATCTTGTAAGAGAAAGTCCCTTGAATTTACTTATCAGACTCACCGTCCACTCCCAAAATAATTTTATAAATTTCCTTTGCACAAGCAGAAATTGCCGGAACAACCACACTGTTTCCTATTTGCCTGTACGCCTGAGTTTTAGACACTGGAAAAATAAATCTTTCCGGATCATATCCCTGTAACTGCATTGCTTCTTTTATTGTCAATCTTCTAGGTCTTTTTCCTCTTTGCTCAATAAGAATTTCCGCACCATCTTTATGATATCGTGCTGATATAGTTCTTGTTGTAACACCTTTTTTTATTGGAGTTTTGATAATTCCATACCCGAATCCATTGCCAGCTTCCTTGTGATGTTTTTTATGACGAACAAGCGTATTCCATGTACCAGACCCAAGCGTATATTCATCACTTGCTTTTTCAGACACCACATCTTTAAGTTCAATATATTTATAATTGGGACCTGGACCATCTGGAATAATAATTTCATTTGCATCTATTTTTAAAATATTAGAATTATAACCAACTATGAAAATTCTTTCACGGTGTTGAGGCACCCACTTTATGCCATCAATTATTTTATAGTTAACAACATATCCCAGCTCTTTTTCGAGCGTTTCCATTATGATTTTAAAAGTTTTGCCAGCATCATGGCTTATTAAATTCTTAACATTTTCAAGAAAGAATGCTTTCGGCCTTTTTTCCTTTATTATTCTAGCAACATCAAAAAATAAAGTGCCTTGCTTCTCATCTTCAAAACCATGACTCCTGCCAAGAGATTCTTTCTTTACTATTCCAGCAAGCGAAAAAGGTTGACATGGAAATCCTGCACATAAAATATCATGCTCTGGAATATCTTTTTCATTTATTTTTGTAATATCGCCAAATGGTGTTTCACCGAAATTAGCTTCATATGTTAATCTGGCATATTTATCCCATTCCGATGAGAAAACACACTTTCCGCCTACCTTCTGCATTGCTATTCTAAACCCACCTATTCCTGCAAACAAGTCAATGAATGTAAACTCGGGATCTGCCGGTGGAGGAAATGGAACATCAATCTCGAATAAGTTAGGTTGATAAGAAGCCGATTCTCTAATTTCATCATTTTTTGCATATTCACTTTCAAAATTCTTTAAATACTTTCCAAAATATTTTTCAGAGCTGTGTCCAATAGATTGAATTCCGTGAGAAACTTTAGCCCATTTATCCATATTTTCAGAAGTGAGTTTTTCAAATCCTCTATTTTTTTTGTACTCGCTGTATTTTGTTATTTTAGCAACAGATACTTGTTTTTTCCTGATCATACCAATTCCCTCATTTCAACTTTCAATGCCTTTGCCAGTTTCTCAATATTACGAAGAGAAATGTTCTGTTCGCCTCTTTCAATGCTGCTGATGTATGTCCTGTGCAATTCAGCTTTGAAAGCAAGCTCTTCCTGTGATATTTTGAGCTCTTTTCTCAAATCTTTTATCCTTTCTCCGAATTTCTTTAAGACATCCATGACCACCTCCCGAATTTTCAAAATTATAAAATATGCAGACAATAACTCTACAGACAATAACTATCATTTTGAGAAAAGGGCGCAATACCAGTCTTCGTCAAAACTTCGACGGTCAAGAAATCACGCCCCCACGAAATCCCCTCTTTTCTGCAAAGAGAGAGGTGTCCTGAGTAAATCGAAGGTCGGGGTGAGTTAAAATGCAGGACTGGGGCCGGGTGAATTAACTCAGGGTTGATACACGGATCAACCCCTACTTGACATACCATTGCCAATATAATAGCCTTATTCAGAGACATCTTTTACAACTTTATATGGAGATAATCATGGAGATCATCAGGAATACCGGCGACAGAGAGGAGCTTCTTCCCGGCGTATTCAAGACACCGAAACTTAAGACCGGAGCACTCGAAGTGATCGAGCTTGAGTTCAATCCAGGAAGTTCATTGCGACCGCACGACATGCCTTGCAAAGTAGCATTTTTCGTGATCGAAGGAAGCGGAACGCTCACTTACGGCGACCGCGTCGAAGTTATCAACGCCGGAGAAATGGTACACCTGAAACCCGGCACAGAACGCTACTGGCGCAACCGTTCAGACAAACTGCTCAAACTGCTTGTGATAAAAAGTCTCGGGGAGAAATAGACCTCACCCTAAATCCCTCTCCTAAAGGCGAGGGACTTGAAGATCCTTTCACAGATATTCTTTTATTTTCTGAATTACTTTTTCGATATCATTTTCAACTTCAGAATTCCGGAATCTTATAATTTCACATCCCATTGCTTTTAAAATAGTTTCTCTCTCTTCATCCCTCTCTTTCTGCTGTAAATGTATTTCTCCGTCGACTTCGACTATCAATGCTTTTTCAACACAATAAAAATCGACAATGAACCGGTCTATTATGTGCTGTCTGCGAAATTTCACACCAAGTTTACTGCCACGCAATTCACTCCACAGGATTTTTTCCGCAACAGTAGGGATTTCTCTCATTTGAATTGCAGCAGGATATAAATGTTCATAAACTTCTTTATTTTTCACAGCACCGATAACCCTAGGCGTTCTTTCTGCTCCCTCGCCTTTAGGAGAGGGATTAGGGTGAGGTCCAGATGTTTCCGGTTTCATCTTAAACCCGCAATCATTTCTCACTTCCTTATATTCCTGCGTGTAATTTCCTTTTTCGTCACGGATGGTGAGAGTGTTCACTGCTTCTATGCTTTCGTTACAGCTGCATGCAAAAAGCGAGATCAGCGGAGGCTTTCCATCTCTGGGAATGATATCGGTCCTCTTCATTACTGACATACTGCACTTTTCACAAGCCTTATAGACCCTTTCACGATAGGCATAAGGATAGACTGTGATAAATTTCCCTTTTTCGCAAAGATGCCTGTCTGCCGTCTGAAAATAATCTTCAATGCTTCCGTTAAGCTCAAACCGTGCCGCTGACTTGTCATCATGAGGACTGAGCGGACCTTCTGATTCTGTGTAATACGGGGGAGTTGATGTGATCAGAGAAAATTTTTCATCCAGCCTGAGTTCACGAAGATCGCCGCTCTTAAGTTCAAAGCGATCCTCAAGACCGTTCATTTCAAGCGATTTCAGACCGAGCTCCCTTCTATTGTCACGAAGTTCTATCCCGACACCCGTAAGTTCGGAGAATTTCCACATAACTATCATCGGAACACTGCAAAGACCGCTTCCAAGATCAAGAAACCTTTCCGGAGGATTGTCAGAACTGCAGATTATTGCCATCCAAGCAGTAAGAAGATCGTCAGTGCTGTACCTCTGCCCTTCAACTGGCTGATATATCTTGAAATCTCCTGACAAAGTATCGATTCGCATTACTGCCTCAGATTATCAGCATACAGTCGCCGTAGCTGTAGAAACGGTATTTTTCTTTAACTGCCTCTTCATAAGCGCTCAAGATAAAATCTCTATCTGCAAAAGCGGAGATCATCATCAGCAGAGTGCTTTGCGGAAGGTGGAAGTTGGTAAGAATTCTGTCAACAAACTTATATTGATAACCAGGATAGATGAATATTTCAGTTTCCTTATCACTTGGATGGATAATTCCCTGCGAATCGGCGGCACTTTCAAGGGCTCTCACCGTTGTTGTCCCTATCGCAAGCATTGTCCTGCCTGCTTTTTTATCATTATTAAGCCTGTCGGCAACATCTTTATTGATAACAAAATGCTCTTTATGCATCGTGTGCTCTTCAAGTTTTTCACTTTTCACCGGAAGAAAAGTGCCAAGCCCTACATCAAGAACGACATTTTCAACATGATTTTGAGTAAGTTGCCTGATTTTGCTGATTATTTCATCATTGAAGTGTAATCCTGCGGTCGGTGCGGCGACAGAACCCTGCTCTTTGGCATAAACTGTCTGATATTTCTCTTTATCATCAGGACGGCTGTGCTTTTCATTCCGTTTTTTCAAAATATAGGGAGGAAGCGGAATGTCGCCAAATTTGTCAAGATATTCAAGCAGTTGCGAATTGTTCATTGAAAATATTACATCTGCGAACTGTTCTGATCTCTCAATTATTTCAGCACTTAATCCATGAGGAAAAAAGACCTTTTCTCCATGACCTATTCTTTTTGAAGATCTCACCATCACAGACCACGAACCATTTCCGAGTGACTTCAGAATAAGGAATTCTACAGCTCCGCCGGTCAGCCTTGAACCAAAGATACGGGCAGGGATAACTTTTGTGGAATTGAAAACCACTGTTGTTGAATCATCAATAAAATCAATGAGTCTGCTGAAATTCGAATGAGTTATAGTCATGTTTTTTCTGTCAAGAACCATCATCCTGCTTTCACCGCGTTTAAGTGGATTGTCAGCGATAAGCTCTTCCGGCAGAACATAATTGAAAAGTTTCACATCCATCAGTACATTTTCCTTATTTCGATATCTTTCAAATAGAAATTTATTATATCTTTATAGTTTTTCCCGGCACCTGCCATTCCGGCCATTCCCCACTGGCATACTCCGACTCCATGACCGGCACCTTTTCCTTCAAAAATCAGATTTTTACCATCTTTTTTAACAGTAAAGTCATTCGACCATATAACTGAAAAACCCACCAGTTCTCTGAATTTATTGACTGGAATTGAAATTCCGTTCACAGCGACCGAACTTACTCTAAGTCCGCCCGAAACTGCTTTGACAGACTTTATCTTTCCGGTTTTTATTCCGCCGGAACTGAGCTTTTTTTCAATTTCATCAGCTTTCAGAACCCGTTTCCACCGGTAAAGAGAAGACTTTCCGCAATACGGACACTTTACTCCGGTCTCGTGAGGATCATCTTTTTTCCACACTTCAAGCGATGATGCCGTGTGACCTCCGCAAGTAGAGTGGAAATATATTTTAAGTGCGATGCTTCCTTTTGTTATCACTTCACCTTTTGTTTCATCAACAGCCTTGTTTGAAGATACATCTTCCTTATCAAGACCGTCATAAACCTGATCGAGAACTGACGGGGCAAGATCAAACTTGTCGCTTCTGGGATTGTTCATTTTCTGATAAACTGCAAAAGTGCGGGCAAGAACAGCCTGAGTCTTTTTTGCTTCAAGAGGCCACGAAGGAATCGCCTCTTTGTTTATAACACCTCTTACATAATCTTCTATGAAAAGGTCGTTTACGATCGTCATTTTGCCGTCAATAAGCCAGGCCTCGATCTCTCCGCGGAACATTCTGCCGTCTATTTTTATCATCATGATCTTCGGTGAGAACTTTATCATCTTTGAATTGAGTGTCTGAGAGCCGACCTTAATTAAATTTCCATCAACAGAGACTGTGTATTTCCCTTGAATTGAAGCAGCGGTTTTTCCAGTTTCATCAAGCACCTCAGCGTCACCCTCGACAACAAACGAACTGACATCAACCTTTATCCCGATCTTGAGATATGGTCTGAAGCCTTCCACCGAATCTTCAGAAGTGAGCATATCTTCAACATTTTGTGAAAAAAGAGGGAACAAAAAAATGAATATTTGAAAAAAAAGGAGTTTATTCAGTAACTTCAACTACTATAGCTTCCATATTTGAACAGTTATCACTTTTGAACTTTTCAGCTTCTTCCTTTGATGGAAACCGACCCGAACGGACTCTGTACAGTTCTTTTGAATCCTTGACTACAAAAATATAGGATTCTATTTTCAGACCTGTTGAAAAGGCTTTGGCGCTTTCAAGATCGACAAAAGCGGCAAGCTGAACTGTAAAAAAAATATCATTTTTCTCTTTTACCGGTGCCTCGGGAGCTTTCACTTCAGTTTTAACCTCTTCAGGCTTTGTTTCTTCAGATACGGCAAGATCAGTTTTGCCCGTTACAGTTATTTTCACCTTTATCCTTCCACTCTGAATACTGTCAATCTCGGCAAATGCCTTCTGGGAAAGATCTATTACATTTTTCAAAGGGCGGCCTGTAACCTTAACCGTAACACTCTTTTTTGTGGATATTGACTGAACTTCAAGATAAGTACCTTCCGGGAAACCTCTTGCAGAGCATGTAAGCTCGCTTCCGTTTCCGTCAGAAGTCGCATAAAGATAGTATGTATCTCCCGCAGAAACCGGATGTTTTATCATGTATGGAGATTCACAGGAACAAAATACAACAATAGTAGTAAAAATAAAAACAACAATAGTCAACCTACGCATCGTCATTGTTCTCTTTTTTGTAATAAGCCTGATATGGTGACTGGTAATATGAATAATTGTAATAGGATTTAAATTTACGATCGTGCTTCTGATCAAAATCATTGATAATGGTACCGAGAAAATTTATGCCGGGCTTTAATATCTTGCTTATTGCAAGCTTAAACACATCTCTCGGAGTTTTGTTGATATTGACAACAACAATCACACCGTCAACCACTGAAGCTATGGTTGCACCGTCACTGACAGGACTCAAAGGAGGTGAATCAAAAATCACCAGATCATATCGTGAACTGAATTCTTTAACAATAGAGTGGAACCGCTCACTTTCAAGTATTTCTGCCGGATTAGGCGGAATAGGACCGCAGGTTATAACATCAAGTCCTTCATAAACATTCTTTCTTATTACCTGATCAATAGTGTTGTCACCGACCACTAAAGTTGAAAGCCCTGTTTCATTTTTAATTCCGAAAAGTTTATGAACTCTCGGCTTTCTCATATCAGCATCGACAAGGAGAACTTTTTTGCCGGCAAGTGAATAACTTACACCGATATTTGATGAAACTGTGGTCTTGCCTTCCTGCGTAATTGAGCTGGTTATGAGAAGCGTTCCGAGCTTTATGTCAGGCGTGCTGAGCCTGATGTTTGTCCTTACTGATCTGAATGCCTCAATAGCAAAGCTCTGCTTTCCATGCTCAAATGCAATCTCTTTAAATTCTGCGGTTTCAGAAGTCACAAACCTTGGAATTATACCGAGAAGCGGTTTTTTAGTAACCACCTCAAATTCCTGAAAATTTCTAAATCTTGTATCAAAAAATTCATAAAGAAGAATGGAAACGAAACCAAACAGGACAGAAAGGAAAAAGCCGATCATTATTATCATCTTTTTCATCGGACTGACAGGAATATTTGTAACAATAGCCTTATCGATTATTCTGACATTATTATTTTTCAGAAGTGAACTGAGATCAGCTTCTTTTGTCCTTTGCAGAACGATGTCAAAAAGTTTTTTATTAGTTTCAACTTCCCTTTTCAATTTGCTGTAATCTATATCAAGTCTGTTAAGCAGAATAGCTTCAGTCTGAACATCGGAAAGCATTTTTCTGTTCTTTTCCATTTCTTTTTCAAGGGTTTTTAATTCCAGATCAAAGCTTTTGACAACATTTGACACCTCGTTTTTCAAGGATTCTTTGAGATTGTCCTTTTCCGCAGAAAGACCTAATACTTTCGGGTGTTTCTCGCCATAGAACTTTCCTGTTTCATCAAGTGAGGAAAGTGTTTCCAGATATTTAAGTTTCAATCCGTTAATAAGCTGATTATCCTTGCTGACCTCTTTCATAAAACTTTCATCAGGAGCATCAAGATCAATCTTGCTGTATTCCTCGATCCTTGCGGAAAGTGCATTCCTTTTGATCTCCTGATCTGTCAGCGTGTCGGTAAACTTCTCGATCTTCGTTGAAAGCAGTATCTGTTTAGCTTCAAATGTCGTTGCAAGAACATTATTATTCTGCTTGAATTCAAAAAGCATCTTTTCAGAATCTTCAAGACCTTTTTTAAGATTAAGGCTCTGGTCAAGCAGCCATGCTGCCGCATCTTTTGTTGCAAAATATTTTTTCTCAAGATTGAAATCTATGTAAGCATTTGCAACACTGTTTGCAAGAAAAGCTGCCTTTTCGGCATCAGGGTCATCTACACTTATTTCAACTATATTGCTGCTTTTCTTCGGTGTTACGGTTATTTTTGATTGAATTATCTTTATCGGATCAATATCTTTCACTTTTTCAGGATCGACCTTGGAAATATCCACACCAAGATATTCGAGTATGTTTTCACCCGAAATTGATTCTAATGCCTTTTCTGCAACAGCCCGGCTTTGAATTATTTCATATTGTGTGGCATAATATTCCTTATTTGACCAGTAATATCCCTGAGAGCCTGTTGAAACGACTTCCATTCCGGCATCAAGTATATTTGCACCTTTTGGCTCGATCTCTATGGATGCGGTAGATTTATAAATATTTATTGATCTGTAGATATATGCCACTGTAAGCGTCATCACTACAATAATAACTGAAATAAAAAGGTAGATATGCCTCTTCATAAGAGCAAGAATATCTTTTATATCAAATTCTTTCTCATGCATCAGAAAAACCTTTCTCTTACAAAAACTATATCTCCTGGACTCAGGTAGAAGTTCTTCTTATTCCCGTTCACAATAGCCTTGATATCTAAGACAAATCTTGTTTCATTACCGTCGCTGCCCCTTCTTGTAACAACGACATTGCTAATATCTGCAAAATCGGTAAATCCGCCTGCGTGACTTATCGCCTCAATAACACTCATTGTTGTCCTGATCGGAAAATTCCCGGCTTTTTTGACCTGTCCGAGCACAAATATCCTTTTGCTGACAAATTCCTGAATAAGAACCGTAACCTGAGGATCGACTATATATCCATCCCTTAATTTATCGGCAATCTTTCTTGCAAGTGAAAGATTAGTCATCCCTTCGACAGATACCTCTCCGGCAAAAGGGAACATTATCAAACCTTCAGGACTCACCTGATAAAGACCTGTAAGTTCTTTGTCTCCATAAACCTGAATGCTGAGCATATCTCCGGGACCTATAAAAAAAAGCATTTCCGTTTTTTCATCAGAAGAATCTGCTGTGCTTCCATTAACAGTCTCTTTCGAAATCTTTTTCTCGGGTGTATTTCCTACTTTTATAGTACAGGATGTCAATAATGCAAAAACCACAAAGAATGAAAAAAGGTAATTTATTTTAAGCATTAATAGTCCAGTGCAATATTTAAAAGCACCTTGTGATTTATGAAGTCGTAATATGTGTGCACGATCCTGTCATAATTATTATCGGCATTAACTGCATCAGTAAATGTCCCTCTTACAGTCTTATCATAATCAGATGTTCTGTATTCGAGTTCATATGAAAGTTTAAGTCCGAGCCAGCTCAGAATATTGTAAGAAATTGAAGGATTAAGCATCATCAGCTGATCATTTCTTTTTCCGCCGGAAACCATAACAGAGTAGTCATATGTGCCGTATACATTTGTTACTGTGGCTTTTTCATAAGCACCTGTCCCTGTATTAAAAGTGTAGTCTGAGGAATTAAACTCAATTTGGGGACCGAATTCAAGAAACGAGTAGCTGAAATCAAGTTTGGCAAGAAACACTCTAGCGAATTTCTGTTTAAAATTCATATATAATCTATGTGTGGAATAATACTGAAAATAAGAAGAAGGCAACATATTTCTAAGATATCCCACATTGAAAAATGTAGTCTTGCCGTATTTAAAAATGAATTCCGCATTTGCATTGTAATCATGTTTCGTATCTTTTGAGAATGATGCCGAATAACCTGCAGAAAGTTTTGCTGAAATATGAGGAGTAATCTGTCCCATTAAGCCGGCAAAGACATTAAAAGGCATTGAACGGGAATCTGACCTGATACTTGATTCATAATACTCCTGATATCTGTATGCCGCATTAAGAAAAACCATCGTCTTGGGAAGGAATTTCCACCTTCCGAAAATATCACCTACAAATGAAACATAATTATAATCTTTGTATGCGGCGATGTCTTTTGATTCTTCATAATAATTAAAATCAACACCGGTCTTTATTTTTATCATCAGTGTGTCTTCAAGATTTTTAATTCCAAGAGCAATAGCAAAAGTATCCAGAATGTTCTTGTATCTTCCTGACAAATCCTGTCCATCAGGATTTGCCGACCTTGAAAACCTGTTATCAAACTCAAAAAAAACAACACCTTTTTTATTGAATTCACCAATAAAATCTGACTTTATATCAAGATCAGAAAGTTTTTTTGATGTGGACTCATCTTGTAATCCAAGATAATGGTTATAATCAAAAAACACTGAAAATCCGACAGTTTTATTCATATCATCAAGTTTGATCCTTATCGAAGGACTGTAATGAAGTATAAGATCCGAAACAGTTCCAACTTTTTGCGGACCGCTACCGGCGATACGATCCTCTTCTGTAGTCTTCTCGGAAGCTTTTGTTATATTTGATTCATATTCAGGTGTAATTGAGAGACCGACATTAAGAACTGTGTCTTTTGTAATCTTAAATCCGTTTTTATTTTCTTCTGAACTTTGTGCGAAAACGGTTTGTGCACAAACTGATACCATCAGAAAAAATAAAAAGAAAATTACTACAATTCTATTTACCGATACTTTCAAATTATTTTCTCTACTTACTTTGTAGGGCTGACATCAACTACATCAGGGGGATCAATAATTCCACTAATTTCCTCTGATACTGCCTCTTCACCTGATGACCCCGGAGATTCATTATTTACATCGCTGCTGTCAGCACCGCCTGCGTCAGCCAGATCGGTTCCTGAAACAATACTTTTATCTGAATCTGCAACAAATTCATCACTGAACCCGAGACCCATTGAATCGTTTACAGTCTCATCTGCAACAGAACCCGTTACCTTAATGTTGACTTCCTTGATTACACTAACTTCCGAATCGACTCTGGTAAGCTGTCTCTCACATGACTGAGATTCTGTCATCGTTTTTTCTGCCGACTCAGTAAGACCCCTAAGAAGTATAAGCTGGTTTTTAGCCTCTTCCGCCTTTCCTGCAAGAATAAGCTCTTCTATTTTAGAACCGCACTTAATCGCACTTACAGCAACACCTTTAAAAGTGCCGATATAGTCATCAAGACATACTTTCCATTTAACATCTTTTTCTTTTACAGCATCCTTGCTGATTTTATCAAGAGCGGTTTCTATCTCAGAAACCCTCAAAACTTTAAGTTTTGCCTCCTTTTCAATGGACTGCACTTCATTTTTTGAATCTTCTTTTGCATTATCAGGGGCTGCACTGGTAACCTGCAGAATTGAGAATGCCATTAAAAAAACCAATAACTTTCTCATAATTCTCTCCATCATTAATTCGACGGACTAAATATAAATGACGAATCAACGCTTACTGCGCCGCCATCAGGTTTAGGAAACCTAAGTCTCATTACAACTCCCTTA
Source organism: bacterium (assembly GCA_035354435.1). Lineage (GTDB taxonomy): Bacteria > UBP6 > UBA1177 > UBA1177 > UBA1177 > JAKLDO01. The sequence goes on from DAOQAY010000004.1 coordinate 15,653, forward strand.
ATACACTGTGTAACAGCTGCATCACCAACCGTGTCTTGTGTAATATCTACAACTTCAACACGACCAGCACTATTGATCATTATACTCACAGCGACCTTACCTTTCAAGGTCGGATTTGTTAACAGCCCTTTATCATAGCATCTTTTGACTGCCGGCTCGTTATTTTTAATGATCTGGGACACACTTGAAACATCTATCTGCCCGTCAACTTCTGTAGCTCCGACAGAAGCTCTTCCGACAACAGCTTTTTCAGATCTTCCCTGAACACCGATCTTTCCATCCGATTTTTTAACATCAAGAGTGTCTATTTTTGCAGTTTCAGTTGCACCGACATCACCTTTTCTGCTTCTTTGTGACGAATTGGTGGCAATACCGATCTGTTTAACTCCGGAAAGAGCGGTATCAATATCACTATCTTTTCCGCCATCTCCGAGAACATCAGCTATAACACCGCCTTGAGCACCTTCACCCATAGACCCGATCATTCTGATAAGTCCTATTCCGGCAACTTTTTTCTGTATTTCCGCCACTCTAATGGATTCTTCTTTCTGTATTGTTGCAGCATCACGAGGTTTATTCGGTCTTTTTGCATTTGAATCAACCTTTTCTTCCGCCTTTTTTGTGGAAGCCACACCTTTTGAGTTCAAATCCTCCAGAGCCTTTTTGTCATCCTTGACCTCTTCTTCCATCTTGTCCAGATCAGGTGCCAGCATTCTGGCAAATCTGCTCGGAATATCTGAAAAATCATGAGGAGCCGGATCAGGTAAATTCTGCAAATATACTCCAAAAAACAAATAACTCATTATGGCAAGCACACCTTCAATGGTTGTAAAAGGCCAGTCAACCCTTTGAGTCCAGGAGCCTCTTATTGAACGAGGAAGTTTGAGTTTGGGAGCTTTCGGCGGAGGTGTTATAAACTGAAAAATCACCACAGCACTTCCAACCATAACTTTTCCTCTCGAATCGAGAGAAAGCGGAAGTATATAAGCATTTCCCCGTTTTTTGAGCATCCCTTTCTTTATAACTTCTTCTATTTCAATGACCTTGCCTTTCAGAAATACTTTTCCTGTCATATTCTCCATAACAACAAGTTCGTATCTACCAGATTTGAAATAGAATATAGGAAACCTGCTGGGAAAAGAAGATGAAGGAACAACAAAATGAGATTTTTCAGAATCACCAACAAAAACTGTTTCAGGTTTGCGGAAGATCTGTTCATCCAGAATTTTTCCGTTGTGGATTACGCCGACACGCAAAACCTTATCGCTGTTATTCAGTGTCATATCACCTCTGACAGTCAACCATACAATCACTGCGGGCAGGTTTTGCCCTGCCCGCTAATAAAATAATCTATCGAACAATTAAACAAGCTATGCTTTAGCAGTAACGACTACCAGAAATTTAAACTTGCTGAATTCAGCCTGTCCGGCAGTGTAGGTAACCTCTGTTAACAAACGATAAGGAATCTCAGCATCCATTACTATGGTACAGAGACCGTCAAATTTAACAGAAGAATTAACAGAAGCTATCCTGCGTACTTTCTCTGCTGCTTCAACAAGCGCCTTATTAAGAGGAACTATAAAATAACCGTCTTCACCACCGCGTTTCTGCGATGCTTCAACTTTATTGTCCTTAACCATCATAACTATGTTGTTGTCAACAAGTATGGCAGCCTTGGTAACCGTGATCGCAACTGACTGCTGAATATCAAGGATTGCAGATGATTTAGGAATAGTGAGATCTGCAGATGGGCTTACAGCCATCGGGTCAGTTGAATAACTTTTCAGCAAAAACACCAGAATAATTGTAAGAATATCCATGAGTGAGTTCATCGTAAGCTTCGCAGCTTCAGCCTCTCTCTTTTCCTTATTGCCCTTTCTCTTTTTACGCATATCCTGTTCATAACTATCCGGCAGAACTTCATAATTTTTCATTTCTTCAGACATATATGCCTCCTATGCAATGCCGGCGCTGAGAACAACATTGGGGAACAACACCTTTCTCTTATCGCCTTCTTTTTTATCCCGGGCAGCATCCATTATCTTAATGATATAGTGATACTTGATGTTAGATTCAGCAGTAATGATAATGTTTTCTTCCGCAGGATTTGCCGCTTTGATGTCTGCAAGCATTTCTGCAAGTTTATTATAATCATATACTCTTCCCGGAATCATCTTGCCGGTTTCCGTTAAAGATTCTTCTTCACCATCAATTTTCGGGATAGTCGGACCCAATGGATCATCCTTGTTTTCAATAACCTGATCTCTCGCAAAAACTGTAATCCCTCTGTCTGTAAGCGCAACAGTAAGTTTCAACGGCTTATCTTCAGGTCTGTCCTCAGGTGGAGTATTTACTTCAGATGGACCGATCTGCGGAGTGGCAACATTGATAGTTGCCATCTTAATTGTTTCCATTGCAGTAAGGAGCAACGGAATAAGAATCAGGATCAAATTCATAGCAGGCGTCAAATCAAGATCAGGTGCGGCATCCGCTTTTCTCTTTTTTGTCATTAGAAGCCTCCTACCAATTATTCGGTTGCTGTACCATTCTCACGAGATACAAGAATGTTAACAAGCTTTACGCTGTACAGATCGATGTCATTCAAAATCTTATTTTCAAGTGAAGAAATGACCATATGAATTGCCATACCTGGGATAGCAACACCAAGTCCGAATCCTGTGGTATTCATTGCAACTGCGATACCGTTTGCAAGAAGAGCTGATTTCTGCTCAGGAGCAGCGTGAGCAACTGCATCGAATGCTGAAATAAGACCCTGAATAGTTCCAAGAAGTCCAAGAAGAGTCGAAAGGTTGTTTACAACTGCAATTGTTCCTGTAAGCTTTTTGATCTTCGGTGTGTAATCAAGAACTGTTTCTTCGATTGCGTTTGTGATTTCAAGTTCACCGCGATTTGCTCTTGAAAGACCAGCTTTGAGAACTGTTGCGAGTGCAGCGTCACCAGCTGCTGAACAAAGCTTAATAGCCTTATCAACATTATTTGCCATAACCAGCTTCTGGATCTGTTTCATAAGGTTTTCACCATTGGTGTTGAACTTCATGATAAGAAACCAGAATTTGTAAATAGCAACGCCGAGAATGTAAAATCCGCAAATTGCGATAAAATGCATGAACATTCCGCCTTCACGATAAAACTTTGCAAAATCTTGAAGAATAGACATTAGAACCTCCAAAAAAAATAAATATACTTAGAAAGCCTCATCAATATAGAGTGCTTCCTCAACCTTCTCAGTAAAAGTGACATCCAGTTCAAGCGTCCTGTAAGTGAATTTCGCCCTTGAAAGAAAGTGCGAAACTTCGGGCCTTTGAATCGTTCCTTTTATTTTAAACTCCAAAGAAATCCCGCTCTTTTTCTGCGCTTCAACCGTTCCGGTACAAAAAACAACAGCTGCTGAAATCACACAAAAATAGAATGCTATTTTTTTCTCTAGCACAAACATGTGTGAAATATAGCTCTGTGATAAAATTAAATCAATTTTTTTATACAATATTGAATGCAGTCTCAATCTGTTTTTCCTTTATCTGTTTTTGGTTCACTTGCAGGTTCCTTTTTCAATTCCTGAAGTCTTGCAGTTGCAGCAAGTCCCATTTTATCATTTTCATCAATAACAGGATAGTCAGTCAAATACTGCTCCCAGACTTCTAACTTATCAACACTCATAGCATTTTCGAACGCTTTCTCTTTATTTTCGAGGAAAAGTCTGTGTTCTTCTTCAAAGTCCTTTTTCTTCTTTTCATCTCTGATTTTCTTTGCAAGATAAAATTCCTGCTTCTTCTTTTCTGTATATGATTCTTTTATATAACCGTCTATCAGCACTTTTTCCTTTTTAAAATCAGAATCTTTCGCTATCAGTTTGAGGTATTTGTTAAAATAATCTACTGCTGTATCAAATTTCCCGGGGTTTTTATCCCCATCAACATCAGCATCAAGATAAAGAATTCCGGAATTAAAAATGACACTTTTCATTGTTTCAATATCGACCGATTTATCATTTTCAAGTTCCAGAAGCAGCTCTTTTGATCTTTTAAAATCACTAAGACCCTTGCAGGCTATTGCAAGATTTACCTTGGCCTGTTTGAAATCAGGAGCTATTTTCAGTGCAAATTCGAGATGTTCCTTAGCTGAAGAGAAATCCTCTATCTCCATTGAAAGCACAGCAAGAATATTTCTGACTTCAGGCAGCTCAGGATTGATCTTTATTGCTTTCTGAAGATGGACTGTGGCATTTTTCTTATCACCCATATCATATAAAAGGAAACCAAAAAGTCTGTGCAGTGCAAAATTTTCGCTGTCCCATTTTTCAGCAGTAGTCAAAGCAGTCTGGGCAAGTTCATACATTTTCTTTGAGTAATATACGGTCGCAAGTGAAATAACAGCATTGGAATTCTGTTCATCAAGCTTCAATACCATTTTAGCATACTTTTCAGCTGAATTAAGATCACCATTTTGAAGATAAAGCCATGCAATAAAATTATTTTTTTCGACCTCATCCTGAGTTTTATTTATTAATTCAAGAAAATAATTCATTTCATTCTTTATCCTGTCACCTAACATTAAAACCATGTTGTAAAGCGGTTTTGTAAATTCAGGATTTAAAGTAAAGGCCTTTTCGAACCAGATCCGGCTCTCTTTTTCATTATTAAGACGCTGATAGCAGAGTGCTATATTGAAAGCAATCTGAAATCTTTCCTCGTCTTTATCAAGAGCTCCCTTCCATGTTTCAATCGCTTCAGAACATCCACCAGTGAAATACTTTCCTAATCCTTCAGAAAATTCTTTCTCAGCAGGTCCTTCATATTTCAAACCATCATAATATTCAGGCTTTTTCTCTTCATCAGGCTTATTCTCTTTTGTTTTTCCAGTACCATCTTTTTTTTCATTGTCACTCTTTTTATCTTTTTTGTTTTTGTCTTTTTTATCATCTTTTTTGTTATTATCCTGCTTTCCAGCTTCTTTGCTTTTATCAATCTCTGGACCTTTAGCATCACCTTTTAAAGATGCGGTGACACAACCGCCGATCATTATCGAAAAACCAATTAAGATGAAAAATATCAGAAACTTGATCTTCATTTCTTATCACCTTCATTCTGTTCAACAGGCTTTTCCCCAGACTGTTTTGTTAAACCCATTCCCGGTTTTGAATAAACTTTCTTTTCAGTCTTATCAAGTGAAAGAAGTATAGGAAATCCTGTTGTCAACTTACTTTTTGTGGCATATATGGGTGTTTTGCCGACTTTGTATTCCGCCGGTCTCATAAGAGAAAGCTTTTCTATAATAAGCTGTGTCCATTTATTAAATAATTTAAGCTCTCTTGCCTTTTCAAGTCCTCTTGTGTAAGTAGAAACTGCTTCATCTTCAATAGGTTCAGCCCTCTGACGGAGTATTTGTATATACATCTCCTCTTCTTCAACAGTCAGCCCTTTGGGGGTTTCAGCATTAAAAAGTGCATCAGAAAAACTTTGATAGAGAGTTCCTATTTTATATATTGACGCAAGAACCCATTCATATACCTGCAGTTTGAGTATTTCAGAATATTTAGCTTCAAGAAGTTTCATTTTCTCAACTTTCTTCTTTAAATTTTCCTCAAGCTGTTTGTCGTTCTTTCCGCCAATTTTCATTTTCAGATATTCATCGTAATCATCTTCGAGAAGCTTATACTTTGCTTCGGCAGCATAAAGCAGGGACTCATCAGAATTATTTCTGCTCTCATCAAGATACTCAAGAATCTTGGCATAATATTCCTTTGCAAGCTTCCAGTTGCCGAGTTTTTCTTCATTAACTATTGCTATCTGATGATATGCCCTCATAACAAGATTGCCAACTTCCGGATCATTTCTGAATGTCTGGATAAAACTTTCAAGACTCTTGATCATTTCACGCCAGTCTTTAGCTTTTTCATACATCATTGCAGATGTGAACAGAGCTTCCTTGCCTTCTATCTTTTCTTTTTCCTCGGAGTAGAACATTCTGTAATAAACAGAAGCTTCCCTATACTTCTGAAGTCTTTCCAATAATAGACCTGCATTAAAGAGCGCTTCTGATTTCTTTTCGTAAGTCGGATATTTTTCATACAGAAGCTTATAAGCATTTACCGCTTTTTCAAAATCGTAGCTCATTTCAGCATTGAATGCCACGAGATACAACGACAGCGGAGCAAATGATGAGTACGGGTATTCCTTGTAAACTCTTTCATGCAGCTGCAATGCTGATTCGAACATCGTAGCACGCTGATAGTTTATAGCAGCATTGGAAAGCGCTGCATCTGAATTTTTGCTGTATGGATTCTCCTCGACCAGTTTAAGATACTCAGTCGCCGCCTCTTTGTACTTCTGCTCACTTTCAAGCTTTTGAGCATAATTAAAAAGAGCATCGGCGCGATATGTTGTAAACTCGTTTTTGATCTCCTTGCTCACCTGTTCTTTTGAGGAAAGTCTGTCAGTAAGAAGTTTCGACCACTTGGCAACATTGCTCCAGTCTTTTTTCTCGTAATATGCACCGATAATATCCCTTGCTGACAAAACAGCGGCCAGATGCTCAGGGAATTCACTGATAATCTTCAAATACCGTTTTTCCGCTTCTTCAAATTTTCCGTGATCAAAAAATATTCTTGCACCGGTATAAGCAACAGCAGGCTCATCAAATTCAGCATTTTTCTCTTTTTTATCTTTTACGATATCAAAATATATCTCACTTGACTGTATCAGCTTCTCCTCAAGTGACGAAAAAGGCTTTCCTCTTTTTTCTTCACTTTTCACCAGTCTTTCCGGAGATTTTTCCCACAGCATATTGTAACATACAAAAGCCTGATAAGCAGCGTCTTCTTTCTGGCTGTCCTGATTCTTGTCATCCCTTATCCTTTCGTAGATAACAACTGCCATTTCAATATCACCTGACTGGAAAAGTGTATCTGCAAAATTATATGTGATATCGTAACTTTCTGATGTATACGGGAATTTTACGAGGTACTCTCCGTATGATATTGCTGCTATCCTGTATTCGTCAACAGCCTTGTCATTTTCTCCTTTTTCCTTGTAAACCTGAGCCTGTCTGTGGTGAAAAGAAGCCGTATCAAGCAAAGCACTCCTCGCCCATTCGCCGGCTTCCCTCAGCGCTGTTGTATTGCCGCGGTTTATCCTAGCCCATTCGCTTTCCGACCCGTATTGTTTTGAAAAAACTTCTATTTCAGCACTTTCTTTATCAAACTCTCTTGCCTTGTGATAAAGCTGAATAAGTTTATTGTGAATTCTAGGAGAATTTTCAGAGTAAGGATGCCGGCTTAGAATAAATCTGTAAGACTTTTCGGCCTGATCAAAATTATTATTTTCAAAATAATATTTTCCAAGCTGTTCAAAGACATCCTTTTCAAAAGATCCGCCTTTTATATTGTTAAAATATGATATCGCTTTATCGACATGCCCCCAATCCAGATCTGAATAACTGATGGCAATGTACTGAACCGCCTCTTTTCTTAGATCCTGGCCTCTGTCAATACCGTTCTTTTTCATTTCATCCGCAAATAGTATCAGAGCTGTAAAAGTATCAATAGCATCTTGGAATTTGCTCTGTCTGTAATATGTCCAGGCCAGCTTATAAAGAGTCTTGTCATAAAGATCATTTTCCTTGTATTCCAGTCCTGCTTTATAATATTTTTCTGCACTATTAAGATCATTGGTCTTAAAATAATAGTCCGCTATACGGTAATAAAGCTCCGCCATATAAGTAGCTTTAAGTTTATTTTCGACAAGTTCGAGCCATACTTTAACAGCTTCCTCGCCTTTTCCTGATTCATTAAGACAGTATCCAAGCATATAATAAACATCTCCAAGATACTGAAAAGAATTGAATTTACTTATTATTTCTTTATAAAGCTTAACGGAGTCAGAAAAATCATTGATTGGAACCACGGGTTCTGTGGATGTAGTTTTTTCTTCAAAAGACTCAAGCTCTTTTTCATATTCCTGAGTTTTTTCTTCAAAAGCAAGAACAGACCTCTCAAAATACAATTCTGCAAGTCTGTACATTGCACCGGGTGTATATTTTTCATTATCAGGGTATTTTTTTATGAAATTCTCAAAAAGGGTAATCGCATCACCTCTGTTTGCCATTTCTTTTTCAAACGCTTTTTGAATTACAGGTGAATACTTTTCCTCAATCTGCCTCTTCTTGTCTTCGATGTTCCTTCTTAAAAGAGATCGCAGCTCCTTCTGATATTCCTTTGTAATAGATTCATATCTCATTATCTGTCTTTCGACATAACCTTTATTAAATTCCTTAGAGTCTGAAATTATGTCAGGAACATCATTTACAATTGCATCTGACTGCTGATCTCCGGTCTTTTTCTCAATATTTGCCGTCTCATCACAAAAGACAGTGCCATAAACAGAAATGATCAGCATCAAAATTGTTATACGAAGCACGATCATTCGGCATCATCCTCCGTATTAAGATACAGCGATTTTATCTCAAGAGCTCTCTGCGTCCTGTATTTGAGAAGATCTGCGGTATTTTCCTCTTTTTTCTCCCATGCCACATCAATTATCCCGAGATCAGCCTGAAGTACAAGATCGACAAAGGAGGCCCGCACTTTACTGATATTGGAATACATGGCGAGAGATGCAATCTCATTGATCTCTCTTTTAACATCCATCAGTTCGCTTTTATATTCATTCAGATTCGTCTTTTCCTGTTCATAGGAAACTCTTATCTTGCCAATAATATCCTTTACAGCATCATTCAGCTTTGAATAAAACTCTCCGAGATCATCATCAATTTTCTGAGTATCTTTTAAAAGACCGTCAATTATCTGTTCTTTATCAGCAACATCCGCCGTTGATCTCAACAGAATGTCACTTTGTTTTTTAATAACGAAATTGAGGCTGTTCCTTGATATGATAAACCTGCTTATAATATCTCCGCCGAGAACAAGACGATTCTTTTCCTGTTCAATCTCACTTTTATATTGCTGAAGTGAATCAATAATCTTTTTTATTTCATCTTTTTCGTTGTTTATCCTTTCAGATATCTTATCACCGGCAGCAGAGGCTTTTTTTTCTCTTAAATAGTAAATACCAGTAGCTTCCAGCTGATCATAAAGCGAATTTGTCTGAATTGTTATCAGGTGAAGATTTTCTTCAAGATTAATAATCATTTTTGCATAATCAGATGCATCTTTTTCAATTTGATCAGGTTGAATCGGATTCTTTTCAAGTATACTGGACAATTCATTTTTCTTCTTTTCAAGCTCCGCATATTCAGTTCTGTCTTCTTCGCTCAACCCGGACCATGCTATCTCTTTTTTCAATTCCGTCACATCGTTTCTTATTGAAACCAGTCTGTTTTGAAGATAAATAGCTGATTTAGATCCTTCTTTCAAAGGAGGAAAAAGTGATGCCGCATTCTGATTGTTAACAATAGAACCTATTTTCTTTTCAAGCTGATCGACCATTATGATCTCTTCTTCAAGATTTGCAACATCGTCACCAAGCTTCATTGCATTGGCAAATTTCTTGTTGTTCTTAAGCAGTGACCGGACTACAGGTGAATAAGGTGAAAGCACAAAAGATTCTCTGCTTTTGCGATAACTATCAGAAAATGACTTACTGTCGATCAATTGCAGCTCATCCTTAATGCTGCTATATTTTTTCACCACTGAATCGAATATCACCATTGCTTCACCATACTTTTTCAACTTGATCAGAAGAGAACCTTCCAGTATCTCAGCTCTAGGAGAAACGATTGAATCAGGTGCAATGTATTTAATGAGTCTCAGAGCTTCAACGGCTCTGCCATATTCCTCTTTTTTAATATAAGTCCAGCAAAGCTCATAATAAGCTTCCGGGAAATATTCAGATTTTTTATCGAGGAGAACATAATATTTAACCGATTTGGCAAAATCGCCCTGTTCAAAAGAAATCCTGGCAGCTGCAAGAATTGACAGCTCATATATCCTTTGAAATTTATAAAATTTATTATCGTCAGAAATACCTGCAATTTCTTCAAAATATTTAAGAGCCTTTACCGGATCCCCTTTTTTGTAAAATATTGTACCTAGAAAATACAGACTTTGAGGATAAAATGAACTTGTGCTCTTCTGAGTCAGAAAAACATTTTGGGATTCGTCTATCTGATTGTCAAAAAAAAGACTCTTGCCAAGATAATATATCAGTTCCTGATCCTGAGAAATATCGTAACCTATCTCAAGAAATTTAGAGTAATATTTCTTTGCTACAGAGTATTCTCCAAGGTGATAGCTCGAAGCTATAAGCCTTTTCAGACACTCGGCTTTATATTTTGTATCGCTTACTTCAGTAAGAAGCATTTCATAGTATCTGGCAGCTGAAATGTAATTTTTGTTTCTGAAAAGTGATTCTGAGAGTTTATATACAGCCTGCTCCCAGATCGAATCCTTTTCCTCTCTTGAAATTACAATCGAATAAAAAAGACTGCCCGATGAAATATAATCACCTTTCTGATAGTAGAATTCTGCCTTTCTCAACCTGTTTGCAACAGGCTCAACATATTCCTTGTTTATTGTAAGAGGAGAAAGATATTTCAACTCTATTTCCAAGGACTCCTGACTTACTTCGTTAAGAGCTTTTCTTAATGAATCGACCTTCGAATCAAATGAATTTGAAGTATCTTCAGCTGTCAATTCAAGAAAAAAGAATACTAATACAAAATATAAGAAAACAACTGCGGATAATTTCATTATTGCCCCTGATCTGTTTTTTCCTGATCAGCTTTAACGGTATCTTCAAACATTTTTCTGGAGACATCAAATGAGACAAAAAGCCTGTTGTCTATTTTTGTCGAACTTCCCCTATCTTTAGAGACAATCGTGATTTCCATCAAATTACCCTCTTCAATATTCACAGAATGTCCCGTTTTCATTTTAAAAGAATATCCTTTCATGTAAGAGAAAAATCCGAACCCCTTTCCCTGATAAACCAGAAAAACTGATATATGGTGAGGACCGGGAACAACAGATCCGTCATATATAACAATCTCATCTTTCTCAAGCTCCGGTGACTCTTCAAGTTTTTTAAATACAGGTGCCTCATCAAGATAATAAATAACTGAAACCAGTTTGAAAGCTTTCCCGACTTCATTCTTATGAACTATTGTAAGTCTTGCACCGGCAATAGAACCGCTTAAAACAGTTTCCTGTAATATTGATAATCTCTGCTTTGAACGAAATATCTTATCTTTTAAAGAATTTATCTTTTCTTCAAGGTTTCTGAGCTTAAGATTATAATCCTGTTCATTATCGATATTATCACTTTCATTACTATCCGTTTTTTTAACATCTGCACCATCATTGACCTTAATTTTTTCAGGATTTTCTGATGGAGCTGTACCAGAAGTACTTTCACTTTTAACAGCTGTATTATCAGAATCAGCTTCAGTTGCAAAAACAGGGAAAAAAAGTACTAATATACAAAATGGAATAAAAACACCGACTCTCATTTTTTTACTCCGTAAAAATTCATAAATAATATATGTAATGGCACTGGAAAATGCAATTTTATATATGAAAAATCTGGTCAATATTGAAACATGACAACATTTCTGCTGTTTTTTTCAAAAAATTTGCCAAATCAATAAAATAAAATTGATTATTTTAATTATTTGAAACTAAGTCGATTTTCCCTGAAAGCTGCTTAATTTTAGAATGTATATTTCATGAATGGAGTAACAATAATGTTCATACCGTCAAAATCAACAACATAGTTAAATTCTGCTGACATTCCAAGTGAGAAATGTCTTGATACGGTATAATATTCAAAATCCAATCCGCCACCGATAGCAATATTTCCTGAATTTGTGTCTGTCTGGCTTCCTGATTTATATGTCTTTGCAAGAGCATAATAATCAAAGTTGATAAGAAGTCCAAGTTCCCACCTTTTTGTAATCATCCAGTCAATATTGACTTCAAGACCGACAGTTAAAGGATTATAATCTTCAAACCATGGAGAAGCTGTATAGTCAGAAATATCTTTAGGATTTGTATTATACTGCAACATGCCTAAAGAAAAAGCAATACCGACATTAACAGCAGATTTTATATCTATATCATAGCCGATATTGAATTTTACTGCTGATCCGATCGGACTTCCCGCATTGTCACCACCAGCATCTCCGACATAGGCAAGTATACCGCCGGAAAGCTGAAAATTAAAACCCCTTAATATTGGATTCAGGTCATTTCCTGAAACATCTCCGCTCTCAGCTTCTGCTTCGGCAAAAAGGGAAAAACTAAACAAAAGTATCGCAATTACGAACAGTTTTCTCATTTTTCTCTCCATTTAGCCTTCTGAGTGCTTAAATACGAACGGATAGTTAACAATAACAATACCGCCACCTTTGGGGGCTGGAAATCTTATCTTCTTTATCTGATCTGCAACACAACTTTCAACATTCTGGTTACCCATGGTCGTTCTGTTAACTTTTGAACTGCTGACCGCACCAGTACCGGAAATTATAAAGTTGATAACAATTCTTCCAAAGAGCTTAGGATCTTTATTAAGTTCTTTTTCATAACACCATCTGATCTTAGCAAGGTTTCTCTGGATATAAGCATCGATAACCGACTTATCAAGAGCACCCATAATAACAGCCTGACCACCACCAGCACTTATATCAGAACGACCTTTTCTGCCGATCTGACCTGCAGCCATACCATATTTGCCGCCACCGCCGCCCCCACGGCCTCTAGTTCCAAGACCTCCGATTCCAAGAGCATTTCCACCGCCACCGGTACCGAACCCTCTTGTACCCAATCCACCTGAACCAAACTGGTCAACACCGGAAAGACCTGTAACAGAACCGAGTGTTTTCTCCATACCTGCACCAAGTCCGCCACCACCGAAAACTCTGTCAAAACTTGCAGCACCCGAAGAAAGAGCACCCATAATACCTGAACTCTGAGCAACCTTAGCATCAAGACCTTTTCTTGCAGAACCCTGTGCATTAGCAACTCTGCTCTTCTTATCTCCGACTCTGCCTTCTTCTCCAAGTGACTTTCTCTGCTGGCTGGCTTCAACAAGTCCTTCTTTCGGTTTTTCAAGCTTTATTTTCTTTTCTTCTTCCAGCTCCTCAACCTTCACTTCATCCTGATTTTCTACAATCATTTTTGCAAAACGGTTATCAAGCTCAAAAATATCAACTTCTATCGGAGGAGTTTCAATCAGCATGTTAAAGAAAAAAGCACCAAAAATGAAAACGATAAACATCAAAAGCGCAAAAGCAGCATCAAACTGCCGCAAAAAGCCACCTCTTTTATATGGTTCTTTGGGAGACTTCATTGCACAAATGGTAATCTTGCCTAATTCAACAACAACAAGAGTTTTGTCATCTACTTCGACATTAGTGTTTCCTGATTTCACAAAAGCCTGAATATCAGTTTTTTCTGTTCCCTTATAAATGGAACCCTTAAAAGTGTCTTTTAAATTGACAATAAACTGATTTCCTGAAACTGTTGCAAAATCAACGACAGGATCACTTAAATAAACATCATCAACTACACAATCAGCTGATGTTTCAGAGCCGACCTTAAAACTTTTCTTAATCTTCTGAAGATCAAGAAGCACTCTCTGATCATAAACGACTCTGACTTCAGGCTCTAACTGCCCGGCATAATCCTGATTTACCGGGACCTCCGGGATCGGAGACAAATCATACAGCAGTCTTTTTCTCAACTTTGTTTGTTCAGGCATAGCACCGGCCTCATATTAAAAAGTTAAACATTAACAACACTCTCAATTAAGAAGGTCAACAGATCTAACAAGCTCCTTGTTGAAATCTTTCTTCAAATTTATCAAGGAATTAAATTTTGTCTTCGACCTATCCATAAGGAAAGAACCCGAAGGTTTTTTTATCTGTCCTTCAAGCATTACATCTTCAAAATCGATTACTGTTTTTTCACGGTATTTTACTACTCTACCCTGATCATCGGTTTCCTGAGCATCTTGAGCCCAAGAAAATCCGAAAGCAAGCAAAACAACCGCCAGCATCAGAACTTTTTTCATCGCATCGACCTCCCTGTAAAGATCCAAAGCAAGTTACTTTATACACAAACACTAAAATATATCAAATTTTCAATCACTGTCCTTCAACTTTTTCAACAGGTCTTATGTTGACCTGATCTTTAAGGTAAAGATTGACAATATGAGTTTCAGGAACAGTCTCAAGTGAGATGAATTTTCTAAAACTTCTCTTTGCCTCAACTTTCTTATTCATATGGTCATAATAAAGAACGCCAAGATTGAAAGTTGCAAGTGCATTGTTTGGATCTTTTGCCAGAACATTCAAATACTCTTTTTCCGCATCTTCAAACCTGCCGAGACCTCTCAAAGAAATAGCAAGACCGATCCTTGCAAATATGTTGTCAGGATCCTGAGAAAGTACGATAGAAAATTTCTCGTAAGCTGTTTCAGCATCTCCATATTTCATTGCAATAGAACCGACATTGAAATTCGCACTTTTATTCTTCGTATCATTCTGAATCGCCTTAACGAAAAAAAGCATTGCCAAAGAGTCATCCTGCTGTGAAGAATAAAGAACACCCCTGTTGTTTGCTATACCTGAATCGTCAGCTTTGAGATTATAGGAGTTTGTAGTAACCATGTTGGCCAGACCCATATCTTTTTTTCTGAAATAGATCATGCCGAGGTTTTTAAGAGCATCGACATCAGACTGATCCTGAATAAGAATCTTTCTAACTGATTGAATTGCATTTACATAGTCACCTTTAAGAAGATGGAAACCGGCAACAGCTGAAAGCACCCCTTTATCCTTATCATTTTCTTTTTCAAGAAATTTATCACATACATCAATGGCTCTGTTATATTCGAGTTTATTAGCATAAATTGCCGCTTTGTTTATAACCGGCATAGCATATTTCGGATCAAGTTCAAGAGCTTTATTGTAGTTTTTAACTGCATTCTGATCATCTCCCCTTCTCTGATAAACCAGTCCGAGGTTATAATGAACAATAGGAGCTTTAGGAAAAGATTCGACAGCCATTTCAAAATAACTGACCGCTTTGTCGAAATCGACTTTACCGTCTTTTACTTCCAAAGCTTCCATTCCAAGTTGTGTGTAGTATTTAGCCCAGTCTTCAGGTTCTTTCGGAGCTTCTTTAATCAGAACAACTTTATCGCTTTTTTTGACCTCTTCTTTCTTTTCCGGAGCCGTAGCGCAGGAAACAAACATAAGAGAAATACATACAGATATTAGTATTGTAAACCTTTTCATAATTATTCTCCCTGTTTCTCATTCGCGGTTTCTGTTGAATTAGCTGCTTCACCAGAGTTTTCAGCCTTAGCTTCCGGAGCAGCAGGCGCTACAGCCGGGGTATTATTCTGAACTGGGACTGTAACTGCTCTGGGCTTATTCAACATTTCTTTCAAACTCTTTCTTTCCTCATCAGAAATTTTCGGGAACTTGAAATCAATATCAATCTTTCCGATAAGCGAAGAAGTTTCTATCATTTCAGGAAGCGGAATTATTTCATTCTCATCATAATATTTTCCGCCAGTAACTTCCTGAAAGAATCTGAGTTCGTGTTTAGCTTTTGCAACCCATTCGTTGTAAACAGATGTCTCATATCCTTTTTTCATGGCACCTTCAAAAAAAGCAACTGCATTTTTCTGTGCACCAAAAGCCTTTTCATCAAGATAGTTCTTATATTCAGCTATCTGAGCATCACTAAGCCAAGGAGCAAGAGGAGCATTGAACATCTGATCAGTAAGATCTTTATAGATTTTACCAATGTAGAAAAGTGCCGCAGGTGTAAATCTGGCAGATCTAGCTGTTTCGATAATTTTTGCATATTTATCAGAAAGACTGACTGTCAGTTCAATTTTTTTGGTCATCTTTTCCTGCGACTCTTTGTTAAATTCATCTTTAACTTTAGCAGCAGCTTTAATATTGGCAACTTCACTTGGCATAAGCTGACTTACATCAGCATCTCCCAGATGTATCACTTTGCCGTCCTGAACATCAAAACCCATCTGAAGAAGTTCATAACCTTTCATCTTCTTTTCGAATTTAATATTGTCGAACTTGAGAGCCATGTAATTGTTGTATTCAGGAAGAACTTCTTCAAGAAGAGCTTCCGCAATAATATCACGGGACACTTCATTAAGGTCTTCCTTTTCCTTAAATTCACCACCTCTGAAGATCTGAAGAACATAGTCAATGTTTTTATAATAATTTTTCTTGTCTACATTCTCTTTCTCCATTTTTATCTTTGCACCGAAAAGAGCAAGAACAGTATTCGGATCACCTTTTTCCACTTTAACCTTGGGTTCAGATGAAATAGCTTTTGCTGCACCCTTTTCATCAATAAAGAAAAAGTCAGTGAGTCCTTTCATATCAGTGTGGTCGGAAATAAACTTATCAAAACCTTTTTCAGCTTTGTCATAGAAAGTTTTTCCTTTTCTCATCCAAATATAACCATACTGAAGAGCTATCTGAGCTTTTTCTTTATCAGTCTTAGCATACTTGTCAACATACAGTCTGTAATTATCAATTGCTTTTTCAGTCTCACCAATGCTTTCAAAAAGAATTGCTGCGTTATAAACAGCATCGCCGGTATCCTTGCTTCCCGGAGCTTTTTCAATGAATTCGATATAAAGCTCAGCAGCTTTGTCATAATAAGCGATCGCTTCATAGTTCTTCGCAAGTCCGAACATAACCTTTTCTCTAAGAGCTGACTTTTTGTACATATCATCAGTTTCTTTTAAGAACTGCTCCTGAACTCTGATTGACTTATAGAGATCGCCGCCTTTCTGATAATATACAATTGAATTGTAAAGTGCGACATCATTAAACTTCGAATTAGGAAACTCTGTAACGAAAGCCATGTATCTATCAGCAGATTCTAGTCCTTTTCCATTTTTAAATGGAATATCAGCTGAATAGAATGTCGCCATTTCTTTGAATTTTTCAAGATCACCCTTCAATCTGTTCTGTCCGGAAAGAAGTGCTGAATTTCTCAAGAACTCTCTTGATTTATTGTTTATTGCTTCCCAATCCTTAGACATATTGAGAGAGTCCATTATTAAGTCAGCTGAGAAAATAGCCAGATTATTTCTGGGATATTTCTGGACTATCATTTCAAAAACAGGGACAGCCTTATCAAAATGATTGAAGGCATAGTAAGTTATTGCCTGCTGATAAATGATATCAACAAGATATTTAGATTGCGGAATATTTTTAATATAAGTGTCGCAGGCATTAATATATTTCTGATGAAGTTCAGGAATGGGTTTCGGTTTAAATTCATCCGAAACAACATCTTTTTTTCCTGCATCTTTGTCATCGGCAGCTTTAACCATATTTGCCTGAATTTCGCCTGAGCCGTCATTTTTTGACTTTGCAACCCTGTTCTTCGCTTCTTCTTTCGCTTTTTTCTGGTCTGATTCAAGAAGTGCCCCGAAGCAGCTTACCGCACCATAGGAAGCGTCTTCAAAATGATGACCTTTCGGATTCATTTCCGCAACCATCTGATACTGATCACCAGCTTCAGGGTATTTTTTATGATCATAAAGGAATTCAGCAAAGTTGAAACGCATGTCGTATGAAGCTTCAGATTTCGGGAAATATTTCAGATAGGTCGGATAAAGTTCACCGACAATCTTCCATGTTTCATCAGCCTTTGTCTTTCTTGCTTCGTTGTGATAGTCAACTGTAAGAATTCTCAAAGCGGCCTCAGCAGTCTGACGAGCACTTTCAAGTGTTGTTTCGTCTTTTGCATTAGCTTTTACCCATACAGCACCAGCATCAGCATAGTTTTTAACAATATTAATGATCTCTTTTCTTACCATTTCCTTATCATTGAGTTTTTTATAACACTCAACTATCTGCTTCTGCCAAGTAGGACCTTCCGGTCTTTCTGGAGCTTCTGCCTGCAATTTTTTGTATATCTTTATTGCTTCAACGCTTCTATCCTGATCAAAATAGATATCTGCAAGTCTTTTAAGAACTGCAATGAAATATTTCTGTTCTTTTACAATAGTTTTAAAATATCTTTCAGCATCATCAACGGTACCGGACTCTGCATATGGAGCAACCATGTCGTTAAGAGCATTTTCTTTCAAATCGACATCATTGATCTTATTCGCTGCCTCAACAACCTGCTGGAACATCTTTACTGACTGTTCATATTCGCCGACATTGTAAAGGCACCATGCGTATTTATAAAGCGCAAAACCGTAAAACTTGTTTGTAGGATATTTGTCAAGAATCGCCTTATAATTAGGAATAGCCTTGAAAACATTATTATTGTTGAAGAAATATTCACCCATTTCAAAGAATGCGTCAGCGGCAAACTTTGAGTTGGTATATTTTTCAACAACAAGGGTGTAATATCTTACAGCTCTCAAAGGCTGTCCGACTTCCATAAGGTTGGATGCCATGAAAAAGTAAACTTCATCAATATTCTGGAAATCAGGATATTTCTTGATTATGTAATCACATATATCAATCGCCTTGTTATTCCACTCCCATGAAGCCTTAAGGTCAAGCTCCGGCATTGGAGCGTTGGGATCGTTCATCTCGTAATACTTGTCTGTCTTTTTATTGTACTCACTCATTATAACGGCCTTGATGCCTCTGGCTTTTTCCCAGTAAAGCTCAGCCATTCTTCTATAAACTTCAGCTTTCCTCGGACCTTCAGGATAATCCTTAATAAGCTCATTGAGCTGTTTAATGGCCTCATCCCTCTTTTCCATTGATTTACTGTCAGTCTTCACTTCAATTGACGCGATCTGTGTCTTTTTAGGACCGGTTGTCTCTGTGTCTCTTTTCTTCCTCTGAGCAAAAATAGTACTGCTGAAAGAAAGTACAAGCACAACCACAAGAAGAGTGCGTAATAATTTATTGCTTAACATTTTCCGGAACCCCTATTTTCTAAAATTATCAATACCATCATTATTCCTTACAAGCGTTTTCAACATAGAAGAAATAGAAACCAAGCTCGTCTTCCCAGTATTCGCCATCAAAAGGATAGTAGTAATAACCATCCGGAACTGAAGGATTCATTTCTGATTTCTTTTTCTGAGTAGCATCCTCTTTAAGATTTTTTCCATACAACTCTTCTTTTTCAAGAGCCGATTTCATACTGTCGGTCATCTCGAAACGGATAGCTCTCATATCAGCGATCAACTGAGCAAGCTCTCCATTGAGATTCTGGACTCTCTGAACAAGCCATATACCTGCTTCGTTTCTGAGTGTTGTAAGCTGATACATCATCTTTTTTGAAACATCCAGTGCAATGACGCTCTTTTTGAACGCATCAGGTGAAGCTTCAACTATATTAAGCTCGTTTTCAATCTCTTTAATATGTCCGTATTTTCTCTGGAAAAGCGGCTCAGTAAGGATGTTCTTCAAAACAGCTTCAGGAAGTGCAGTAACTTTGCCTTCCTGGGCATCTTTATACATTTTGAGAAGTTCCTTATAAACATCAAGTCCTGTCTTAGTGGAAACGCTTTCAAGCCATGAAGTCATTTTCTGTGCATAATTCGGATATACTCCGAAGAAATAATCAATAACTCTATTAACTTCATCATACTGGCACAGATTGTAATATGTTACAGCTTCAACAATATTTACTTCGGGGAAATAAATATCGGTGAAGAAAGGAGATCTGAGAGTAACAACAGTACCGAGAGTTGCATCGAATCTTCCGATCATAAGTGATGCCCAGGTTCTTGCAAAAAGAGAATCAAACCACTGTTTATTGTCTCTGCCGACATTTGAAAAATAATTCAATGCGACATTGAACATAGCAAGCTTGTTCTGTGCTTTCCATGCTGCGGCATAATACAATTCACCGAGTGCAAGTTCAGCCATTCCTTTAAGTTTTTTTATATCGTCGCCGATGTATTTGTCATCAGGCATCTCTTTAAGCTCTGTAAAACTTTTCATCGCCTCTGCATACATCTGCTGCCTTACCTGAATAACGCCGAGGAAGTATTTAGCTTTCGGGTAGAAGGAACTGTAATCCTTTACCTGACTGAACATTTGAATTGCCTGATCGTCCTGACCGTTATAGAAACTGATCTTTCCGAGATAATATGTCAACTCGTTGGCGAACTTTTTGGGAAGTGCCGAATAATTGACATTGGAAAGAACAGCAAAAAGAACTCTTTCGTCTTCAGTTTTATATGTAACTGCAAGAAGTTTCAAAAGACTGGATACAAAATAGTGCGATTCCGGACCTTCAAAAAGAACTTCTGCAAGCTGATATTCCGAAGCCTGATAAAGTCCCATTCTGAAAAGTGATTCAGCATAGTAATACCTTGCTGTTTCATGGAGTCTGTCCCACTCCTTATTCTTCATGATTGCATAAAATCCGACAGATGATGTAAAATAATCTTCGTCATTGTAAGCTTTTACAACTTTAACAACCGCTTCAGGCATACCTTCGACAAATGACGAATCTATCTTTTCATATTTTTTCATTTCTTTTTCGCGAACCGTAAGCTGATTTCCGCATGATGCAATGATCAGCAACGACAGCGCTATAGATAAAGCTATTATTTTTTTCATTATCAGCCACCCCATTATTTAGCAAAGGGAAGGAACATGCTTGCATTGATCGTAAACATGAAATCTGATTTAAGGTAAGCAGCCGTTCCACCTTCCTGTTTCGGACGCTTATCTTTCATGATAAACCAGTCACAGTTAAGGCTGAGACTTGCATTCTTTCCAAGGAATATTCTCGGAGCGAATCCGATCTGGAAAGCACCATTATGATTTGTCAATGTCTTTACGCTTTTGTTCTTATCTTCCGATTTTGTCTGATAGTAAAAACCGCCTGCGGAAACATTGATATCATACTTAGGTATCATATCACCGAAAAGACTCAGTTTTCCGTAGAAAGGAGTGAAAGAAACACCCAGACCGGCAGCCATAAGCATATTGCTTTTTGCAACATACGCATCAGCTTCATCAGCCTGTTTAAGAGTTTCATTCTCCCATGATACTGCGCCATAAAGGAAACGGGCCTGAACAGCAATGTATTCATTTATGTGATATGCCATTCTTGCTCCGACAACAAGTACATCTTCCCAGTCTCCGTTGATAAAACCGAAATCGACACCCATTTCAAAACGACCATCCTTGTTGAAATCCTTTTTCTGAACAACCTTGATCTGTTTTTTCTTGTCGATATTCAAATCTCTAAGCTCTTTTTCAGACTTTGAGTCTGCAGCAGCTTCACCAATCTCAAGATTAGCTGTCTTGGGAGCATCTGCCGGAGCCGCATCAGCTTTTGCCGGTTCTCCTGTGGTGGCAGCAGCATCAGCCGGAGTACCTTCTGCAGGTGTTCCACCGCTTCCGCCATCCAGATCGAAAAGATCGTCACCCGCAAGGGAGATAGAAAGAAACATAAAAATTACGATTGTAAAAATGGATAATCTGCTGTGTTTCATAGCTCCTTACCTAAAATAGAATTGTTAATCCACCAAAAACTCTCGGGGCAAGACTATTTTATTTTGAATCCAATGTCAAGAAATTTTCCCTCATCAGGAAATGATGTTATGGTGTTGAATTGATTGAACTATTTTCACATTGAAAGATTATGATTTTTCAGTTTTGAAAAATTTTATTACAGAAAAAATCGAACTATTCTGCTTCAAGAAAAAAGTTAAGAGGTGTCGTCACTCCGTCCGAGACATCAACCGTCATAGTTGTCTTTTTAAAACCAGGTGCTTCAGCTGAAACTTCCCATTTCGGCCATGAATATGTAGTGTTGGAATATACCGTGCTGTCACCGATAGAATAGGCTCCGTTTGCTGCTGATGTTGCACTCCATATCCCGTCATTGACCTTTACTGTAGCCCCATTTATGGGATTGTTAGTTCCGTTCGCCTTTACTGTTCCGGCTATATTGCCTTTCCCAGGCTGGAGCCCCACATTGACCTTGAAATGTCTGGCAGTTTTTGTCGGATAACCCATTGTATCGATACTTATAACATGCAGAAACCATATACCGTCAGGAACACCTGTTTTTGTAAGATCTTTCTTATCCGTTTCTATCCCCGTCGTGGATGACGGAGTTGTCTGTGCATATCTGTCCCATATGTATCTGTAAGTCGGAAAACTTCCTTCTTTTCCGCCCGGGTCTGTCCAGTTAAGTGCAACTGTTGCAGTATCATAGAATGTGCTCTGGTTCGCATGAGATGAAGAAGTTATTGCCGGAGGTGCATCGTTGACATTTATTACAAATGCATTGGAAACTGATCCAGTCTGAGCATCATAATCGTTTGTTGTAAGATGAAAGTAATTCGTTCCGGCAGCAAAACTTGCAGCATCAAGAACGACTGTATTATTTTCGGTGTATATGCCGTCTCCGCTTTTGGGAACATATACAGATGCAGTACTGATCTTATAGAAATATGCTGAAACTTCGAGATATGTCGGCCTGTTCCAGCTGATGGATGATGAACCGAATCCGTCATTATACCATTTGTTCTGATCGGGGTGGGTTGTTGATGATATCTTTTCAGGAGGGGTCACGGTAACAATATTATATGTTCCTATACTCGCGCTTGGGTCAACTATTCCGGCCGATTTCTGTCCAGACAGGATCTTGATCATACCTTTGCTTCCTGCTCCGCCGTTATAGCTTGAGGTATAATTGCTTATACTGCCCGCACCGCCGTCAACAGTGAGTTCAGCACTTGCCTTGACTTCAACAGTACCGCCGTAAAGAGTTATAGAACCGCCTGAACCGCCGCCTGAACCGCCGTAATATTCACTTACCCCGTTACCGCCTTTTGCTGAAAGAGTTCCATCAATAAATATGTTGCGGGCATAAAGCACTATCGCTCCGCCCCCTTTGCCGCCTGCCGTACCATATTTATTAGAACCACCGCATGAACCTGTTTTGTATTTAAGTATGCTCAAACTTGGAACTGCAGATCCACCGCTTACAGTCCAGTTGGACCCACTGGAATAATAGTAAGAATTAGTACCGGCATCTTTATGTCCGCCGCCGCCGCCGCCGCCGTAAGAGTATCCGTTTGATGAAGTGCCATTTGAAGGACCGCAGGTTATTGCATCGGCATAAATGCCTGATGTTGAATCAATTGTTATGTCTCCACCGGCATGTATTTCAAGATATCCGACAGCCGGATCTACCGTTATTGTTGTAAGAGATGTAAGAGAGACATTACCATAATAGTAATAAAGACCGCCCATAGTAGTTGTGGTGCCGACAAGATTCAAAGTATTTATAGCACACAATCCCGTATCATCTATGCATGGAGTGGTCGGACCGCAGTTCCCTGTAACATCCCACAGACCGTCATTTCCGCAAGTTTCCGCCTTTCCGTCGACATTGCATCTTCTCTGACCGGTATCACAGTCACCGATACATTCTCCCGAATTGCATTCATATTTGCAGACATCTGTAACTATCCATGCCAGTCCGTCATCATTACATTTCTGTGCAGTTTTATTGATGCATCTTCTTTCTTTTGGAGTACAGCTTGGATTTACGATACAGTCACCGTCAACGCAAGTGTCATTACAAACACTTGTCAAAACCCAGCCGTCACCTGATGCATTGCATGTTTCAACATTGCCGTCAACATTGCACCTTTCATCAACATATGGCACACAACCACCAGTATCACCAGTGTTTCCGGTATTGCCAGTATCTCCGGTATTGCCAGTATCTCCGGTGTTGCCAGTATCTCC
>DAOQAY010000005.1:0-38251 GCA_035354435.1 bacterium
ACTCTTGAAGAGATCGCTACAAACGGTGGAGAGCTTGTTATCACAGTTGATTGCGGTATAACCAGCTATGATGAAGTCAAATATGCAAAAGACCTCCGGCTGGAAACAATCATCATTGATCATCATCATGTCGGAGAATCAATTCCTCCAGCTATAGCTATTGTCAATCCGCACCAGAAGGATTGCAAATATCCTTTCAAAGATATGGCTGCAGTCGGAGTGGCGTTTTCTTTTCTAATGGTCTTGAAGAAAATCATTGAAAAGAACGGTTTCTTTAAAGGCAATCTTCCCAATCTTGTTGAATATATGGATATTGTTGCTCTGGGAACCGTTGCCGACATGGTTCCGCTCATTGAGTCCAACAGGATTTTTGTCAAGTACGGACTTCTCCAGATGCAGAAAAACAAAAGACCCGGGCTTCTTGCTCTTGCAAACATCTGCGGAGTAAAAAATCTGAAAGAGATAACACCTGCTGTAATAAGCTATAAAATGGCTCCCAGACTCAATGCGGCAGGGAGAATAGGCAATGCCATTAAAGGACTTGAACTTATACTGAGCAACGATTATGATGCCGCTTTAAAAATGGCCGAAGAGCTCAATCTGACAAATGAATACAGACAGCAGCTTGAAGCAGAAATCTTTGATCAGGCAATGGCAAAAGTGGAAAACAGCGATATTCTTACAACAAAAAGCAGTCTTGTGCTTTTTTCAGAAAAATGGCATCCGGGTGTCATAGGAATAGTCGCTTCAAGGCTTGTTGAAAAATACTATAAACCTACGATCATGATCTCAGTTGAGGACGGTATCGGCAGAGGAAGTGCACGCAGCATACCTCAGCTTCATATCTACAATATTCTGGAACAGCTGAGCGGCTACCTTGTACAGTACGGCGGACACAAATATGCCGCAGGGCTTACGATAAAGGAAGCCAATATCCCTGAATTTGTTGAGAAATTCAATCATCTTGTTTCGGTTGCACTATGCGAAGAAGTATTCAGTCAGTCTACTGAAATTGACGGGGAACTTCCTTTAAGTGAGCTGGCCCCCGATCTCATAGTTGCACTGTCAAAACTGGAACCGTTCGGCATGAACAATCAGGAACCGTGTTTTATTGCCAGAAATGTGCAGATACTCAAGCAGAGCATAATCAACAGGTCTCACCTGCACTGGAAACTCGGTGCTGAAAATACCACTATGACATTCAACTCTATCGGATTCGGTCTTATAAACAATAACGAAGTTCCTAATGTTGGAAACACTCTGGATATAATTTATTTCCCGAGAATAAATATTTACGGTGGAAATATAACTCTTCAGCTATACATCAAAGACTTTGTGATCAATCCTTCCTGAATCTAAACAGGAATATTGAAATAAGTGCGACAATAAGAAGTCCCGCAAAACTGAAAGAAGAATCTTCCACTGTTGTTATGCTGCACCCGTCATCTTTCTTGATATCGGTATCTGTACAGGCATTAGGATCACTCTTATCACAGACATAGTCGATCTCTTTTGATGAAACCGGAAGTTCAGCGATCTCTTTTTCAGTTGTGATAGTTATCCTCGGAATCTGTATCTTTGCCTTTTCGCCGTCTTTCATAGCAAATTCGCACTTGAAAAGAAGATATTTCTCTTCACCTGCTGAGTATGTGAGTACCGAATCAAGATTGCTGAAAGTTACGGTCGAAGGGCTGTCAAAAGTCGTTATCTTCTGAATAACAGTATCCGAAGAACTATGCATTCCATCTTTGTCATTGTCGAGTAGAAGTGTTACAGATTTGATCCCTTCACCAAATTTTACAAAGCCTACTGGTGCTTTTACCGGAATACTCTTTATTGCATCTCCGCCTTCCATTGATTTTGTTCTGACCTGAAGAATGGCATTATCATTGTTTATCATGCTGAAAACAGGCACATTCGGATCATTCTCACCTTTAGTAAAAATAAAACCTTTTGACGGTTCAAATCTGAAAGTTGCAAACTTAACACCTGTTCCGGTAACTTTTGCTGTTCCGTTGTCTTCAATACGGATAGCTTCAGCGTTTTCGATCTGAGAAACAAAACTTCCACCCCTTCCGGAAGTAATATTTGTCGAAGCATCGGCAACTATCAGGAAATAGGTCTTCTGTCCTGCAGGAATCAATCTGTCAGCTATATTCATAATATTGAATTCAGCATAGTTCTGGTTTGATAACGAATTGATCTTTGCGAGTTCTTTTTCATCACTGTCAAGCCTTCCATTTCCATTTCCATCAACGATCAGCCTGAGATTTGAAACGGACACATCGCTGTCGAATGTGAATTTAGCTATAAGCCCTGAAAAATTATAAAACTTTCCTTTATTCCCTTCAGAATAAAGATAAAACTGCCCTGCGACTATATTACTCTTTGGACTAGGAATGACCATAGTTGTATCCGGATCAGGAGAATTAGGACCTGCTCCGAAAGTTATCTCAGCACCATCTGTCAGGTCGCCGCTGGCAGTATCATCGACACATTGTCTATCCACACATATCTGTCCGTCTTCACAATCACCTTTGTCTTCACAGGCTTTTCCTCCTCCTGCAACACCGCCGCATTCTGATTTAGGAGGAAGATTGCATGTCGTGATTGCAGGACATTCACCGTTTTTCAATCTCAGGGCTATATTGCTGTTTGTACTGTATGGAATATTTCCTGAATCAGATATTACAGCACTGTTCTTTATCGTTTCGTGTTTTGCGAGATCCGCTTTAGGCGTGACAACAAATCTTACCATAATTGTATCAGGACATTCGAATGTTGTTTTATCGCAATATCCCATAAGATCCGATATTTTGACAGAAGATGAGAACGGGAATTTGCCGTCTACATCATCAACTTTTGTCCAGTCAATTCCGAGTCCGTCTTTAAAATTCTTTGCTATTTCAGTTGTACCGGACACATATTCAATCGTGTTTGGCAAAGCATCCTGAAGTGTTACATTTTCTGCGATATTCTCTCCCCAGTTCTGGATCTTTATAAGATAATAGAAAGGACGGTCGAAACACACAGCATCAGCATCAGTTGAGCAAGAACAGAAGTTTTTCTCTCTTCCGTCAGGAGTATCGGGATTAACCGGAATATCAAATTTAGGAGCTTTTGTATCGACACTCACAACAAGAAGATTTGTATAAACCTGATCCTGATTTGCCCCAATCTTCAGAGAAAAAGAAGTATCGCCTTTTTTCAGATGTGAATCAAACGGAAAATCCTTTGCTTTCAAAAGGAATGTGTCGGCATCTATCGCATATTCAAGCAGATCGGGATTCGGATTATTAGGATCGCCGCCGATACAAGTCGGAATATCCGCTCCCCAAAGGTACATCGAAGAAATTGAATTGTAGACTTCCGTATAGTTGAGCGGTGTATATTTGGGAGGATTGCAATCATTCCATAGCAGCACAAAATCCGTAGCAGACTGTCCTTTCAGCGCAAGAGCTTCAGGTGGTGCTGCCTGATAAGATTCATCAAAGGCGCTTGCAAGTCCCGGATCACCTTCAGCAACTATCATCGAAAGCCTTACTTCCGCTTCATTGGGAAGCTCGAAACCGCTTACAGTAACAAAGCCCTCTTCAAATCTGTATGCTTCAAGACCGTTATAGAAATATATTTTCTTTGGAGTTACTTTTTCAGAAGTATAGACAAAAACAAGTGCCCACGCACCGACCATGCCGCTTGAATTAACATAAGTCTGATCATTTGTACATTCCATTCCTTTAACATTGTAGTCGCCGTAAAGCGCTTCACCGGTCATGGTTATATCATTCACTGCACCAAGCTCAATTATCTGCTTCATAAAATCTGTAACATCTACTCTGTATGTATAGACACCTTCACTATTAAGATTATCGTTAACAGCTTCATAATCAAATGAAGGCGGAGTAAAAAGATTTCCGCTGACATTCGAAGTCACTTCTGTCGAAAGAGCAACTGCCTGATTAGTGGAATTTGTAAATGAAAGTGTAACTGAATTGTCAGTAGGACCACTGAAGTTAGCCGGATCCTGTGCAGCGACCCAGATCAGAAAAGCTCTGTCAATGTTGGTATCAATTGGAACATGATCCGGAGTGAGTGTGAATGTAGACCCGACATTAATATCGAGACAAGTATCAGCCTGAGGATTCCCAGATCCCGTAGTAGCAGCACCTGTCACCTGATCAATCAATGTTTTAAACATTATAAAATAGTCCCATGCACCCTCTTCCCATTTCAGCTCTTCGCCATTCACCTGTGACACATTCGGTCCTATCGCAGCAAATGCCATCATGGGCAGCAGCATAATAAGAACAGCAATGATCTTTTTCATGTAATCCTCCTGATATGGTATTATTAACCGGCAAAACTTATAAATTATAAATGGCAGGTAAATATAAGTCAACTAATGAATTTCAGTTGAAAATATCAGAATTTATAAAAACTTAATTTTTTCTGAGAAAAAATGAAAAAGACAACAATATTCCAGCTAATGCTGTCATAAGAATCAAAGCTAAACTGTTCGAACCATCGCCCATAGAAGTAACTGCACATCCGCCGTCATCTTCTTCGCCATAACATCCTGTTTCACCTTCAGCACACTCAAAAAGGAATACTTTGGATGTTACAGGAAGCTCGATGATATCCCTTTCAGTCGATAGTTTGACTTTCCCGCTTCCGATCTGGATCTGGGCAAGCTCTCCTTGGTTAAGTCCGAGTGTCAGCGTGATAAGAAGATGTTTTTCCTCACCTTTTGTATAAGAAAGGTTGAGATCTTTGAATGTTGCCGCAGTAAGACTGTCAAAAGATGTTATTTCCGCAAGTTTCTTATCACTGGATGATATTTTTCCGTCACTGTCATTATCCTGATAGATAGCTGCACCGTTGATCCCTTCTCCAAGCTTAACTGATTTCAAATAAGGTCTGAAACTGATAGACTCAAGCGAATCACCGCCCTGCATTGATTTTGTCCTTATCTGGAGAACAGGAATAGTGCCATTCATTTTGTCCATTGTGGGAACTTCAGGATCATTTGTCCCTTTTGTTACAATGAAACCGTTTGCAGGTTCAAATTTGAAATTGGTAAAAGTTATTTCTGAACCTGAGATCTGAGGTGTGCCCTTATCGGAAATAAGGAATGATGTGCCTCCGGCTATCTCAAAATTGAACTTGATATTGTTTGAAGCTTCGCCTTCATAAGATGCATCAAGAACCAGAATAAAGTAATGAAGCTTCCCTGCGGAAAAAGTTCTATCCGATTCTTTAAGAACAGATAGATTTACAACATTTGACTTGACTGATTCTGCTGTTGCTATTATCTTTTCCTTTGAGTCCGCAACTCCGTCACCATTTTCATCATAAACGAGTTTGAAGCTTTTAAGTAATGTGCTGGAATCATTCGAAGTAACCGCAAAATTCACTGCATTAAACTTAAAATTCTTATCTTCGCTTCCCTCAGCTATCAGTGTGAACTGTGCTGCAACAAAACCGTTAGAAGGATTGGGAATGATTATTGCAGAACCGTCAGCAGTCGGGCTGTTCTTACCTTGCGCAAAAGTTATTTTCGCATTTTCAGTCAGTGATGATTCATCAGCAACACATTTTCCGTCTTCACAGAGATATCCGTCACCGCAATCTTCTTTTTTGGTACATTCCGGACCGTCACTTGCCGGTCCGCAAAGTTCTTTAGGAGGCTCTGCGCATTCTGTAATTACAGGACAGTTACCCTGTTTAAGTCTGAGCGGAATGGAAGAGTTGGAATAATACGGTATTCCTGAAGAATCAGTAATAACAGCAGTATTTTCAATGACTTCATTCTTCTGGATGGTGTCAATGGGTTTTACTTTGAACCTTATCATCACTTTATCTTGACAGGTTATATTCTCTTTATCGCAGTAATACATTGAATCCATTACTTTTCTTGCTGCCGTAAACGGGAACTCTCCTGACACATCATCAACCTTTTCCCACTTTCCGGTAATACCGTCTTTTGTGGTGAGCATTTCTGTCGAGCCGGGAATATAATTCACATTTCTTGGAAGAGCATCACTGACTTGTACATTTTCAGCAATATTCTCACCCCAGTTCTCAACTCTTATTGTGAAATAGAAAGGTCTGTCGGAACATATAAAATCTTCGGTTGTTGCACAGGTGCATGAATTTTTCTCTCTTTCGTTCGGAATGTCGAATTTCGGAGACTTTGTATCAATGGAAACAACTATCAGGTTTGTATAGATCTGATCCTGATTAGCACCGATCTTAAAATTGAGAAACTGATCCCCTTTGACCAGATGAGGTGCAAAAACAGGATCTTTTGCATTCAATACAAAAGTATCAACATCCATCGCGTATTCAAGAAGATTGGGGTCAACCGCGCCTGGAAGCCCGCCGACACAGAACGGGAATTCATCTGCCCAGCCGTAAGTGGAGGAAATTGAGTTATAAACTTCAGTATAATTGAAAGGAAGATTCATTGAGTCAGTCGTCTTTGCCTGATTGCAGTCATTCCAGAGCTGAAGCCATTCACCTACCGGAAACTTCTGTGCACCGGAAATATAAAGACCTTCTGCAGCAGGCGGAACAAGTGGATTTTCCTGATTAGAAGAACTTGCCAGTCCCGGATCACCTTCAGATGCCATCATTGAAAAACGGACAACAGCTTCATTGGGAAGTTCGAAACCGCTTGTAGAAATCACACCTTCTTCAAATCTATACGCTTCAAAACCGTCATAGAAATATATCTTTTTCGGGCTAATCTGCTCAGAAGTATAAACAAAAACAAGCGCCCAGCCGCCAACCATTCCGCTTGTAATTAAATATCCTGGATCATTGGTACATTCCATGTTTGAAACTGTATATTTTCCAAGAAGCCCTGTTCCATCGTTCAGAACACCGGCATCATTGCTCATTTTGTGAATTTCAGTAAAAAAATCAGTGACATCTGCTCTGTATGTATAAACAACAGTGTGAGTTGAACACTTGCCGCCTATACATTCCAAATTCTGTCCTAAACTAGTACAGCTTGCATTATCTGTACAAGAACCATTGGTTACAGCACTTATTGATTCATAAGCACTGAATTTAAAGTTCTGCTGATCTGTAATTTTCATAGGTGCTGCGGTTGCCGAAACTTCAGCAGTATTTGTAATTGTACCATCATTGTTTTCAAACGATAAAGTAACAGTATTGTCAGTATCACCATTCGGAACCTGAGCATAAGGAAGAGCACTTACCCAGATAAGATATGCCGCCTGCACTCTTGCATCAAACGGAATCTGTGAATCAATAAGATTGAAAGTACTTCCTACAGCCGGGTCAATACAGGCATCAGCTTGTGGATTACCGTTCTGGTCATCACCGAGATTGCAGGGATTTATAGTAGTCGGAGTACATATTGTCCTGTTATCATTTTTCAGCAAAGATTTGAACATAATAAAATAATCCCATGAACCCTCTTCCCATTTAAGACCTTTTCCGTCAATTTGAGACACATCAGGTCCCATTGCATTTACAAACATAGGAACAGCAATAAGCAAGGCAATTAAAATCTTTTTCATCAATTCGGTTCCTCCAAAAATTATATTGAATTGCAAAACACCGTAAAAACGACCTCAATTGAACCATTCAGCAATACTTTTTTGATTATTTCGCTGAAAATGAACCTGTAATATTATATTAACATGCCGGTTTTTATAAAGCAAAACTTCAAGGAAAACAGTATATCTTTGTTTTTATTATGCTTTTTTTATTATCATATTAATTTGATTTTTAGTATCTCTATTTTATAATCCGGTCAGTTTGTTCTTTAACTTTTTTTGGAGAAAAAAAATGGCTGTTAATCTTAAAGGAAGACACTTTTTGACACTTAAACATTTCACACCGGAAGAGATCCGTTATCTTCTTGATTTTGCTCATGATTTAAAAGCGAAAAAGAGAGCAGGAATTAAAGGAAACCTGCTTGAAGGCAAAAATATCGTTCTCCTGTTCGAAAAAAACTCAACAAGGACCCGCTGCGCTTTTGAAGTCGGTGCGCTGGATGAAGGCGGACATGTCACATTCCTCGGCTCTAATGACAGCCAGATGGGAAAAAAGGAGTCTATCGAAGACACAGCAAAAGTTCTCGGCAGATTTTATGACGGTATAGAATTCAGAGGTTTTAAGCAGGAAACTGTTGAAACTCTTGCAAAATTTGCAGGTGTTCCGGTATGGAACGGACTTACTGATCTTTATCATCCGACCCAGATCCTTGCTGATTTCATGACAATTGAAGAGCATGTCAACAAACCGCTTAACAAGATCAAATTTGTATACTGCGGCGATGCAAGGAACAATATGGGTAATTCACTTATGATCGGTGCGGCTAAAATGGGAATGCATTTTGTAGCATGTGCACCTAAGGCCCTTTTCCCGGAGAAAAAACTTGTTGACGAAATGAATAAAGTTGCAAAAGAAACAGGCGCAAAGCTTGAATTCATTGAAGATGTTGCAAAAGCAGTTAAAGATGCCGATGTAATTTACACCGATGTGTGGGTTTCAATGGGCGAAGAGCATCTTTTTGCAGAAAGAATTAAACAGCTTAAAGATTATCAGGTCAATATGGACATGATAAAAAAGACAAATAATCCTGATGTGATTTTCCTTCACTGTCTGCCGAGTTTCCACGACCTTGACACAAAAGTCGGCAAAGAAGTTTTCGAAAAATACGGCATCAAAGAAATGGAAGCATCTGATGAAGTTTTCAGAAGCAGACATTCAAAAGTTTTCGACGAAGCCGAAAACAGAATGCACACCATCAAAGCTGTAATGTGCGCAACTATCGGGAAATAGGAAACAATAGAACAGAAATATTGAAAAAACTCAATAGAAACATCATCCCGCTTCTTTTAATTTTCTCAATAATATCCAATATTTTTATATCATTACACCATTTCGGCAGTAATACGCACAAAATCAATCCTGAAACCGGAACTGTTGAACACTGTCATGACTGCGAAAATGAAATAAAAAAACCGGAACTTGCCGGAGAAGGATACCTTCCTGAAAAAAAAGGACATCATGAAAACAGCGATATATGTAATGCTCTGAATGTTGTTTTCAAGCAGTCGTTGCAAGTTGAAACATTTGCTCCATCAGCTCCTGAGATAACTGCGATCTTTTATAAAAATTATTACTCAGACTGCTTTCAATTTTCTACTGATATTTTATCATTCGCTCCTAAGAATTCACCTCCTGTAGTCTAAATTTCTCAACAAACATAAACCGTTGTCACAATTTTAATTAAGGAGCGATTATGCGATATTTTTCTATATTTTATTTCATTTTTATTTTTTCAGCATCTTTATCCGCCGCCGAAAACAGCACCGAAAATCCTGACATAAGCTTTATTCTCGATGCCGGACTGGGATATTTCAGCAGCAGCGATCATCTTGTTCAGGGAGGTCATGCAATTGATAATAGCGGTTTTTCTCTTCAGGGAGTTGAGCTGGCTGTAGGTCATTCTGTCGATCCTTATTTCCGTTTTGATATGAATTTCCAGTTTATCGGAATGCACATTGAAGAAGTTTATGTCACGACTCTTTCTCTTCCATGGAATTTCCAGATGAAAGCTGGAATGATAAACGCACAGTTCGGAAGGGAAAATCCTCAGCATCTTCATGCGATTAAATTTATTAATTATTCACTGATGCACTCAAGATTCATGTCTTCGGAACATTTCAGCGGGATCGGCGGAGAGCTTTCGGTTCTGCTTCCACTTCCGTGGTATTCACTGATTCTGGCTCAAGTTCTGGATACAAAAGACGGTCAGTATTTCAGGTCTTCAAGCTTTGCAACCACCGATTATACAAAATCAGGAAAACTGGACGGGCCTGAAGATATGGTTTATGTCGCAAGAATGGAGAATTTCTTTGAAATGGGTTCGAACTGGGGTCTTAAGATCGGACTTAGCGGTTCATGGGGACAAAGCGAATATGTTCCTGATAACAGAGTTTCTCTTTATGGCGGAGACCTTTACCTTAAATGGAGAAATATTTCCTCTGGAAAAGATTCGTTTGCTTTTGCTTTCACTTTTGAAGTTTTATTCCGTGATACACAGATTCCCGAAAGTTTCGTAACTGACTGGGGCGGATATGCTCAGACAGATTTTCAGATTAACAGAAACTGGGAGATCTCACTTAGAGGCGATTACAACGATATTTTAAAAGGAATTCCGGTAAATTATGAAAAAATGCCGGAAAGAGAGATCCGCGGAAGTTTTATTATTGCAGCTATGCCGACACATTTTTCAAAAATCAAACTGCAGTACGATATAACTAAAGAACATGATAAGGAAATTGCACATGCGGCATTTCTGCAAGGTGAATTTGCAGTCGGTTCCCACGGTGCACACACATTTTAGGAGGAAATTATGAAAAAAATATTACTATCTGCGCTGATTTTTATTCCGTTTCTGCTCTTTTCAGAAATCAGAGTCATCGGAACTATTCCGGATTATGCGGCGCTTGCAAAAGAAATCGGCGGAGAAAGAGTGAAATCTGAAGCATTGATAAAAGGAACTCAGAACCCGCACTTCGCTGATGCACTTCCGTCCCACATTATGAAACTTAACAAAGCCGATCTGCTCATTTCGACAGGGCTGGGGCTTGAAAGCGGCTGGCTGCCGGCACTTCTCAATAATGCCAGAAACAAAAATATCCTGACTGGCGCGAACGGATTCCTTGAAGCATCTCAATATGTTACGCTCAAAGATGTTCCTCAGAAGATTGACCGTTCGATGGGTGATGTTCATCCCGGCGGAAATCCTCACTTTTACACTGCTCCCGATCAGCTTTTTAAAATTGCGCAGGAAATAAAGAACAGACTCGTTCAGATTGATCCGGACGGTAGAGATTATTACGAAAAGAACTGGACCGATTTCAAGGCAAAGTTTGAATTAAAAACGGCTGAATGGAAAAAAATGATTGAACCGTTTAAAGGAACAAAAATTGTCGTTTATCACGAAAGCTGGGTTTATCTGCTTGACTGGCTCGGTTTTGAAAAAGTGGCGGCACTTGAGCCTAAACCGGGAATTCCTCCATCGGCGGGTCATGTTGCAGAAGTTCTGCATACTATTGAAGGAAAAAATGTAAAATTTCTTTTTCAGGAAATTTATCACCCTACTTCATTTTCAAAGAAATTTGCCGATAAAGCCGGACTGAAACTTCTTGTGCTTCCTTCAATGACAGGTGCTGAAAAAGGCACCGATTCGATCTGGGAAAAATTTGACACTATTATTAACAAAATAACAAAAGGGGAATAAAATGAAGAACTTAACAATTGCAATCATTATCTTTTCATCACTTTTTACCGTTTCATGCGCTTCAAAAAGCGGAGACAGCGTTGACTGTCCTGAATGCGACAATATGACAGAAGTCCTTGTCGGAACAAAATGCGTCGCTATTGCTGAAGTTGATGCCTGTGGTCCTGACGGTCATGCGCATGGAACTGAATGTCACTGTTTCAGCAATCAGGAAATAACTGTCATCGGCGAAAAATCTTTCTGTCTTCAGCAGGATTGCGGCAACGGAGATGACAGTGACAAAATTACAGAAGATGTTGATGCCCATGCCTGCGAAGCTTTTGAAGGTGAAGTTGCTGAATCTGTTTCAGCAGTCGGAACAATCGATGAATTTGACACAGTACATGTCGAGCAGGAAGAACTTGTGGAAGTGACTCTTGCAGCCGGTAAAGACAATTTTCTTCATTTTGAAATCCCTTCCACCGGCGATTATGCACTTTATCTGAGCGCAAAAGACCTTTTTGTGAAAGCCTATGATGAAAACAAGGTTGCGCTGGAAACAGAAAACATGGGTGCAAATCCGGACTGTCCCGAAAGCTTTCCTCAGGTTTATCACATACTTGCAAATGCTGAAGGAACCATGGTTCCTGTTATTCTCCAGTTCGCTAAAGTTGATACTGATACAAAAGTGAAAATTTTCATACACGAAGCCGGACATGACAATGAATAGCTGCATTATTAAGTGTGATCACCTTGAAATAGGTTACGGAAGGGGGCTGGTCCCCCCTTTCGATCTTGTTATTGAAAAAGCCGATTTTCTGTGTATCGCCGGTCCTAACGGAAGCGGCAAATCGACCCTGATAAAAACGATCCTCGGAATGATACCGGCAATAAGCGGAAAAGTTGAATTCCCGTCAGGCAGACCAGTT
The DNA here is from genome assembly GCA_035354435.1 of bacterium. GTDB lineage: Bacteria > UBP6 > UBA1177 > UBA1177 > UBA1177 > JAKLDO01. Next base: position 12,199 of record DAOQAY010000005.1, read on the forward strand.
TTAGGATATGTTCCTCAGCAGAAATCGATCAGTTCAGACCATCCTGTCACGGTTTTTGACACTGTGATGATGGGAAAGTACGGAACACGGTTCTTTGCAAAGATAACAGATTCCGACCGTTTGGAAATAACAGGAAGTCTAAAAATAATGGGAGTTGAAGATCTTGCATCAAAACAGTTTTCATCCCTTTCCGGCGGACAGAAGCAGAGAGTTCTGACAGCACGGGCACTTGTTGCCAATCCCGATGTCCTTATCCTTGACGAACCGGCACAGGGAATGGATTCAAAGGGCGAAAAATCTCTTTTTGAAACTATCGGCAGACTTAACAGAGAATCCGGAACAACTGTGATGCTTATAACGCACCAGACAGGATCTGTTTCAGGAATAGCTAATAAATACCTATACATAGATGATTCAGGAGTGAGAAAGGAACTATGAATGCAGCTTTCTTTGAAAATTTTGATATCTGGCGCAACGCTGTCGCGGTTCTTGTGATTTCAGGAGCGGCGCTCTCATTTGCCGGAGTATGGATATCTCTTCGAAAATCGGTCTTTCTACCGCTTGTCGTCTCATCTTTCTCTTCTCTGGGTGTCGTTGTCTCCTTTCTTCTTGCCGATCTGAGCGGCATCACTCTTTCGCCCTATCTTTTTTCTCTCATTTTCGCTATTGTCATCTCATTCTATTTCGCAAATCCCAGATACGGCGCGCTGAAAGGACAGGTTGCAGTATATCTCATCTCATCGGCGCTTATCTTCATTGCCGGAAATTTCATAAGAGCAGATCTTCACGACATTGATTCAATTCTTTTCGGAACCGCCGTCCTTGCCGACACTGAAGACATCCTTTTCGTCTCAGCCGGAGCAGTCACACTTTTTGCGGTATTTGCGATTTTCTACCCGAAATTCCTTTTTGTCAGCTTCGACCCCGAGTCAGCACCCGCATTCGGAATAAATACAAAACTTTACGACACCATCTCATACGCTCTTTTTGCAGTAATGATCTCAGTCGCAAGCCGAGCCGCAGGAGCATTCCCCGTTTTCGGACTCACAATACTCCCCGCACTCACCGGACTCAACCTCGGAAAAAGCATGAAAACAGTATTCATCATCTCAATCGCCGCCGCAGTCATCTCCGCCTTTACAGGCTACTACGCCTCCTTCGTTCTCGAAATCCCCACAGGTGCATCAGTCGTCGCAGTCGCTGGAATTATTTATCTGGTTGCAAGGAACAGGAAAAGCTGAAGAAATGTGCTGCATTTTCAGAGTGTTGCATAATGAAATAAGAACAATATGAACACTTACTTCCATTTACAGACCAAATCAACCTCACTCACATGGTATTTTGAGGAAATTGTAACCGGATCAGTTCCTCTTTTCGCAAAGTTATGGCATTTTCGAAATCATTTCTCTGGCGATTTTTATTGCCGGCATGAGAAATTTTTCTATTTCAGACACAATTTCGGTAAAGTTTTCAGGGACATTTTTTAGTTTGAGTCTTTTTCTGAAAGCCTGCCACATTGTTTGTTTTAAGTCTGTGAAGTCTTTACCAAAAGCTGTAATATTATCGTCAATCGCCGTTTCTTTATTCAAAAATGTTGCCGCTATCGCTTTTGCCAGTTCTTCAGTTTCAAATTTATAATGCCTTGATAGAAGCCAGATGTCATAGAAATCCTTCATTCTGCTGTTCAGCATTCCTATTTTGACCATTGCATGGAATTTCTCGGCAATTGCGCTTTCCCTGCTGTAACACATCAATTCAGGAGAAGGGTTGTCAAGAACAGTCGGAAGAAATCCTGTTTCCGGATGTGGATATACGATATCACCAAAACCGATATCTATCTGAATATAAACCTTGGCATTTCCAAGCAACCCGTTAAAATTTACCCTGAGTCCTTTGTACTGTGCATCTTCGGTAATTTGCTCTGTTTTTATTGAACCTGCATCGAATATTAAACCGTCATCATCGACTTCAACATCTATTATTTCACGGATTATTCTTTCAATATTTGACACCTCGTTATCTATTCTGCCGAGCATGTCGATATCCATTGTGGGTCTGATTTCAGGTGAATTCCAGACTCTCAGCATTAATGCGCCTTTGAGTATAAAATTATCAACATATTCTGAAACAGAAAAACGATACAGAAATCTTTCCATTGCATAATACTGAAGCAGTTCGTTAAATGACCGGTTTTCCTGCTTTGCACGGTTTAAAAGTCGTTGTCTTACAGACTCGGAAATGTTTTTACCGTTCATGCCAGCAGCTCCAGATAGGGTGTAATAATTTTTTCAACCCTACAGATTTTTGCATATTTCATAAGTGCATCCGGCTTGAATTCCTTCCGTGTTTTGTATATTTTCAGAGCCTCAAGAACAACATCCATTCCGATTTTGTTCCTGAATTTAAAACAGTCAACTATCGTTTTTTCAGCGCAGTAGATTTTCACAGGGACACCATCAATAATATGGGTTTCATATCCTTCTGAATAGGCGGCATCAGAGAATTTATGAACACTGATCGGTGGAAAATCAATTTTCGGCGGACGGGATTTACGGCTTACAGCAATAAAAACTTCGTGGGGAATCTGGGTAGTTATTTCATGGAAGTAAAGAGCGGAAATCAGACATATTACTGCATCAGGGAACCGGCTTGCAACCGTGACGATATCAGGATTTGTCATTGGCGGAAGACTGGCAAGCCTGAAAACACCTCTGCTTACCTGCTCAAGAACCCCTTTGTCTCTGAGAGAATAGAGCATATATCTTGTCATACCAAGTTTAATAGCTTCGTTCATCCTGAGCTTTCCGCCATGCTCTTTAAAAATATTTTCCGCACTTTTCAGCATAAAAACCCTCGAACGAATCGTCAACACATGCCAACAAGTGATAACATTATGTCTGATTTATGTTTTAAATCAAGGAAATTTCTATAACTCTGCCGTCAGTGATGGAAAAACAGAGGCCCGGTTTCGATTCTTGATCTTTTCAGCCATCTTTCTATGTTTTTCTTCATATTAAATGATTTGAGTTCTGTGGTTCCGTCCGATCTTTTTGCGACAAATGCTCTCTGGCGGATATAGGTCGATTTCGTATTTCCGTCAGCTTTGATGAATGTTATGTCATAAGGAGTTCCGTCAAGATAGATCACGAAAATATCGCTTGATACTGCAGTAAGTTCAGGAGTCACAGTTAATCCATATTCATCAAGGTCAGGGGCATCCACCATCAGTTTATCGCCATCCCTTGTGATTACAAGCGTTCCCACATTGAATGGATCTTCGTATGTGCCGATGTGATCGTCGAATCTTGCAGGATCGACAGTATACTTAGGCGGATTGTCTGACGGTTCAGGCAGATCGGCAAGTGTTGTTATCGCGGCATCGACACTGTTTGAAAAATCAGTCGCATAGGCACTCGAACAGATTGCAAGCGCAAAATCCTGCTCAGGAAGTATGTAAAGTATGTTGGAGAAGGATATTGTATTTCCGCCGTGCTCCCAGACAGGAATTTCGTACCATTTTCCATCTTTTGATGCATAGCCGCTTTCGACAAACATGCCGTATCCGTATTTCATGGTTCCTGCGCCGTAAAGAGTGTCTACTTGTGCTGTTGTTATTTCTTTTCTCAACTCATCGGAAAGAACATCTTTGTTTCCATTCATCAGGAAATCCGCCCATTTCATCATCTGTGACGGTGTAGTCCATACAAGTCCTGCCGGTCTTGTAAAAGCTGAATCTGCAATCTTATCAAGGTCGATCGTGACAGTATTTCCGCTTTCAACATCATTGAAATCATAACCGTATGAAACCGCATAGTCACCGTCTTTCTCCACTTCTTTTTTGCGAAGATAAGTTCTGTCCATTCCGAGCGGCAGGAATATATCCTCTCTCATGATGTCAGGATAAAAACGGGTGTCGAGCACTTCAGTCACAAGTCCCGCAAACGCAAAATTGGGATTGGCATAATTCCAGAAAACTCCCGGAGGATTCATAACGAAATAGTTTTTAGCAAATGTTCCGTAAGCAGTGTATCCGAGCAGTTCGTCATCCGGAGTATCATCCCACGGTGTAAAATCGTAAAAACCGCCCTGATGGGAAAGGATGTGGCGCAGTTTGATGGCATCGTCCCATGTTCCGTCCTTTTTGAAATCAAAATCGGGCAGCAATGTTTCAAGACTGTCATCAAGAGAGACATCACCGTTTTCCACCTTTTTTAAAAGTGCGGCGGCTGTCATCTGCTTTGTAGTTGAACCTATCTGCATCAGCGTTTCCGTAGTCAGAGGTATTTCACCTTCTGCGTCTTTAGAACCAAATGCGGCGGCAAATGTGATTTTGCCATTTTCCATAATAGCAACGGAAACTCCGTACGCTTTACTTTTTGCAAGATCATCTTTAAGTGCCTGAATAAATGGATCAAAACGGGCATCATCAGGCACTTCATTATCAGAATCCGCAGTCTGATCTTCATCATCAACTGTCAGAATATCATCATCAGCACCTGACTCATTATCATTCACGGAGCTGTCTTCTCCACATGACACCGTCAAAAAAGCAAATAACGCGATTATCACGACTTTAACAAAAAATTCCCTCATTTATCCCTCCTGCTCAATGACACACACAACATAGCACTGTGCAAGAAAAATGCCATACTAATTTATTTAATGTTTTCAAACAGGAACAGGACAACGGCGGACATAATACAATAAGGGAAACTGTTTCAGCATTAAGATTGCAAAAGGTAAACTGGGGAAAAAGCAATGTGCAATTTTTGCACATTCCAAATTCTGATAAATTTAGCACTTTCAGCCCTATGTTTTTATTCGTGGTCACAAGGCGTTTTTGTTATTTTCTATATTCAAAATCAGTTCATTAGGATTTGGAAAAGATAGCGGTAAAAGCTCAATTCTAAAAGGCAAATCCATACCTTTCAAATCTGCAATCTTTTTGTCAAGCAGGTTGTTTTCCAAACAATAATTAAATGTTAGTTTCAAATACCTTCTAATTACCATTAATGGCAAAAGTTTACCACGAAAACCCATCCACTCCATTAAATCTTTTTTTCCTTTTGAACTATTACAAGTTTTACAAGCAAAGATCAAATTTTCCGCATCGTCTTTTCCGCCAAATCGTTGCGGGAAAATATGATCGAGTGCTAATTTTTCAGAAGAGCCGCAATAATTACATATTTGTCCAGTTTGAAGTTTAATTTTTTCATCGTCAAATATTGTTCGCATATTCATGGTTCCTTCTTTAAGTCCCTTGAATAATTTAGCTCGTATCATATAATTAAATCGTCTGTATTTTTCTTGCTTTTTATCAACAGCGGTATGAGCCATTGCAAGATTTGCATATGACCAATAAATTTTCTCTCTAACCTTCTCTATTTCCTGTTTTGCCATCATTTCCCTTTTCCTTTTTTATTTTCGAGCAACTTTTTCTCAATTTCTTCCAGTTCTTTCAGATCATCTTCATCGGCTTTTTTTGCGGCTGCTGTTTTTCTTTTTTTATCAAATGATTCATATCGCTCTTCTGCAATCTTTTTAGCTACTTCTGCTTTTATGGTTCCTGCATGAGTAAGAAGATCCTCTTCATTCTGCTTCAAAAAGGTATCCAGTTTTTCAGCCCATTCTGCCATGGTCACTGTTCTTCTTTTACGAGCCTGCCGTTCTGCATAATCGAGATACATTGTTACGATCTCGTTTAAATCCTTTATCTCTTCCTCATTCAAATAATTTTTTGCAATTGAAACATCGTATTTACGGACAATGAAACCTCGCCATGAGGTAAGTCCCATATTCGGTTTTTCGGGATTACTACGGGATTCAATAAGTTCTGAGGCAGTTTTACCAGTTGTCGCCCAAAACATTTTATTCTGCACTTTCTTAAAAAAAAGCTGTGCCGCCTCGGAGTTTTTATCATAATCAATTGCCGTGGCATAAATATCCCTGATTTTCTGGTAAAATCTTTTCTCGGAAGCACGGATATCCCGAATCCGTTCAAGCCACTCATCAAAGTAGTCCCACCGTTCAGATTGCTTGAGTCGTTCATCGTCCATGGCAAAACCTTTGATGATATACTCTTTGAGGATTGCTGTTGCCCAGATTCTGAATTGGGTGGCTCGTTTTGAATTAACCCGATAACCTACGGCGATTATGGCATCGAGGTTATAGTATTTAACGGGTTTGGTCTGGGTTTTTCCTGCAATTGCACCGTGTTGAGTGGTATTTTCCAAAATGGAAACAACCACTTTTTCGTCCAGCTCCACACTTTCAAAAATGTTTTTTAAATGCTTGGAAATCGCTGGAATTTTTACATCAAAAAGATCGGACATGCCACTTTGAGTAAGCCAGATTGTTTCGTTCTGGAATATTGTATCTATTTTGACAGTGCCATCTTCTGTTTTGTAGAGGATTATTTCTGAATGGTTTGGTTCTTTCTTCATAAATTTCTTTCTCATTTTACCGAACTAAAAAACTATAATAAATAGAACCTCTTCGGTCAAGGAAATTACCGGAACTTATTTATCGTCTTCAACATTATATACAAATCAAAAATTCCGCTTGACTTTTGCACTTATGTGCATTATATATTCTGAGCTTATGTGTTTTATGGAGATTTTATGGTAAGACCTCAAAAATCAAGGACAGTTCACAGGCCGCCGGTATTTTCAATGTTCAGACCAAACGGTGTGCCGCCGTCAATTTTGAAGGAAGTTAATCTTTCGATAGATGAATTCGAGGCGATCAGGCTTGCCGATTATGAAAAGCTGGAACACGAGGAAGCATCTGAATTCATGGGTATTTCCCGTTCGACTTTTACGAGGCTGATAGAGACTGCACGGAACAAAATGTCGATATTCATTGTTGAAGGGGCGCTTCTTTCAATAAGCGGAGGAAATATCCAGTTCAACAGAAATATCATTAAATGCAATGAGTGCGGAGCTTTCAGCGATACAGAAATAGATAGTGAAAATTCAAAATGTTCAGCCTGCGGTTCAGAAAATATAATTAGTCTTGCAGGAACTTTCGGACATGGAAAGTGCTGTCGAAAGGCTGGCGGATGTGGAAAATTAAACAAATAATTCAAGGAGTTTACTATGAAAGTATGTTTTCCTGTTGAACAGAACAACGGCATTAAAAGTGCGATCTACGGACATTTCGGTTCAGCACCGATGTTTGTGGTTGTCGATACTGAGAACAATTCAGTTTCAGTGATAAATAACGGCAATCTCGGACACGAACACGGCAACTGCTCGCCAATCCTTGCACTTCAGGGTCAAAAGATCGATGCGCTTATCCTCAGCGGCATCGGAGCCGGAGCAATCTCAAAACTCCGCACAATGGGCGTTGAAGTCTATCAGGCGCAGAAACAGAATATCGAGGATAATCTTCTTCTTTTCAAAGCCGGTACTCTCCAGAAAATGAGCTCAACCTGTGCCGGACATTCCCACGGCGGCGGTTGCGGACATTAGAATCATGCCCATCTTAAATATTTGAATATCAAACACCATCCGTTATAATCAGCGTTAGATTATTTGAGATCACGATATGGCGTTATTGATTTTTACCTTTCAAGTTATTTATGCTTGACAATTTCAAAAAACCGCGATAATTTAGAGAGGTTCAATTGAAAGTTGAATTTTTGAACAGACATCTTGCCGAGCTTTATACAAAAGGGCGAAGTAGAAAGTACGCTCTTGAACAGAGAGTCATCGAAAAATTTGTACGGACAGTTGCTGTACTTGAAGCTGCGCATGACATTTACGATCTTTGGAAAACAGCATCACTCAAGTTTGAACGGCTTTCCGGCAAAAACCGCTACTCGGCAAGGCTTGATATTAAATACCGGCTGGAAATGGAAATTGACTGGGAAAATGAAGAAAAAACGATTGGAATTATAGGGTTGACTGATATAAGCAATCACTATGGAGACTGAAATGAGCGAGATTTTAAAACCTTTTTTAAATACCGGTCCCGGCGATATTATAAAAGATGAACTTGAGTCAAGAAACTGGAAACAGGAAGATCTTGCTGAAATCACCGGAATGTCACTGAAAAACATCAATCACCTGCTGAACAACAAAATTGCCATATCAACAGAAATGGCAAGACTTTTAAGCACAGTTTTCGGGCAGTCTGTAAATTTCTGGATCAATCTTGATGTAAATTTCAGAAACAGATTAAAAGAAGAGTCTGTTCAGGAAAAAGAAGCCGGAATCAAGTCTCATATTTTTAAATATATGCCGGTAAGTGAAATGGTGAAAAAAAGCTGGCTGCCGAAATACAATAATTTGAATTCACTCGAAAATGCAGTTAAAAAGTTCTGGGGGATCAACAATACTGATCTTTCTTTTCTTGAAACTGCCTGCCATCCGGCATTTAGAACTTCTGAATCATTAAAGAAAAATTTCAATAAATATTATGCCTGTGTCTGGTATAAAATGGCGCAAAACTGTTCGGAAAGATTTAAAATTCCCGGATATAACAAAAAAGCCGTTCAGCAAATTTCAAACCATTTCAATAATTACACTACCTCAGAAAACGGCGTTTTAGAATTTATAAAAGATCTGAATTCGGCTGGAATTAAGTTTTTTGTTTTGAGTCATCTGCAGAAAACATATCTGGACGGTGCAGCTTTTTTCAGCAAAAACAATCCCGTTATAGTTTATACAATACGGAATGACAGAATTGACAACTTCTGGTTTGTAATGGCTCATGAAATAGCGCACACGATTTTGCATCTTGAAAAAAATCGTGAAGGTTTTATGGATGACCTTTCGTCACCGGCAGAAACCGATCGTGAAAATGAAGCCAACGCATTCGCTCAGAAAATCCTTCACATTGACAATCTTGATGAATTCTCAGATTCAGTTATTTACAGAGAAACTCAAGTGCGTGAAGCCGCAGCACAATATGGTGTTCACCCGGCGGTAATACTCGGAGCTTTACAGAAAAAAAGCGGAAATTTCCGTTCAAAATTAAATCCGGTATTTAAAAGAAAAGTGAGCGATCTGATACCGAAAAAATATTTTATGGGATAGAGAAAAGCCTTAAACATTAAAAAAGCCCCGCTCGCAATATTGCAACAGCTTTAAGGTTAATGTATATTTCAACCGGATTTTTAAAGGGATATCCTATGTTTTTATGTTCGACACCAAAAATTAAGAACGGTTCAAAAAAAAGTATTGCATTGCTGGAGAAAGTTCTCATCGGCGGTTGCGGTCAATGGATTCTGCAAAGGTCGGAGAATACTGGCAGCCCTCTTATTCTTTTTCTCCACGGGGGTCCGGGGACCTCACAGCTCACTTTGAACAGGCGCAATACAAAAGAACTTGAAAAGCACTTCATCGTCGTGAACTGGGACCAGCGGGGAGCAGGAAAATCTTACAATGCGATAAAAGATACAGGAAAAATGAACATTGATCAGTTCATTCAGGATACATTGGAACTGACACAGTATCTAATGAAGAAGTTCAACAAGAAAAAGATCGTTCTTGCAGGACATTCATGGGGAAGTTTCATCGGCGCAATGACCGTTTCAAAATATCCTGAACTTTACTACTGTTATATCGGGATCGGTCAGGTGGCGAATATGGAAGAGGGAGAAAAAGCATCTTATCTTTGGACTCTTGATCAGGCGAAAAAGAACAACGATGCAAAGGCTGTCGGGGTTCTTGAAGAAATGGGGATTCCGCCTTACACCGGTGACTGGCAGAAAAAAACGATAACCGAAAGAAGATATCTGGGAAAATTCGGCGGAGAGTTCCATTCAAGCAGCAGCGGCGCATTCGGTGTCGTGATAAAAAACCTGATCTTCTCAAGTGAATACAATTTGCCGGATAGACTGAACTTTTTTCGCGGGATCTTCGGTTCGATGAAGCTTCTGTGGCCGGAATTGATGGAAGTCGATCTTTTTAAAAGCGTTCCTGAGTTCAAAGTGCCTGTGTTTTTCATGGAAGGACGGTTCGACCATGAAGTCCCGTCAGAAATAGCAGAAAGGTATTTCGATCACATAAAAGCTCCTTCAAAAGAGCTCATCTGGTTTGAAAACTCAGCACACATGCCAAATACTGAAGAAAGAGACCTGTTCAACAAAATAATCGTGGAAAAAATCCTGCCGACTGTTGAGAATTTTTGAAAACATTAGAAAATATAAGCAAAAAGGGAAGTGGGTCAGAAGGGAAGGATGTCTAAGGACAGAAGAATTTTTAATCTTTTTCAATAGATGTTTCCCAACCGTCATAATCACCACCAATTTCATTAGCAAGTTTCCACAAATAAATTACATATTCATCAACGCTGTTTTGGTCAACTTTGTCAACTCGTTTTATTTGTAAACTGTAAAAAAACTCTCCACGAGACTTGTCGCTTCCTCTATTAACGATTGTGAAATTGTCATTTCTAATTTTCTCTAAAAACTTCTCTCTGTCGCTCTCATTCTTGAAATAAATCCAATGAAAAACTTCTCGTGATTTGGTCAAATTGTCGCCACCTTTTTCAAGTTGGTCAATTACATGTCTGTTTTGAATACTTTGAAATTGTTGTGGTAATGGATAAAGAAAGTCAAAATAACCACCCCAGTCTTTGTCTTCTTTTGCACCAAAATCAAATTGATATTTCGGATAGGATATCATGACATCTGAAATTGTCTTATCATAAAGTGTTGTATCGCCAAAATAAAAGTATAAACCTCTGTTGCCTGCTGATGTAAGTCGTCCAACATAAATTGAATTGTGCTTACTTGTAATCTTGTCAACTAAAGCATCTTCAATTTCGCCAAGTACTGCACTTTCTTCTTGTGACGAAAGTCCGTCTTCTTTTGGGTTATTCATTTTTATAGAAACCCAAACAACATTTGATTTGTCAGTCAGTGGAGCTACTTTTCTTAGTCCAAGGTCAACAAAAAAGGAACCTAACTTATCATTTACATTGCTAAAATAAAATTCCCATTCTTCTTGATGCTCTACTTTTGGTTGAGTTGTTGTTTGTTTTTTGAAATTTGTCTTGTCAAATAATTTGTCAAAAAGTCCCATTGAAAATGCAATTATTGTTATTGATAAAATTATTATCCCTATAATTATTTTCTGTTTCATTGTCGATGTCTGTGTCGTTTTCTACGCTTGCAGGTAACATCCGTGTATCTCTTTTTTACTGAGCTGTCAAACCATACAAAATTCAACCTCTTAGGTCAAGGAAAAGTTTAATTGGTGAGCCGTGAATTTTCACTTTGAAATGTTAAAAAAAGACAGGAAAAACAGGTGATTATTTATCTGAAGGTATTTTTATCTTTCTCGGTTTAAGCTGGCAGGTGCATGAGCCGACAAGTTCGCAATCTCTGTCGATGCTTATCGGCATATTATCTCTTTCCCAGTCAATAATTCCGCCGGTAAGAACCATGATGAGTTCAAAGCCGTTTGACTTTAGAAATTCTGCTATGTCTTTGCTGATAAGTCCGACATAATCTGCAAGGATGAGTATTTTATCTTTAGGAAGAGTTTCAAATTCTGATCTGATGGTTTTGTGTGATATGGAAATTATGCGGGGAACAGCGTAAAATCTGCCGTTTTTCAAGAATTCATCTCTCAGATCGACAAGAACTGCCCCGTTGTTCAAAAGTTCCAGAGCCTCACTGCCGTAGACATATCTGATGCCTTTTATCAGCATCCCGTACTTTTCAGGAATGATATTCATTTTAGTCCTTTTTTTCCTCTGGGAACCAGTGTTTAGTTCTGTTGGCTATATCTACAAGTGTGAGCATTACCGGAACTTCGACAAGCACTCCGACAATTGTTGCAAGTGCGACCGGTGAAGTAGGACCGAAAAGAGCGATCGCGACAGCCACTGCAAGTTCAAAAAAGTTCGAAGCCCCTATCATTCCGGCCGGAGCCGCAATATTGTGACAGAGCTTTAACGATCTGCACGGCAGATAACTTACAAAAAAGATAAGAAAAGTCTGAATAGTAAGAGGAACAGCGATGAGAAGTATGTGGAACGGATTGCTGAGGATCACTCTACCCTGAAATGAAAATATTATGACAAGTGTCAGAAGCAGTCCGCCGATCGTTATATTATTGAACTTCGTGATGAACTTGGTATTGAAATACTCTCCTCCTTTCCTTTTTATAACACTCCTTCTGGTCAGCACGCCGCCGGCAAGCGGTATGACAACAAAAAGAACTACTGAAAGAAGCAGCGTGTTCCAAGGTATTGTTATTCCGCTGATGCCCAGAAGCAGTGCAACGATAGGAGTGAATGCGACAAGTATTATAAGATCGTTAGTTGCAACCTGAACGACAGTATATGCCGGATCGCCTTTCGTAAGATGGCTCCAGACAAACACCATTGCAGTACATGGCGCAGCGCCGAGCAGTATGGCTCCGGCAAGATAGTCCTTTGCAAGATACTCCGGAATGAACTGTTTGAAAACGACAAAAAAGAAAAACCACGCAATTGCATACATCGTGAAAGGTTTTATCAGCCAGTTGACTATCCATGTGACAAAAAGACCTTTCGGGTTCTTTCCTACATTTTTAATGCTTTCGAAATCGACCTTCATCATCATCGGATAGATCATCAGCCATATCAGGATAGCGATCGGTATCGAAACATGCGCATATTCAAACTTGGCAAGAAAACGCGGCACTTCAGGCAGAAAAGCGCCGATTGCAATGCCGGCGAACATACAGAGCATCACCCACACGGTCAGATATTTCTCAAAAAAACCTATCCCTTCAAGCTTGTTCTCCATTTTCACACCTCCTCACCCTTTTTAATTATATCTTCCCCGGGACAGCATCTGTATTCGAACTGGAGAGTTACATGCTCTATGCCGAATTTTTGATGAAGCATTGAACTTATTTCATTTTTTAACGGCTCAGTCCGGCTCACAGCCATGTCTTTTATGTTTATATGGGCTTCAAAAATAATGTTCTTCTCATCTACAGCCCATATATGGACATGATGGACATTTTCCACTTCGGTTATCTTTCCGATCTCGTTTACAACATCCTCGACAACAATGTTTTCGGGGACTCCCTGCATAAGTATATTTACGGCATCTTTTAGTATTTCATAGCTTTCCCTGAGCACATAAAGGCTTATCAGCACTGTCAGCGCGGGATCTATCCAGTATATCTCAAAGAAATACATACACACACCGCCGATAATAACGCTGACTGATGCAAGTGTATCGCCGAGCAGATGCAGATATGCCGATTTTATGTTCATATCCCCTTTTGATCCTGATCTGAGCAGATATACACCTATGAAATTTGCAACAAGCCCTATAAGCGCGACCCATATTACTATTACCGCGTTGACAGGTTCCGGGTTCATGAATTTAACATAAGCTTCTTTGAACAGGAACAGCGAAATGCCTATCAATGTGCTTGAATTTATGACAGCGGCAAGGATCGTCGCCCTTTTATATCCGAATGTCTTTCTGCTGTTCTTCTCTCTTTGCGATATTCTGATACTTGCATAACTGATGACCATCGAAAGCCCGTCACTGAAGTTATGCAGAGCATCCGTGATGAGCGAAAGACTTCCGGCAATAAATCCGCCTACAAGCTCCGCTACCGTTATTATAAAATTCAGCGCTACAACAATTATCAGTTTTGCACCTTTGATATCGCCATGATCGTGGCCGTGACTATGATCGTGACCGTGATCGTGTTGTCCGTTACAGCTCATTTCTCTTTCTCCACACAGGTATGACAGATTTTTCTTTCAAACCATTTGTCAAGCTTCTTCCGCAGATCGTTCCTGATATCTGAACCTATCCTTTTCTTCAAAGCTTCAAGAATGGCGAGCTCATCTTCATTGAGTCCTGAATTTATCGAATAATACACCCAGATATTGTGTCTGCGGTCAGTCAGAACCCCTGCATTGACAAGATACCGCAGATGTCTCGAAGCCTTGGACTGCGTCATTTCAAGCGAATTCTCGATATCGCACACACAAAGCTCATCTTTCATCAGAAGCAGAACAACTATCTGCAGCCTCGTTTCATCTGACAGCGCCTTGAAGAATTTTGCCAGTTCTTTCATTTCCCTTCCTCCTTGAATAACATAACCGTTTAAACGATTATATAAAATCAGAAAAATGTCAAGAGAGTTTTACAATAATTCGGCCAATTCTTAAAAACAAATCGCAACCGTGGTTACAGTAACCGGCATTTCTATATTGACTTGAATTATTATTTATGATAACATACCTTAAGAACTGGATTTCTTCAGCATTTATTTGTTTTAGATATGGAGGTTTCATTTTGAAGTTCTACAATAGAGAGACGGAATTGAATATTTTGGACAAGATGCTGTCACAGGCTGATCAGTCAGGAAAAATGACAGTTATTACCGGAAGAAGACGGGTCGGAAAAACAATGCTGTCGCTTGAATCAGTTAAAAATCAGAAATTTGTCTATTTTTTCGTGTCAAAAAAATCCGAACAGCTTCTTGTTGAAGACTTTCTTGCTGAAATCAGGAAAAATTTTGATTTTCCCGTGATCGGCATTTTCAGAACTATGAGCCAGATCTTCGAATTGCTTATTGAAATAGGCAAAAAAGAAAAATTCACACTGATAATTGATGAATTTCAGGATTTTATGAATGTGAACCCGTCTGTTTACGGAGAAATTCAGAAACTTTGGGATCTGAATAAATTCAATGTTAGAATGCATGTCATGTTTTCCGGCTCGATATATTCTGTAATGACAAGGCTGTTTGAACATGCAAAAGAACCGCTTTTCGGAAGAGCCGACAGAATCATTGTGCTTCAGCCCTTCAATATCGCAACGATCCAAAATATTTTAAACGATCACGGCGTAAATGATATGCGCACACTTACCGATTACTATATAATTACAGGCGGAATTCCTAAATATATTGATCTGCTTGTGACAAATAATGTTTTCTCATTTGACGATATGACAGACTTCATCTGTCAGGAATATTCACCTTTTCTAAACGAAGGAAAAAACCTGTTAATTGAGGAATTCGGAAAAGAATATTCCACCTATTTTTCCATTCTTTCGTTAATTTCTTCGGGTAAGACCTCCCGTCCTGAAATAGAGTCAATACTTGAAACTCCGATAGGTGGATACATTGAACGGATGATATCAACATACGGCATTATAAAAAGCAGAAGACCGTTTGATTCAAAAGAGCAGTCAAAAACAATAAAATATGAGATCGTTGACAATTTTCTGAGATTCTGGTTCCGGTTTATCCATAAAAACAATAGCGCAATAGAATCAGGCAATTTCAACTATCTCAAAGAAATCATCCAGCGTGATTATGCGGCATATTCCGGAACTCTTCTCGAAAAATTCTTTCATGAGCTTTTTGCCCGGACCGGAAAATATAACAGAATCGGTTCATACTGGGAAAAAGGAAATCTGAATGAAATTGATCTTGTTGCTGTAAATGACATGGAAAAAAAGATCACCATCGCTGAAATCAAGCGCAACAGAGAGAACATAAGCATCCCGGCACTGAAAGAAAAATCACAGACACTTCTTAAATCCTATAAAAAGTATGAAATCGAATACCTTGCTTTAAGCTTTGAAAACATACAGGATTATCTGTAGTCAGCTCAGGAAAACATAAAAGACCGTGTAATAAACACCTATGACGATCAGCACGATTCCGAAAACTCTGCGGATCCAGATCTCTGCGGCTGTGATCTTTCTGAACCAGAGGCTCACTTTTTCAGCGCTGATGGAAAGAAGGATCGCGAAAAGTATTACGGGAAGGGCAGTGCCGATGCCGTAAATGAGAGGGAGTATGAATTTTGACTGCGCCGATACTGCAAGAGGGACTAAAGATCCGAAGAAAAGCGCTGCGGAAACAGGACAGAATGACATTGCGAATATAAATCCAAGCATAAATGCGCCAATTAGTCCAAACCGTTCAGGTTTTATCCGGAATTCGCCGAATGAAGGCATGGGAATTGTAAATATCTCAAGTAAAAAAGCACCCGTGACAATAAGCAGCGGTCCAATTATCATCACGCCCCAGATTTGCAGAAAATGTGAAAGTTTCGGCGTTGAAATGATCGAAACTACAATAACGGCGCTGACAAAAGTGTATGCTGCCATTCTGCCGAGAGTGTAAAAAACTGAAGAGATCATGACTGATTTTTTTTTCGAAATATCTTTTGAAAGATAGCTCACCGCCGCAATGTTTGTCGCAAGAGGACACGGCGAAATTGATGTCAGAATCCCCAGCCATATTGCAGAGATCATCGCTATTATCATTTTTTGACCTCATTGAGCCAGCCCCTTATCTCCATCTCTTCATACATTTTAAAACCTTCTTCATCGTCAAGAAGGCTCCAGATACGGTCGAGGTCCTTCCATCTCTTTTCAATACCGTTATCAAATTCCGAAACTATCACCTGCTTTGTTGTAAGCTTGTATTTATCTATGTATTTTTCATTTTCAGGCTTATCCACATTGACAGTTCTGAACTCGATAAGACCGCTTTTAAGCTCTTCCTGAAAAGCTCCTGCAAGCATAGTTTTTGTATAATTTTCCAGCTTTCTGCATGACTCACACCGTACATTTCCGTGAAAATATGTGACAAGAATATGATGACTTTTACTGTCAGCAACAATATTCTGAGGGATTTCCGTTTCTGACTGTCCGTACCGTTCAACCGCCTTTGAACCGATCACAAAAAGTGTAAAAAGAACAAATACCGAAATAATGATCTGCCCTGCTTTTTTCATGCTTTTTTTCTCTATGAAATAAGTTTTTTTATCTCTTCAACACTTGGTACTTTTCCGCATATTTTCACTGTTCCGTCAACCACAAGACAAGGTGTCATCATGACATGGAAGCTCATGATCTCGGTAATGTCAGTCACTTTGATAAGTTCATATTCAATGCCCAGCTCGCGAGCCGCTGTATCTGTGACCTCTGCGAGTTTTTTGCATTTGGGGCATCCTGTGCCAAGGATCTGCAGTTTTTTCATTTTATCACCTCAAAAAATTAAATTAAGTATCCAGCCTGTTATCGTAAAAAGAACAAGGAGCATTCCTGCAAATATGAAAAGGAGCTCCTTTTTCATCACCTGTTTCAGAAGTATGAATTCCGGAAAAGATACAGCGACAGTGCTCATCATGAAAGCAAGCGTGGTCCCCACTGGAAGACCTTTTGCAATTAGACTTTCAGCGACAGGTATTATCCCGGTGGCATTTGAATAGAGCGGAATTCCAAGAAGCACGGCCGCAGGGACCGTCCACCACTGACCTTTTCCGAGATTTTCAGCAACAAAAGACTCAGGCACAAGCCCGTGAAGCGCCGCACCGAGGCCGACTCCGATAATGACCCATATCCACACTCTTGAAAATATCGAATAAAGTTCATCTCTTGCAAAAACATGTCTATCTTTGAACGACATTTTCTGTTTTTCAGCTTTTACACCTGAATCAGTGCCTGTTTTTACAATATTCCTGACAAGCGGCATCAGAAATCTTTCCGCTTTGATCAGATCAATGAACATCCCGCCGATAATTCCCGAAAGTATCCCGACTGCAACATAGACTATCATGAACTTCACACCTAGCAGACTGCCCAGAAGCACGACCGCCACTTCGTTCACTATCGGCGAAGTTATGAGGAAGGACATCGTTATCCCGAGCGGGATCTGAGCCTGAGTAAAACCGAAAAAAAGAGGAATGCTCGAACATGAGCAGAACGGCGTAACTGCACCGAACACCGAACCTGCCGTATATCCGATGAACCTGTTCTTTCCTGCAAGTATATCCCGCACCTTTTCGATGTTCAAAGCGGCCCTGAGCCAGGCGATGGTATATATCATTATCACAAGAAGGAAGTATATTTTTGTGACATCTTCAATAAAAAAATGGATGCTTCCGGCAAGGTGGCTTCCTTTCTCCATTCCTGCAAGATCATACACAATAAAGTCTGCGAGCTTTGTAAATATCAGCAGCATGAACACTCCTTACCAGTAACTTTGGATTTTATCATCGCATAGGCGCAACCTACCCCTGAGCACACTTTTATCGCCCCGAACTGACAGTTCTTCGCACACGCTCCGCACTCTATACAGCTGTTCCTGTTTATTACTTCAGCCACACCGTCAACCTTGAATACATTATGAGGACACACTTCGGCACACATTCCGCAGCCTGTACATTTCGATCCGTCAAAAGAGAGTGATACCACATTATCAATATATTTCATAACACACCTCTTATCACATTTACAAAATACATTATAACGCCTGCTGACATCCACACAATGAAAGGCCATGTATATTTTTTTATCTCGTGACGGACTCCTGACGGTGATGTGAATGTTGTCGAACCTGTTAAATTAAACCCTGAATATGCAATCAGCGGAGGAATAATGAGGAAAAATTCTATAACAGCATAGATATCCCGGGCAAAGAAAAGTGATGAAATTCCAGCCCAGATAAGACCGAGAACGGCACCTTTGAGCACAAAAGAACGGAACGGCAGAAACGGAAATACCGCAGGGAACAGAAAAATACCGACAACAATACTTCCCGCCAAAGGCACAAAACTTGAAATATGAAACAGTGCCGAAATGAATACCGCAAGTACTACTTTCCATCCTACGACCAGTTCAACCGGAGCAACTTTCATCCTTTCAACAAGAGGAAATTCAACAGTTCTCATTGATATCTCTGCAACATTGCCGGAATCTATGAATTTCTTTAAATCCTGAATTCTCACAGGTCCGTAAACCACAGAAAAACCGGTGAGTTCTTTCACTCTGTGAGCGGCGACTCCCGGAGCACCGAGCTGAGGCACAATGAGGTTCCTATGCAACACAACAGTTGAAAGTTTTGTCATTTTCACCATTCTTGCGATCTCGCCTGTACCGAAAGTCCCTTTGCCTGCCGCACACCAGACATTTACACCGTGAGTGTTGAGAACCAGCATCCACAGGTTCATTCCTGACAACTCTTTTCTCACAACATCAAAAGTGAGCTTGTAATTAGCCGTCACAATTACCGGCGAATTGGAATCAGGATTTCCCACAGCATAAAGACCCTGCCGCACCGAATAATGCATTCTTCTGTAGCCCAGACGGACCATAACACCCGAAAATCTATCCTTGAAAGAAAGCTCTGAACTCACTTTCGGGATGAGCATGCTCCCCGACTGCACGAAGCCTGTCACATAAGACTGCTTATTTCCACCCGTTATCATTTTCGCTCCAAATCATATAACCGCTTACACGATTATACGAAATCAAAGAAATGTCAAGAAGATTCTAAAATTTTATTATGCAAGGGTTCTTAGAATTTCTTCGAATTTGAAAGCTCCGGCAAGATCCGAAAGGTGTTTTCTAACCTGAGGATTCTCAATATTTTCAATAAGCTGTATTATAAGTTCAATGTCTCCGTTAATGGTGGCTTCCGTAATTCTTTTTTTCAATTCTGAAGGAACGGTAGAGGTTATAAGATTTTTATCCGGCATTGAAGATGTTTTTTCAGAAACCTGAACTGCATCCTGATTTATTACAGGAACAGAATTTGCGGATGCAGCGCCGGTGAGAGGAATTATTTTTATATTGAAGCTGAATTCAGAACCTTTACCTACTGTACTTTTTACAGATATTGAGCCTCTCATAAGTTTGACAAATTCTTTTGTTATGGAAAGTCCCAGTCCGGTACCTCCTTTTCTTGACTGTCCTGATTCAGATTGTGCAAACCGTTCAAAAATCCTGTCGAGATCAGATGCCGGAATACCTGTGCCGGTATCAGTTACAGTAAAAAACATTGTTTCCTTGCCGTCATATTCAGCTTTCACTTTTATTGAGCCTGAATCAGTGAACTTGACTGAGTTTCCGATGAGATTTATGAGTATCTGCCTCAACTTCTTTACATCCGTTTTTATCTTTTCCGGCAGGTTTTCCGGAGTTTCAAATAAAAGTTCAATTCCTTTGTTTTCACATGACAGTATAAACATTTGTCTGACTTCATTGAGCAGTGACATTGTCTCAGTTTCAGATATATAAAGTGTCGTCTTACCGGATTCTATCTTGGATATTTCGAGTATATCATTGATCAGCGACAGCAGATGCTCCCCGCTGCTGATAATAACTGATATTTTATCCTTCTGTGCCGGAGAAATCCCTGAATCATTAGCCAGAATCTGGGAAAAACCTATAATTGCATTCAGAGGAGTTCTTATTTCATGCGACATATTCGCCAAGAAAAGTGTCTTAGCCCTGTTTGCTGATTCGGCATTCAACTTTGCCTTCTCAAGTTCCTCTGTTCTGGTCTCCACGAGCTTCTCAAGATTCTTCCGGTAGTTATCCAGTTCCTTTTCCACCAGAATTCTTTTCGTAACATCTTTTCCGGTTGAAACGAAATGGGTTATTCTGCCGTCCTTATTGAAAACCGGAGCTATCGTCTGGTCATAATAGAATACTTCGCCGCCTTTTTTACGGTTTATAACTTCCATGTGAATTATTTCACCTGTTCTGAGTTTTGCTCTGAGATTTTTATAGTATTCATTATCCATCATTCCCGATTTAAGGATTCTCGGATTTTTACCGATAGCGTCTTCTTCAGTAAATTCAGTTACTTTGACAAAAGCAGGATTAATATATTCGATGGTTCCTGACTTATCGGTTATAAAAATTATATCCCCAGACTGCTCTACTGCATTGGACAGTTTCAGTATTTTCTGGTCGAGCTGCATTCTTCTTGTAATGTCTCTTATAACCATAATATACTGACCTGAGTTTCCATCTGGATCGGGAATTGCTGATATTTCAGCGTAAAAATTCTTGCCGGATAAAGTTTTCATTGCTGCAATTCTGAGATTTGCTTTGCCATTCTCCATTATGCTGACAAAATCTCCGGGCTTTTCCATAAGATCCTGAATAGACAAAATTCTTCCTGTTCCGCTAATAGAAAACATTCTGTCTGTTGATCTTGACCGGTACAGAACTTTACCTGATGCTTCAACAAGCATGATGGAATCTTCTATATTGTCAGCGATCATATTAAGGGTAGTTCTCTTTTCGTGCAACTTCCTTGAAATGACAATATATTTCTTTTTGTTCTGCTGCCACAAAATTACAACAACTGTCTCAATTGCAATAAGCAGAAGAAGCAGAAACGGGAAATATTTCCTCCATGCGAATTCTGTTTCAGCCGCAGTCAGAACAGAAATAACGGTAAGAGATTCTCTCCGTTTGACTTTATATTCTTTATCAAGCTTATAAAACAGACCGCCTTCAATCTTGCGGTATGTAACAAGACCTCCGGCAGAAAAAAACTGTCCCGCCTCTTTTTCCGTCAATTCTGCAGTATGTTCAGGGCATACCTTTTCGACAGTGTTTTCAGCTCTTTCCTCTATCTGAGAGCCCCATTCATACTCTTCTGAAGGACCGAGAGCAAAACTGCCGTCATCTTTTATCAGAAAATACCTGCCGAAATCCTTTTTATTGTAGTTTCTGATTATATTTATAATTTCTTCACCCTTGTAGTTAAGAACAGTTATTCCTGCAACTTTTCCGTTGACAAATACAGGTCGGGAAATTCTTATAACCGGTTTGAATGGAACCTCTATCTTTTCATTCTCGACATTGAGATCCAGCTTTGAAAGACACAGCTCGTCTCTTCCCATTTTTATAGCTGTCTGAAAATAGAGTCTATTGCTTTTATCCTGTAGTTTATCTGCAAACACAGGTCTGTTCTCGTTGTCATTCCTGTTGATTCTTATTATTTCCATTCCTGTTGTATCCAGAAACCTGACATGATCATATTCGGGTTTATTGGCTGCAAAATGAAAATACTCGGCTTTAAGCTCATCAATAGAGCTCTGGTTATAACCTTTATTTTCAAATTCAAGTCTCGTTTTCGATGACAGGAAAAGAACATCATTATAAAGATGTGAGAATTTCTCGTGAATAGTATTTGTCAGAAGCAATATGTGATATTTCTTTTCATTTTTAAGTTCGGCAATCTGATGAGATTCCTGAAGAAGGTATATTGCAGAAGCGGCAGAAGCTGTTACAGAAATAAGCAGAAAATAAAATATAAAAAACCGTACTGTCCAGATCGATTCTTCCTTTCTCTTTACTGGCATTATTCACCCATCTCATTGCGGACTCTGTCGAACTCCTTTTCGAGATCCATGAAAACATCAACAAGATTCGGGTCAAAATGGCTGCCTCTGCCTTCGAGTATAATGGCTCTGCTTTTTTCGTGACTGAAAGCATCCTTGTAAACTCTTTTTGAGCGCAGGGCGTCATAAACATCCGCGATTGCCATAATTCTACCTTCGAGCTGTATTTTACTGCCGGAAGTTCCTACCGGGTATCCCGATCCATTCCATTTTTCATGATGTGAAATTGCAATTTTTACCCCGGTTTTTATAAATGAATTCTTCGGAAATCTGTTCAGAACAGTATTAAGATAACGGGCACCGAGGTTTGTATGAGTCTTCATTATCTCAAACTCTTCGGGAGTAAGTTTTCCCGGTTTGAGCAGAACAGCATCCGGAATAGCGACCTTTCCGATATCGTGCAAAGGACTTGCATGGAAGATATTATCTATGAAAATGTCGTCAATCTTATCGGCGTAAAGCCCTCTGTCTCTGGCACCTTTCGCAAGCATCCGGCAGAATTCGCTTGTCCTGTCAATATGATGTCCGGTATCATCATCCCGTTGTTCAGCCAGTTTAGTCATAGCCAGAATTGTGGCCATCTGGCCTTCACTGATTTCCCTTACCTGCTCTCTGACGATTTCTTCAAGGTTTTTATTCTGATTTTCGAGCTTCAGCTGAAGGTTTCTAAGCGAAAGATGGGTTTCTATCCGTGCATTAACTTCATCAATCTGGAAAGGCTTGGAAACATAATCAACTCCACCTGACTGAAATGCTTTTACTTTATCGTCCGTACCTGACAATGCGCTAAGAAAAATCACAGGTATTTTTGAAAATCTAATATCGTTTTTCAGTATCTCACATACTTCATATCCGTTCAGTCCAGGCATATTTATATCAAGCAGAATAAGATCAGGAATTTCAACTTCAACCGCTTTCAAAGCCAGATTGCCGCTTGGCAGAGTTCTTATTCTGTAACCTTTGTCCTTGAGCATTTCACTTAACAGTTTTAAATTTTCCGGCTTGTCATCAACAATCATAATGTTAGGCTTATACATTGTCGTGTTCATTTCATTCTCCCGTATTTGTATTATTCATTCATTACAAAAAATAATTATCAGAAAAAGTATTTTAATATCAAGTTATATTTACATCTTTTAAAATCATTAAAATATTTGAAAGCTGATTCAAAATAAGAATTGTAACAACTAAAACTATCTAGTAACATTCCCCGATCGCAGGAGAATTTTCATCTTCAGGATCTCTTTTGGCGTAGACAAAATCATAATAAGCCTGTTCATCCCAGATCGGTACAAGAACTGCTTCAGATGCCGGATAATTACATGTTTTATATCCTTGAGCGTCGGTTGTAATGCCTTCATCGGTCATTGCAACATCAGATACTATACCGTCTCCCGGATATTTTGGATTTGTCTCAGGTGAAGGAAGCGTCGGATCCCATTTAACAATGGCGACAACTTTCCACTCTCCGTATCTTATTTTGAAGTTTTTGGTTTGAGCAGAATAATTGTCGGCAGGACGAGCTTCTATTCCACTTTCAATTCTTGCAGGTCTGGGGACATCAACACCGTCTACGAAAACCTCAACTCTGGTATTAACCTCATAGGCTGAATCTTCTTCTTTGTAGTCTTCCAGACACCTATTTTTTCCATCTGCATATTTTGATGTGCAGTTAAAATAATTAACAACAACCAGATACTGATCATCCATTATTGAATCGTCAGGAATTCCATTGCCGTCTTTATCTTCTATCGGTCCAAGACCAATTGTTTCAGGAGTTTCAAAATTGTTTCCTCCCCACTTGTTGTCAATATCCAGAGAAGCATTCCATGCAATTGTCTGATATTCTGGAGATCCTATGATTCCCATGTCAGAAAAGGAGCAGTCGTCATGACGGAAATATTTTTCATCGATGGTCGGATCAAAGTTACCGGCTTCTGATGCAGGAAGAGCAGTTGTTCCAAGAACGCCTTCAAGCGGTGTATATTCATAAACTGGTGCTTCAAGACTTGTCTTTTTGATCAGGTGTATATCAAGGTCGACCTGCGCTCCATCTTTATCGGAATCAAATTCAGCAATTGTTCTATAACCCTTATCCCATGTGAGCTGAGCAACTACTCGCGCCTGAGGAATAATTTTGGGAAGAACTGTAACTTCAGCGGTATCGCTAACGAGGTCAGTCTGTTTATCGACAGTTTCAGCCTGAATATTAACTTTGTAATATTTAGTTTTAAATTTTTCACAGTATTTCTGACGGCAGATTAAATAGTTGGAGAGATCAAGAAAGTAAAACTCATCCGTAGTATTGGTCGGTTCGGTATTTTCGCAAGTATCAGTGCAGACAGTTTCATCGTAATCCGGATTTTCTTCGGCATATCTTCTCGGTGTGATCATAAGACCTGTGAATTCGCCTCTTTTGGGGTCGCTGTAGCCAGAATCAGGAAGCCACTGCCCTGACCTGCCGCTACTTTCCGGAAGTTTGATCTGTGATTTTTCAATAAAAGGAGTCGGGGATTCTGTCATTTCCCATTTGTATTTGATGTAATATCTCTCTTCCCAATTTGCAAGGCATATTCTTGAAGATTCAGGTTTCTCGGGATCGGATACACAGGTGTTTTTAAGATTCATTGAAACGATATCTTTAATATTCCTATATGACATTGCCCCGCCAACTGTATATTCAAAAAGAACCTTGATAACCGGTTTTGGCGGTTTGTTCGGCTGACGGGTTACTTGAATTTTATAGCTTGTAGCATTACTTCCGCAAGTGCTTGTTTTCTGCTTAAAACGATCATTTGTACAAACCTCAATAATAAAATCTCCGGAAACTCTGAAATCTGAAGGCGGGTTTTTTGTAAGTGCTTCAGCTGCGAACCGGTTATAGCTCAACATGATCTTAAATTGGGAATTGTATTTATCTTTCGAAAGACCGTCTCTACATTTCCCTGATTCTATGTCATTCGGATCAAGAGGGCACAACGATGCAATATTGCTGTCTTCTTTTGCCGTCAAATTGTCAAAAGCAAGGAGTTTTTCATTCCACCCTTCAGTTGCTATACCGCCTGAAGTTTTCTGGATCTGGATCTGGAAAAGTTTCTTGTAGTTGCTGTCTGTTATCTCACTTATTGGATTACCATCTGGATCGAGCAGGTTTATTTTTATTATTTTCAGCTCGGCATCGCCCCTATTGAAAATTTCAAATTCCTGAGTGATGTCCTCGGACAGTTCATTGTTGTAATCCCAGGGATAATACGAAAAGACTTTCTTTGAAGGAATTGACGAAATTTTAGATGATGTATCACTACCGCTGTCACAAGAAAACAAAACAACTCCCAGCAGCATACTTAATATAATTAGATTTCTCATTTTTTTGTCCTCCTGAATTAATATGGTATTGAATAGCCGCTGATCTGATAAACAAAAAGTGAACCGAAAGCAAAAGCCTGTCCTAGTGAGTTAGCAGCAATAGGTCCGTCAACTATCATGTTGCCGCTGTCAACATCACTATTATTCATAAGTGATTCTTTAACAGATGAACTGAAAATATCGATTCCGAAGTCAGAATCATGAGCTTTTTTTATTTGAACGACAAAAATGATCTGATCGTCATTAATATCTCTTGGAATTTCATTCGATCCACAGTTTACAGCCACATATTGAGCAGGACTTTTTTCAGTTGTTCCGATCGCAGCCATTGAAGGTCTTGCACATCTGCGAGGAGCACCGCTCATATCATAGACCCATTTATTGGCACCTGTTTCGCTGAAAACAAAAAGATTCGAATTAACAACGAGAGTAAAATTTTCATTTTCTCTGTCAGAAAAATATCCACCGACAACAGAAACTGCTTTTTCAATCTGTTCAAGGTCGTCAAATCTTACAGTAGCTGCAGCGCCAGATATAAGTCCACCGG
>DAOQAY010000006.1:0-36223 GCA_035354435.1 bacterium
TTTCATAAATGAACTTTTTATTCTCAGTCTGTTCAAACTGGGGCATCATCTCTTTATGGTGAACAATCGGTCCTGCTATCAGCTGAGGGAAAAATGAAACAAAAAGACAATAATTAAGAAAGTCATATTCTTTTGTGAGACCTCTGTAACTGTCAACAAGATATGCGATCTGCTGGAATGTGAAAAAAGATATCGCAAGAGGCAGAACTATATGCTGAAGATCAAAATTCGTCCCGGCGACAGCATTTGTAGATTTTATAAAGAAATCCGCATACTTATAATATCCGAGCGCAACGAGATTTATGGCAATTCCAGTAAAAAGTGCGGTTTTTGCCGCCTTTTTTGAATTCATTTTTGAAAGAAGTGTCCCTATCGAATAGTTGAAAATTACGGAAATAAGCATCAGCAGAAGGTATTTGGGGTCCCAGTACGAATAGAAAAAAAATGATGCCGCAACAAGAAAGTAATTTGAGACCAGACTGTTTTTTATTTTGTTGAGATAAAAATAAATAATTAGAGAAATCGGAAGAAATACCAGTATATAGGCATATGAATTGAAAAGCATTCTTTATCTCATATCTTTCACAGGCAGAAATCCGTGCCCGTAAACTTCATTGGTCTGAAAAATAACGATGAATGCCTTGGAATCAAGTTTTTTTATGTAATCTTTGAGGAAAGCTGTTTCCCGTCTGTTTACGGTGGTAAAGATTATTCTCCTTTCGTCATCGTGGAACATTCCTTTTGCCGGAATAATTGTTCCTCCACGATTCATTTCGACAAGCAGTTTTGTCTTTATTTCTTCGTAATGATCTGAAATTATGAAAATACCTTTATAATATGAAGTGCCTTCAAGTGTGATGTCGAGAGTTTTTGTAGAAGCGTAATTTGCAATAACCGCATAGATAACTATCTGTAAAAATTGGACTTCAGGATTTTTCATCCACAATGCAAATGCACCGCCCAGGATTATGACAGCATTGACATAAAGTATTGTTTTTCCTGTCGGAAATTTGAATTTTGCATAAAATATCTGCCCGATTATATCCGTTCCGCCAGTTGTCGCCTTGGCTTTAAAAATAAAACCGATGCCCGCACCGACCAGAAAACCTCCTACAAGACAGCTTATGAACATGTCATCACTGAGTTTGACATTGGGCCACAGAAAATTCATTCCGTCATTGAAAAGTGAAAGCAGTGACATTCCTATCACTGTTTTAAATCCGAATCTCGGTCCGAGAACCTTTACACCGATAATAAGCAGCGGAATATTTAAAATTATTGTCATAATTCCGACAGGAAAACCGGAAAGATGAAAAACAACAGTACTTATTCCGAAAAGCCCGCCCGGAATAATTTTATAGGGTATAAGAAAAAAATTGTAACCGGCAGCAGCAATCAAAGCACCCTGAATTATCATAAAATAGCTTTGAAACCACTCTTTCGAAAAAAGTTTTTCGGTAAAAATCATCCGTTCTCCTTATTTTTTCAACAGTTTTGTTACTATTTTTTCTCCGATCTTCTCGAATTCCATGCCGGCCGGAGTTTTTCCATATTGAGAAACAAAGAATCCGCCGTTGTCACCGCATTCACTGACAAGCGGTTCGATCGGAATTTCTCCTAGAATTTCAACGAGATGATCTTCAGCCATTTTCTGAATATTGCCTTTGTTGAAAATATAAGTTTTTTCTCCGCAGTGAGGACAGACAAAATGGCTCATGTTCACGATCAGACCGAGAGTGTTGAATCCGAGGTTCCTGCTGAATGAAAGCGACTTCCGCACATCGCTGATAGCAACTTCCTGCGGAGTTGTCACGATAACAGAATTCACACCTTCACCTAGAAATTGAGCAATTGTGAGCGGTTCGTCACCTGTTCCCGGAGGGCAGTCAATAACCAGATAATCCAGATCGCCCCAGAGCACATCACAGAAAAACTGCTTGATCGCCGCCACTTTCATCGGACCTCGCCAGATAACCGGATTGTCTGCGGAATCAAGCAGAAGCCCGATACTTATAGCATGAAAACTGTCCGTGATCCTGACCGGTTTCATAATTCCATTGTCATCTGATTCTATCTTTTTTCCTTCTATTCCAAGAAGTTTCGGAATACTCGGACCGTGAAAATCAACATCCATGACTCCGACATCGCGACCCTGCATCGCAAGATAATATGCCAGATTTACAGCCACGCTGCTTTTACCGACACCGCCTTTCCCCGAAAGAATAACAATGATATTTTTTATTCTTGAAACAGCATCTTTAAATCTTTTTTCCTCTTCAGGACTCGCAAACTGCATAAAACTCAAATGGATCTCCATCATTAAAAGTCAATTAAAACAAATCACAATATCAGGATATCTATTTTTTTCAAGGAAGCTTATAATTATTTGATATTACAAATAAAACAAGCCATTTGTGCCAGAAAATCCTAAAAAACTTGATTTTGGATCGTTTGTTTATAATATCCATTGGACTTCGGGGTGTAGCGCAGTCCGGTTAGCGCATCGGTTTTGGGAACCGAGGGTCGGAGGTTCGAATCCTCTCACCCCGACCATGTAGAAGTGCGCCCGTGGCTCAGTTGGATAGAGCAACGGACTTCTAATCCGTAGGTCAGAGGTTCGAATCCTCTCGGGCGTACCATTGTTTTTTCACATGTGAATTATCGCGGTGGGTGTAGTTCAATGGTAGAGCACCGGATTGTGGTTCCGGGCGTTGTGGGTTCGAGCCCCATCTCCCACCCCAGTTTTTAGTGGGCCCTTAGCTCAGTTGGTAGAGCAACTGACTCTTAATCAGTGGGTCGAAGGTTCAAATCCTTCAGGGCCTACCACTTTTTATTTATTGTCTGTACGATGTTTCAATAACACGGTATATCAGGAGTCATTGCGAGAGTGGCGGAATTGGCAGACGCACTAGACTTAGGATCTAGCGGGAAACCGTGGGGGTTCGAGTCCCCCCTTTCGCACCAGAGTTCACGGGGTGGCGTAGTTGATGAAAAAATCACCAAAATATAAAATTTTACAGCAAACGAGGTAAAAGATGGACTACAAATTGAATCATGTCAGCAGTGTTGAAAAAGAATTTGAGATCACTTATTCCGCCGATGAAGTAAAGGAAAACTTAGTTAATTCACTTTCACACCTTTCAAAAACTGTCAATATCAAAGGCTTCAGAAAGGGCAAAGTTCCTGCTAATATTATCAAGCAGATGTATGGAAAAAGCATCAAAGATGAAGCTGAAAACCACTTTATATCAACCGCTATTCAGGAAACAGTGGCAAAAGAGAGTTTTCATTTTGCAGCCGCACCTCAGATAATTGAAAAGAGCATTCTCATCGAAGGAGAACCTTTCACTTTCAAATACAGTGTTGAAATATTTCCTAAAATAGATGTCGAATTAAAGCCTTTTGAAGCTGAATACACACCTATGCAGTTCAAAGAAGAAATGGTCGACATGGAAATAGAGTCCATGAAAAAGAAATTTACAGAATATAAAGAGGACGAAGAGGCTGTTTCTGCTGATAAAGACAGACTTGTTATTTCTTTTTCAGGAAAAATGGAAGATAAAGAAATCGACGGAACAAACGGAAGCAATGTTTCTGTTATTATTGGCGAAAGCAAATTTGTTTCCGATTTTGAAAAAGCTCTTTACGGTCACAAAAAAGGCGACAAATTTACAGCCGATGTTAAATTTCCTGAAAATTATCAGTCCAAAGATCTCGCAGGAAAGACAATTGTGTTCACAATCGAAGTAAACAAACTCGAAAAGATGACAAATGAACCTGAAATGACTGATGAATTTCTTGCCGGCAAAGAAGGTTTTCCAAAAACTGTCGAAGAGTTGAGAGCTGAGCTCAGAAAACATATTGAAACATATATCGGCAATATCAACTTTGATAACAAGAAGTACATCGCTGCTGAAACTTATGTGAAAAACCATGAATTTGATGTTCCTCCTTCAATTTTAAAGAGCGAGATAGAAGCGCGTGTCAGCGAATATAAAAACAAGAATAAGGTTGAATCTGTTCCTGTGGAAGCTCTTCAGAAAATCGAAGAAGAATCAAAGTGGGTGACCAAAAGATACATAATACTCCATACTCTCTCAGAAAAACTCGCTGTAGAGGTTACTGAAAAAGATATTACCTCCGCACTTGAAAAAGAGGCTGTAACTTACGGACTTCCTGTCGAATATGCCGCTCAATTGAGACAATATCTCGGTGAAGAAAGGCTGAATGCCAAGAAAATGGAGATCAGAGAAAGCAAAGTTCTTGACAAAATGGCGGAAAAGATGATTTTTATAGAGAAGGATGCAAAAGAGACCGTTAAGTAACTGAAAAAACAGGGGTACAATAAAATGGATTCAAGAATTACCGAATCATCCTGGGTTCCGATAGTCGTTGAGAAAGAGGGCGGCGGAGAAAGATCTTATGACATTTATTCAAGACTTTTAAAAGACCGCATCATCTTTCTGGGCGATCAGGTTACGGACGATACGGCAAATCTTATTGTTGCTCAGCTGCTTTTTCTTGAAGCTCAGGACCCCGACACTGATATTCAGCTTTACATCAACAGCCCGGGAGGATCTGTTACAGCCGGACTTGCAATATATGACACCATGCAGTATGTCAAACCTGATGTTGCAACAATCTGTATAGGACAGGCTTCGAGTATGGGTGCTGTTCTGATGGCTGCCGGCGCAAAAGGAAAAAGATTCTCTCTTCCCAACTCCAGACTGATGATACATCAGCCGATGGGCGGATTTAAAGGACAGGCGACTGATATTGAAATTCAGGCAAAAGAAATTCTTTTTTTAAAAGAAAGACTGATAGCAATCCTTTTTGAACACACTGGGAAAGATAAGAAAATTCTTAAAAGAGATATGGAAAGAGATTTTTTCCTTTCAGCTGAAGAAGCTGTTGAATACGGCCTTATCGATAGTGTTGTAAAAAGAAAATAGCGGAGAAAGGCTATGACCCAGAACGATAAAACAGGCGTCATAAAGTGTTCTTTCTGCGGAAAGACACAGGTTGAAGTCGACAGGATCATTTACGGAAGGGGAGTTTATATCTGCAATGAATGTGTCGATCTGTGCACCGACATTCTTCATGAAGAAGGCGATTCTATAGTTCCGCAGGATGAAGACGGCGAAACTCTGACACCTCAACAGCTCAAAAAACAGCTTGATCGTTTTGTCATCGGTCAGGATTATGCAAAAAAAGTTCTTTCCGTTGCAGTTTACAACCACTACAAAAGGATCAATTCTCCCAAAAAACTTAAAACGAGGATACAGAAAAGCAATATTCTGCTTCTGGGACCCACCGGAAGCGGAAAAACACTCCTTGCAAGAACACTTGCCGACCTTCTGAAAGTTCCTTTTGCCATTGCCGACGCTACAGCTCTGACTGAAGCCGGTTATGTAGGCGAAGATGTCGAAAATATATTGCTGAACCTGATTCAGGCTGTTAATTATGATATCGACAAAGCCGAAAAAGGTATTATTTATATTGATGAAATTGATAAGATCGCAAGGAAATCGGACAATCCTTCAATAACCAGAGATGTCAGCGGTGAAGGTGTTCAGCAGGCTCTTCTGAAAATAATAGAAGGTACCGTGGCAAATATTCCACCTACAGGCGGAAGAAAGCATCCGCATCAGGAATATCTCAAACTTGACACATCAAACATTCTTTTTATCGTGGGCGGCGCTTTTGAAGGTATCGAAAAGATCATCGCCAGAAGGATCGGTGAAAAGAAACTCGGATTCGGTACAAAGAAAACAGGCGCTCTGAAAGATAAGAAAATACTTCCCGAAATTCAACCGGAAGACCTTTTGAAATTTGGATTAATCCCTGAATTTATTGGAAGATTTCCAGTGACTGCATATCTTGAAGAACTTGATTCAGACGATCTTCTCAGAATTCTTACAGAACCTGAAGATGCTTTGATAAGTCAGTACAAGGAGCTTTTCAGACTTGACGGAATCGAACTTTCGTTCACTGAAGATGCTCTCAAAGAAATAGTTAAAAAAACTTCCAGCCTCAAGACAGGCGCAAGAGGACTCAGAAGGATCATTGAAACCACAATGCTCGACATAATGTTCAGTGTTCCTGACGAAAAAGATAAAATTAAAGAAGTCATAATTACTCCGGGGGTTGTAACATCCGGCGAAGACCCCGTAAAAGTCATAGAGAAAAAACCCGCCATTAGCGGAAAAAGCAGCAACAAAGGAGCTTGATCAGTAAATGAAATCCGGCAAATTCTTTCCCCTGCTCCCCATCAGGGATGCAGTTGTGTTTCCATATACCAGCATCACTTTTAAAGTAGGAAGAGATTTTTCTATAAAAGCAATCGAAAATGCACTCAAAAACCCGAAAAAAGAGATAGTTCTGGTCACGCAGAAAGATCCTGACTCTGAAGCTTTCAATTTAAACAATCTTTTTGAGATCGGAACTTTATGTACTGTTATTCAGGTAATTGAAGGTCCGGGAGATTTCTACCATGTTTTTCTTGAAGGAATAAAACGAGTTTCGGTTTCAGAATTAAAAATGGGAGATTCCGGTTTTTATGAGATATCTGTCAAGAATTTTAAATCGACAAACAATGATAAAGATACTCTTGAGAAAATAAGAAAGATATTTGAAGTATCACTAGTTAAGTATTTCGAGTTTTTCGAAATACCGAAAGATGTTCTCAATGAAGCGATAAGATCTGAAGATCATGAAAAATTTCTTGATCTTGCGGCTTCTGTAATCCGTCCAGCAAACCCGCTGGATATTCACCCTGTTCTTGCCCAGAAAGATATTGTTGAACGATACAAGAGTATGATATCACTTATTAAAATGGAAACAGAGCTTAGAGAACTTGAACGGGACATTGAATCAAATGTCAGAGAAAAATTTGAAAAAGGGCAGAAAGAGTTTTTTATTAATGAACACATCAACGCTCTGAAAAATGAACTGAACAAAAATTCGGAAAATCAGGATTATGATGAAAACGATGATATCGCCGAAAAAATACAGACACTTGACGCTCCGGAACATGTTCTGGAAAAACTCAAGGAAGAATATTCCAGATATGAAATGACATCTCCGATGAGCGCAGAAAGCGGTGTTATCAGAACATATCTTGAAACCGTGACCGGTCTTCCATGGAGGATTTCCAGCGACAGTGAAATAGATATGAAAAATGCTGAAAAAGTCCTTGACGATGATCATTACGGACTTGATGAAGTGAAAAAAAGGATACTTGAATATCTTGCAGTTTTAAAGCTTAAAGGAGATCTCAAAGCTCCGATAATATGCCTTGTCGGGCCTCCCGGTGTCGGAAAAACTTCAATTGCATCATCCATTGCCAGAGCAACAGGCAGAAAGTTTGTACGACAGTCTCTTGGCGGAATAAAGGACGAAGCTGAGATCAGAGGTCACAGAAGAACTTACATCGGTGCAATGCCCGGAAAGATCATACAGTCTCTCAACAAGGTAAAAGTTAACAACCCGTTATTTTTACTCGACGAAATTGACAAACTCAGCAGTGATTATAAAGGTGATCCGGCTTCAGCTCTTCTGGAAGTTCTTGATCCGGAACAGAACGATTCTTTTATCGACCATTATATTGATCTTGAATTTGACCTCAGCAAAGTGCTTTTTATAGCAACAGCAAATGACAGAGGCATGATACCTCCGGCATTGCGTGACAGAATGGAAATAATAGAGCTTGACGGATACACCTGGTTTGAGAAAAAGAATATCGCTTTGAAATATCTGATCAAAAAACAGAAATTCAACAACGGAATTGATGACATTTCTCTTGTTTTTTCACAAAACGGGCTGGAATCACTTATCGAAAAATATACTTCTGAATCCGGAGTCAGGGAACTTGAAAGAAAGATAGCATCAATATGCAGAAAAATCGCTCTTAAAAAAGCAATGAACCCTAAGAATTTCAAAGAGATAAACATAACCGAAAAAAATATAAATGAATATCTGGGTCCTGAAAAATACAACGAAAAAATCTCTGCTTCCGAGAACGAAATAGGTGTTGTGAACGGTCTCGCGTGGACTCCTTACGGCGGAACAGTTCTTAAGATCGAAGCCATAAAATATTCCGGTAAAGGAGAGATTAAGATTACTGGCAGTCTCGGAGATGTTATGAAAGAATCAGTCGATATTGCTGTAAGTTATGTGAAAAGTCTTACCGAAACTCTCGCCATAGACAAAGATGACTGGAATAAATATACCGTTCATATTCACTTTCCTGAAGGAGCTACTCCAAAAGACGGACCTTCTGCCGGCGTGGCGATATCTCTGGCAGTTGCTTCGTTGATGACAGGAAGAAAGGTCAAACCTTTCACGGCAATGACCGGCGAAGTGACTTTAAGAGGAAAAGTGCTGAAAATAGGCGGACTTAAAGCAAAGATCATGGCTGCATCCAGAGAAGGAATAAAAAAAGTGTATATTCCGGATGATAATATGGGCGATTTTTCAGAAATACCAGAGGAAATAAGGTCGGGAATCACTGTTATTCCTGTAAAATGTGCAGAATCAGTAATTTCAGGATGCCTTGAAATTGTAAAAAAAGTTAAAAAAACTCATATGGTTACAGCTGGTGATGTTTGTCAGTGATAAATTA
Organism: bacterium; assembly: GCA_035354435.1. Lineage (GTDB taxonomy): Bacteria > UBP6 > UBA1177 > UBA1177 > UBA1177 > JAKLDO01. The sequence goes on from DAOQAY010000006.1 coordinate 8,624, forward strand.
TTTGACAATTTTAAAGAATTGATTAGTAAATCTAGTGTGCAGTCTGTTCTACTCACTTTTTTTACTGCAATCAGTGGATAATCGTTAAATTGGACAAGCCTATTGATGTGCAAAATTAGCAGTCGATTTTAATATTACTAACTTTTATGGAGAAATGAATGAACCTACAGGAATTAAAAAACAAAAAAAACGAAGACCTTGTAAAAATGTCAGAGAAGCTCGGCATTGAAGATGCTTCTTCAAAACGCTCTCAGGAACTTATTTATGAGATTCTTCAGAAACTCGTCGAAAACAATGAAACAATTTTTGCTGACGGCGTACTTCAGATCCTTCCGGACGGTTTTGGATTTTTAAGAAGCCCGAAATATAACTACCTTCCGGGACCTGATGACATATATGTTCCGCCATCAATGATAAAAAAATACGGCCTTAGAACCGGTCAGACCATAAATGGTGAAATAAGAAGCCCCAAAGACGGTGAAAGATATTTCGCTCTTCAGAAGATTACCTCTGTTTTTGAAAAGGAAGAGATCGAACAGAACAAACATACTCCGCTTTTTGACAACCTCACTCCTTTCTACCCGAGAGTCAGGATCAATCTTGAAACCAAAAAAAGCACGATGTCAACAAGAATCATGGATCTTCTTGTTCCAATAGGAATGGGACAGCGTGGTCTTATTGTTGCTCCACCCAGAACTGGTAAAACAGTTCTTCTTCAGGATATAGCGCACTCTATAACAGAAAATCATCCTGAGATCTTCCTTATCGTTCTTCTGATTGATGAAAGACCAGAGGAAGTAACCGATATGATGAGAAGCGTAGATGCTGAAGTTATCGCATCAACATTTGACGAACCTGCCACACGCCATGTTCAGGTTGCTGAAATGGTGCTTGAAAAAGCAAAAAGAATGGTTGAGTTCGGCAAAGATGTTGTTATTCTTCTCGACTCTATAACAAGACTTGCAAGAGCTTACAATGCTGTTGTTCCTCCATCAGGAAAGATCCTTTCCGGCGGTGTTGATGCAAACGCTCTCCACAAACCGAAAAGATTCTTCGGTGCGGCAAGAAATATTGAAGAAGGCGGATCGCTCACCATTATCGCAACCGCACTTATTGATACCGGCAGCCGTATGGACGAAGTAATATTTGAGGAATTCAAAGGAACAGGAAACATGGAAATTCATCTTGACAGAAAACTTATGGAAAAGAGAATCTTCCCATGTCTTGATATTAACAAGTCTGCAACCAGAAAAGAAGAGCTTCTTCTTGAACCGGATGTTCTTAACAAGGTCTGGATACTCAGAAAACTTCTCCATCCGCTCAATGTCATTGATTCTATGGAATTCATGCTTGATAAGATGGGTAAGACCAAATCTAATAAAGATTTCCTGAAAGCGATGAACGCTTAAGACTTAAGACTAGATATCGCTCACTTCACTGTCAGAATCATCAATAATATCTGAGTCATCTATAATTTCAACAGGCTGATCACGATATTCACAAATGTCCCAACCTGCAGGAAGTCCATCTTTATACGGAGATACTTCTGTTCCGAAAGGATGATCATTAAAAAAAGTAACTATATCCTGCCTTGCAAGACCGGTAACCGTATGAGAACCGTTGTGATTGCAAAGTATTATATTGTGTCCAAGTCCTGTCATGTAATTTGCATCAAAATTAGCCATGTGATTGAAATCAATAGTGAATCCTGATGTAGACCATGTGTCTTTGCCTTCAGCTCCTGAAACAATTACCTGTGTATATTTTGTATGCTCAGCTGCAAAATCAGGCCATGAAAAAAAATCTCCGACGGTCATTCCCATAACAGTTCCCAAATCTGCTCTATCATCAGGATTGGAAAAATATGCCCCCGAAAAAGTAAGTATTGATGCAATCTTTTCTGGTCTCAAAACACCAAGACTGTCAGAAGTAATCGCTCCGGCAGAAAAACCTGCAACATGAATATGGGTTTCATCAACACCCCATTTTTGATCAACACATTCGAGAACTGAATCAAAAAGATCCGCTTCGGCACTTCCGTCTTCAAGCACTATCATATCCCAGTCAAGACCTGTGGGCGGAATACCAAAAGTGAAAAGATCAGCCCTTGCTTCAGGAACAACAAGGATAAAAGGCATCGTTGAATTATCCACTTCATCAGCGAGCACTGTTTCAAAATTTGATGCAGTATCACCATACCCGTGGAAAAGAAAAACCACCGGCCAGCCTTTTTCAGAATCTACATTTTGCGGAAGTCTGATAATAAAATCCCTCGCCAGAGCCGAATCTCCCTCGCCGGCAATAAAATTCTTATTCATCCCTTCAGCAACATCTTCACATGACAGGACTGCTGCAACATCGTCGTCAACCTGCTCGTCAATTTCAGGCTCTTCTTCTGTTACAACATCGTCAGAAATATCAGCATCTTCTGACTCAGAATCATTGTCAGTAACATTTTCATCATCTGATACAATTTCACTGTCGTTTGTTTTTGATTTTGTGTCATTTCCACAGGAAACGGCAAAAATAAATGAGAAAACCACAAATAAAAAGAATAATTTTTTCATAGATCCCTCTCTTGAAAAATTGATCACACTTGAAGATTGTAAAATATTGGGGTATTTAGTCAATTTTAGGAATATAATTATATGAGATTTTTAAGATCTTTGACTCGATCCATCTTTTCCCAGGAAAAACCGTCTCTTCCAAAATGTCCGTATGAAGCAGTTTTCTTGTAAATAGGTCTCAGAAGATCAAGCTGCTCAATGATTGCCGCAGGTCTCATGTCGAAACATTTCTTTACAGCATTCTCTATATCAACCTCAGAAACCGAAGATGTATCAAAAGTATTTACATAAACAGATACCGGCTGAGCAACACCAATCGCATAAGCTATCTGAATCTCACATCTTTTTGCAAGTCCTGCCGCAACAATATTCTTTGCAATGTATCTGGCCATGTAGGAAGCGGATCTATCAACTTTCGAAGGATCTTTTCCGGAGAAAGCACCTCCACCGTGACGACCCATTCCACCGTATGTATCAACAATTATCTTTCTTCCGGTAAGCCCTGCATCTGCTACTGGACCTCCGACAACAAATTTGCCTGTCGGGTTAATATAAAATTCTGTTCCGGCATGAATGAAATGAGCAGGAATGACAGGTTTTATTACTTTTTCAATTACAGTGTTTCTGATAGTATCATAATCAACAGTATCTTTATGCTGAGTACTTACAACAACCTTATCAACAGCAACTGGCTTTCCATCTTCATAACGAACTGAAACCTGTGATTTTCCATCTGGAAGAATAAAAGGCACATCTCCGCTTTTTCTCACCTGTGCAAGTTTAAATGTAAGCTGATGTGCAAGGTTGATCGGAGTGGGCATATAATCTTCATTTTCGTCTGTTGCATAACCGAACATAAGCCCCTGATCTCCAGCACCCTGTTCTTTGAAAAGTCCTTCACCCGCATTAACGCCCTGAGCAATATCAGGCGACTGCTTGTCTATTGTTGAAAGAACACCGCATGTGTGTCCATCAAATCCGCAGAACTTTGTGTCTTTGTATCCTATTTCAATAATCGTATTCCTAACTATCTCAGGAATATCAACATAGGTATTTGTGGTAATTTCACCACCGACAACAACAAGTCCGGTAGTTACAAAAGTTTCACAGGCAACTCTTGCCCTTCTATCCGTTTCCAGAATGGCATCAAGAATAGCATCTGATACCTGATCTGCCACTTTGTCCGGATGTCCCTCTGTTACTGATTCTGATGTAAAAAGATAGGGTCTGTTCATTTTTCCACCTCATACAAAAAACCCCCTCAACGAAGAGGGGGCTGAAAAATAATATAGAACGGTAATTCGAGATCTATCTCTTTGAGAACTGGAATCTTGCTCTTGCAGCTCTCTGCCCGTATTTCTTTCTTTCTTTCATTCTTGCGTCTCTCCTGAGAAAACCTTCCTTTTTAAGTACAGGTCTCATTTCAGGATTGTATGTAACGAGCGCTCTTGAAATACCATGTCTTGCAGCCTCAGCCTGAGCGGCAATACCGCCACCTGCCACAGTAATAAGAATAGAAAATTTCCCCTTTGTTTTGGTAAGATTAAGGGGAGCATCGACCTTCATTGTGTTGCTGTCTGTATAAAAATACTCTTTCGGTGTTTTTCCATTAACAACGATCTCACCTTTGCCCGGTCTTAAAAAGACTCTTGCAACCGCTGTCTTTCTTTTACCAGTAGCGTACCACTGTTCCATTAATTATCTCCAACAATATGACAATAAAAACTAAAACTCAAGCTTCTGCGGTTCCTGTGCCTTATGCGGATGCTCTGCACCTGCATAGATTTTCAATTTAGTGATTACCTGATTGGAAAGCTTGTTCTTCGGCAGCATTCCTTTTATTGCGTGCATGATCAAATACTCAGGATGTTTTTCCATCATCTTCTCAGCAGAAAGAGTTCTCATTCCGCTCTGATAACCGGAATAATGATAATAATTTTTATCAGTCCACTTTTTTCCGGTAAGATGAATTTTTTCAGCATTTGTAATGACAACATAATCACCGCAATCAACATTAGGAGTATAATCAGCCTTGTTTTTTCCGCGGAGAATGTCTGCCACTCTTGTTGCAAGCCTGCCGAGAGTCAAACCATCAGCATTTACTTCGAACCACTTTCTTTCAACATCTTCTTTTCTTTTGTATCTTGTCAATTCCATAGCGCTTCCTTTCCTGAATAAGTTAGCAAAAAAGCGATGAACATCCTACATGTCGAAGCTCCATTGTCAAGATATTTTTAAGCATCTTTTATTTTATTCAATAAAAACAAACGGCTACCTCATTTAACAAACATAAAATTTTCTTAAATATTGACGATTCAGTCTTTTTAAATTAGATTGCTGTGTGTTTTCATATTTTTGTTATTAACACCAAGACAGGTACCAACGACATGAAAAAGAAAGATTTATTATTTATTTTTATCTGCGCACTCTTTTTTGCCCCGTTTTTTGTTTTTCCCGAGATTTTAAAAATCTATAATGATTTTAATATTTCAAATGGAATGATAATGAGTTTCATAAAATTTGGAATTCTGGCAACGCTGGGTGAAGTTATCGGACTTCGAATAAAAACAGGCAACTATTATGAAAAAGGATTCGGTGTCATACCTAGAGCGATAGTATGGGGAATTCTCGGACTTGGTATCAAAATGGCTTTTGTTATCTTCGGCGTCGGAACCCCGGCTTTCCTTGGATATATGGGGCTGAATGTTTCTCCGAATACACTTAAAGAAGTTGATTTTACATTAATTAAGCTGATCACTGCTTTCTCAGTAAGCGTCACAATGAATATTATTTTTGCTCCTATTTTTATGACTCTTCACAGAATTACCGATATGCATATTGCCGCAACAGGTGGGACAATAAAGGGCTTTTTCTCGCCAATCAGATTTGAATATTATTTTGTAAATCTTAACTGGAAAGTGCAATGGAATTTCGTTTTTCTTAAAACAATTCCTCTTTTCTGGATACCTGCACACACAATAACATTCCTGCTTCCTGAAAATCACAGAGTTCTTTTTGCCGCAGTTCTTGGAATATTTCTCGGAGTTTTTCTTGCGATTGCAAGCATCAAAGGAAAGAAACAGTAACCAGACTTACTTTAGTACATTTATCTCAATTGCACCGACAGGAACACCTGTACTTCCGAGCTTTGAAATACCACCTGTGATGAACATCTTGCTATTTTCTTTATCTATCGTGCCTCTGGGAAGTATCCGGTTGAACTTCATCGGATATGTGAGAGGAGACCCGGCGACACTGAAATCGTTTTTGGTTATAACCTGATAAATGTTGGTTCCTGCATTCAGATCTGCTGGTTCAGACTGACTTCCGCCCGCACCGCCGATAACCACAAAATTGGATTTTGCAGAATCATAGATCACATCAGAAAAGAAAACTGCCGGACCCCATGCGGTAATGTTTTTGTCAGATCCGGTAACCGTTTTCTGAGCGATATTCCATCTGTGGGCTTTTTTATTATTTTCCAGAGCATTGTCTCCGGTATTCTCAAGTCCGCCGAAAGTATAAAGATTTTCATCCAGAACAAGGCTTCTTGTATAGAAAAGATTGGAACCGGTACCTTCCCATGCAGTTGCGTCAGTAGCAGAATAAAAACTTGCCACAGAAGCAGGTGTAAGAGCTCTTCCACCTGTGGAAAAAAGAGAACCTGAGGATATTCCGACAGCCGGAGAAAGCATTGTGTCTTTATCAACAGGAGCAACTTCTCTGACAGCACTGAGAGTAGGAGCTGTTCCGGAAATATCAACAATGTCAAAAGCATAAATTTTATTTATCGGTGTAAGATTTTTATCCATTCCGCCAACCATATAAACGGTTTTCTGTGTGTCACTGACATTCTGAACATAATATGTCTGGAAAGGATAAAAAGGCATGTTTGTGAACGAAAGTCCCATATCAGTAGTTGAGTTGGCAACAACGGTTCCGATGTTGTTATTTCTCATATTAAGCTTGGGATAATTCGGCACATATCTTTCAACTGTTGTCGCCTGAATTGAAAAACTGTACGGAAGAACAGGATAACCTTCAACAGCAAAGCTGCCGATATCCATCTGTCTTACTCCGCCGAAAATAATCACACTGCCGTCAGAAAGAAGAACTGCCTCGTGCATCGCTCTCTCTTCATTCATATCAGCAAGGGTTTCTATTTTGCCGGATTCCACATCTATAATTTCTACAGATTTACTTGCAGGGCACTTCACCCCTGAACATGAAGTAAAACCTCCCGTCAAGAGAATTCTACCATCCTGAAGAAGAGTCGCAGTATGACCAAATCTTGGAATTGTAAGCGGATCAGGAAGGCAGGCCTGCCCCGAAGTAGGATAAAGGATCGCATTTATTGATGTTTTCTCGCCGGCTTTAAAATTCATATTGGTTATTTTACCAATCCATTTGACTTCGTTGGAGTCAGCTCCGAATCCTGAAATTACTACGGTCGCACCACTGACATCCTTTATTCCCGATATTTCCATTGAAGAAGATATGTCTTCTTTTTTGAAAGATTTCTTAGAAATCATAGTTCCTTCGGCATTAGATACCGTGAATGTTATACTGCCAAGGTTTGCAAGACTGTGTGCGCCTACTGTTTTCATTGCACAGCCGTCATCAATAACTCTAAGGGTTATGCCCTGATTTTCCGCTGCCACTTCGCCACAACCATCTCCTTCGCAATTTGATTCACATGATAAAATGACTCCGGCAGACAAAAGAACAAGGAAAATCTGAAAAAATCTTCTGATCAAAATTAATTCTCCATCTTATTCAAACAGTTATTTAAAAGTTCATTTTTTTTAAGTGAACTCAGCACATCTCCCGATATGGCATCAAAAATCTCAGCAGACACAATCTTTGATTTGTCAATTTCAACTATTGCATAAGTTTTGTGTCCGGTAAGACCATCTTTACCCAATGAACCGGGATTGATAAAAAAAATCCCGTCCTTTTTCTCAATTACCGGCATATGCGTATGTCCGTAAACAACCAGATCGGGCCGGCATTCATTGATCTCTCTGAAATTCGACATTATTATTCTGTGAGGTGCACTCAGGTTGTGTACAAGAAAAAATTTCACTCCGCCAATAATGTCACAAAGAGTCTGCGGAATAATACCGTCAAAAGATATGTCTGTGTTCCCTGCAACAGCAAAGAAATTTTCTATCATAGCAAATTCTTTCATGAATTTCCTGTCCCCGAGATCTCCGGCATGAATAACAGCCTGAACTCCCAGTTCTTCAATTTTTATCGGTAAATTCCCGTGTGTATCGGATATCACAAGAATTTTCATTAGTTCATTCCCTAAAAAAACCGACGCTATATATAGCATGCAGTTCTTAATAAGTCAAAAATACATTTATATTTTAAAGGATTTTCAATCCGAAATTATTGACATTCTGCCGGCAAGCTCAATAAAGGCTCCTGCACATCTCGGACAAAATTGCGACCCTATGTTTTGTTTAATGATTTCAATAGCTTTAGCCTCAGATAGAGCCTTCCTGTACGGTCTGTCCGAAGTAATGGCATCAAAAGTGTCCGCTATTGCTATAATTCTTGCTCCAAGCGGAATATCGGTTCCTTTTATCATTGACGGATATCCGTTTCCGTCCCATCTTTCGTGATGAAAAAGTATTAACGGAACCACATCGTTAAGTGAATTGAGCGGCCTCAAAATTTCGGCACCGATAACAGCATGCTCCTGTATCTTGGCATATTCCTCATCACTCAATTTACCGGGTTTAAGCAGAATATCATCTCTCACGCCAATCTTTCCGATGTCATGAAGATTTGCCGCAATCTCAAGTTTATCGAGTTCAAAAATAGAAAGCCCCATGTGCCGCCCCAGCATCAGAGAATATTTTGAAACTCTGGAAGTGTGACCTTTTGTGTATTCATCTCTTGCTTCAAGAGCTGTTACCAACGCTTTGATGGTAGAAAGCATATATTCATATTCTTTCTTGTAAATATTATATTTTTCAAGCAGAAGCTGTTCAACTACAATAATTAGCTTTTCAATATCAAAAGGCTTTATGAAATATCTCGAAACACCAAGTTTTTCACTTTTCTTTATATCACTTTTCCTGTCCCGGCTGCTCATCATTATGAAAGAGACATCCCTCAGTTCAGGAGTTTCCCTCATTATTTTTACAAGATCATATCCTGACATTCCCGGCATTTCGACATCTGTTATAACTATTTCCGGTCTTTCTTTTATGGAAAGCTCTAGCGCCTGCTCCCCATTTGAAGCCATAATGACATTGTGACTGTTCTTTATCAGTGCATGGGAGATCATTTCAGCCGAAACCTTGCTGTCATCAACTACAAGGATCTTGTTTCTTTTTTTACGGTCCAGAACTCCAAAATAATCCTTTATCTTTTCAATAAGATTATCCGGGGAGACAGGTTTTACAAGATAATCATCGGCACCGTAATTAAATGCAGTATCAATATCAATGGGCTGACTTTTACTCGAAAGTATTACAACGGGAATAAACCTTCCTTCATTGTTTTCTTTTATCTTGCGACACAGCTCAAGACCGCTCATCTTCGGCATTTCAATATCTGTTATAATTATATTCGGAAGATACTGGCAGTATTTTTCATATCCGTCAACACCATCTACAGCTGTAATAAGATTGTAGTCACAATCACCGAGAGTCGTTCTTATGAAATGGTGCATAACAGGGCTGTCATCAACATACAGAATCGTCTTTTTTTCAGGAACAATATCTTCTGAAGACTCTTTTATCATTCCATCTTTAAGAACTTCATACGGAATTATGGAATTGAATACCGAATTAAAATCGTCCTTGTTGACAAAATGAACCTTTTTATGAAAAGAAATGATTTTTGCAATATCGCTTTTTGAAACAGAATCATCTTTTATCATAAAAACAACTATTTCGGCTTCTATTCTCAGATCAAGCAGTTTTAAAAAAGCGGCGACATCCATATCGATAAGCCTGCTCTGAAAAACAACAATATCAGGTTTGAAGGAAACAATTTTATGTCTGACAGATTCAGGCTCGGGATAAACGAAGTCATAATTGATGTTTTTTGAAAGGTAGTACTTCGTTAAAACAATTTTTACTATGTTTATGTCAACAACATTTAAAATATTCATCAAAACCCTGTAAAACAAACCGCGATGATTATACTAATTAAAAAAACTTCCCGCAAGAAGATTGTGCAATAAAAAGACCTTAAGTATCGGTGGTTTTTATCAATAATGTAACAAGGCGTTGTTGTTTTATCCAAATCTTTAAAAATTTGACTGATAAACATAAATTTTTAGAATCTACTTGCTTATTAACATCTTTCTCCGGATCGGCAGATGGCAAAATTATATTTCAGATACGGCGCAATGGGAGCAAGTAAAACATCGAATGCTCTTATGGTCGAATACAATTACAGAGAAAGAGATCAGAACGCTTTGATCATGAAGCCTTCCATTGACACCAGAGAAGGCGTGGATATCGTTAAAAGCAGAATCGGTCTGGGTAAAAAGGCAATACTTGTCTTTCCGGCATCAAATGTTTTTGAAATTATAAATGAACAAAATATTATAAAAAAGATTGATTGTGTAATCATTGATGAAGCGCAGTTTCTTTCTAAAGACCAGGTTGACCAGCTCTGCGATGTTGTGGATATTCTTTCAATCCCTGTCATTGCATACGGTCTTCGCGCTGATTTCAGAGGAGAGCTGTTCGAAGGCAGTCTGAGGCTTCTTGCTATGGCTGACACAATTGAAGAGATAAAAACCGTGTGCTGGTGTTCAAGAAAAGCAATAATGAATGCCAGAGTAATAAACGGCAGCGTCATTAAAGAAGGTGAGCAGATCCTTATCGGTGGAAATGAAAGCTATATCGCATTATGCAGAAAACATTGGGCTGAAGGCAATTTGGGCAATCGGGGGAAAAAATGAAAAAAGAATTGCAATGGACTGTTCCTGATCAATTTAAGAATCCGGAAACTCTGAAAACATATCTCAACAACTTCAAAGAGATCAAATTTGTCAGTCTTGTCGGAGTTGACTTCCTTGGAAATGATACAGATGAACGAATTCCTGTTGAATATTTTATAAAAAATCTCAGCGATATTTTCTCAGGCGGAATACAAACTGATGGATCTTCTGTCAATCTTCCAGGAATAGCAACCCTGAACGATGCAAAAATCGATTTTGTTATAGATACAGGGGCTAAATGGTTTGTCGATCATAATTTTGACAACATGACTCCAGAAGGCAAACCTGTTGCAACAGTAAGAATACCTATATTTTTTAAACATCATACCAAGCTCTGCTGCAGTCGCTCTGTTTTAAAAAATACAATGAACTATGTCAAGAAAGAACTCGCTGCTTTAATCACAGCAAACAGAGATTTTCTTCCCGAACCGGCAAGATATTCTGACATAAAAGACATCGAATTCACACTCGGCACTGAACTGGAATTCTGGGTAAGAACTGCTCTTGACTCGGTTCCGGCAAGAGATCTTGAAGTCAGCCAGATGCTCAAAGAATCGTATTGGAAAAGAACAAAAGGTCAGGTCAGAACCTGCCTTGAAGAATCTCTGGAAATGTTTGGTTATTACGGATTTGAACCCGAGATGGGACATAAAGAAGTTGGAGGAATAAAAGGGAAAATATCTTCTGATGGAAAACTATTTGATGTAATGGAACAGCTCGAAGTGAACTGGAAATACAGCGAACCCTTGACTGCTTGTGATAACGAACTTTTTGCACGGATCGTAATTAAAGAAGTGTTCAGGAGATCAGGGCTTGAAGCAACTGTTGTAGCTAAACCCGTCGAAGGAGTTGCCGGCAGCGGAGAACACATGCATGTCGGCATACTGGTCACACTAAAGAACGGAATGAAAATAAATCTTTTTGCACCTCAGTCAAATGATGTTTTTTTATCAAGCGCCGGCTACGGTGCTTTAATGGGAATGCTGAAAAACTGGGAAATTGTAAATCCGTTTGTCACACATTCCAATTCAGCGTTGAAAAGACTCAAACCCGGTTTTGAAGCACCGGTGTCGATTGCCGCGTCTCTTGGCATGTCACCTCAAAGTCCATCAAGGAACAGATCTGTTCTCATCTGTCTTGTCAGAGGAGAAAACCCTGCTACGACTAGATTCGAGGTCAGAGCTCCGAACCCTCACACCAATTCTTATCTTGCAATGAGTGCTTTTTTAATCGCAATGCTTGACGGAATAAAATATTCTACTGGAAAAAGTGCCTCCGATCTTGACGCAGAAATCCATAAAAAACAGGGAGATGAATCAAAATATCTTGTAAAAGAAAGAGAATATGTTTCGGAAAAAGATATATTTGAGGATTACACTTCGGCAGAGCGGGAATCGCTTTTCGGCAAACCTCCGGCCACTGTTTATGAAGCGATAAGCTCTATAGAAAATACTCCGGAGCTTTATAAGACAACTCCACTTTCCGCAGCTGTGGTAAAATCTTTTTATTTAAGTGCGCTTCGAAAATGGGAAGTAGAGCTTCTTCAGAAAGAAATCCCTGCTATACTCAAGGAAATAAGATCAATTAAAAGATATGAAGACCTTGAAAACGATCTCGATTATAAAACCTGGGAAAGTATTGCAAGCCTCAGAAATCTTATCGGCAAGGACAGCCTTTCTCAAAAATCGCTTGTATCAAGATTAAAAGAGAGTCTGGAAAAGGACGATCATGCAAAAGCGAGCTCTCAGTTCCTTGAGCTGCAAAGGATATACTCGGAATTAAAAGAAGTTACAAATCTGTACCGTTCCAACATGGTTTCCGAATAAAAAAGATCCTGATAAAACCGCTTAATTGACTTTTTATGTTTACAGTTCTAAAATCAGCTCAGATTTTTTCTGGAGAAAAAATGGAAATAAAAAGGATCATTCAACTGAGAGCTCGACTCGAAAAAGCTTTGCTGACTTATCTTGACGGAAAGAATAAACCTTTTACAGCACGCAAGGATATGCGTTTTATCAATCCTAAATCTGATGTATACACCGATGGAAAAAGGCAACTTGTTTTTTTAGAAACCCCTGCCATTAACAAGGATTCTATTAAAATTGATGTTTCTGGAGACAGCATTGTTTTTTCTGCTGAAAAAAATATCAGCAGAAACCCGGACCGGAAATACATTCAGATTGAAAGAACTGTCGGAACATTTTTCAAAACGACACCTCTGGCATTTGAAAGAGAGAATATTTTAAGTATTGATCACACATATAGACTTGGCGTAGTTAAAATTGAAATTGAATACGGTGGTATAAAATGAAAAAATTATTTCTGTGCATTAGCTTAATTTTTATGTGGACATTCCTTGCTGCTGCTCAGGAGGTTATTGTAAGCTTCGCAAAAAAAAATGGAAAGACCGAATATTCGATGTCTTTTAATCCTGAATACAAAATAAATATGAAAGCTCCTTTCAACTTTATTCTTTTAGATAGCGAGAAAAAACAGCTTGAAAAAATTGAATGGAGTTCTTTTGTAAAAAACGATTCCGGTATATATAAATTTCTTTCCGGGAAAAATGAGAAATATTTGAAATACTGGTTTGTTGCATGCAAATATCAGAAAGACGAAGCTATTGCATGCAAAACTTTTACGCAGACAATTGAAATTAAATAAGGAGGATACTATGGGACTTATCAGAGGTATCGCCGAAGCCGTTATGGAAAAGGCAAAAGTGGAAATGAAGGATTACTTTATCAAATTCATTGAGGCGGAAAAAGAAGCAAAAAAAGAATCTGCCGCCGTTGATGCTCCGAAACAGGATACGGTTCAGTCTGTGCAAAAAACAGATGACGAATCACTTCCGGAAAAGAAGGAAATTTTCCCGTTAATTGAAAAAGAGTTCGTCAAGATACTTTTTAAGGCAAAACCTGAACTTATAGCTATCCCGAGAGAACTCGCAGACATAATCCAGATGCTTCCTATTGAAGAATTCGCCTGTTTTGTCAAACTGTTTATTTTTGTTGCCGATCAGAAAAAGAATTTTGGATATCTTGGCAACAATCTTAAGAAAAAAATAGGGCTTGACACCTTCTCACCTGAGAAATTTGATGAACTGATAGAAAATCTGGAAGCTTACGGTCTGATAAATGTTGAACAGGTTTCAGACAATCAGAAAACCTTTATTCTTTATATTCCTTTTGATGAAAACACAATGGTAATTTCAGAAATGCAGAAGCAGGAAAAACCTCAGAATTCTCAACAGAAAACCGCTAAAAAGAAAACAACATCAAAAGAATCTGAAAAAGCTGAGAAAAAAGTTGAAACTGAAAATCCGGAAAACGATGAGATTCCAGGAAAAATGAAAAGCGGAATGGAAGATGAGGAACTGTATAAATCTTATAGAACTTTTGTAAATCTTGAAATTGACAAGGCAAAAATGAGAGTGGGCCGTTCCAACTTTGACAAAATATATATGGAAGCTGTTAAATATATTGACAAAAAGTATGGATTCAAAGTGCTTTCGGATTCAGAGAAATTTAAAGAGCATCTGACAAGTTACTATATTTCCGCTTTTGACATCAAATCTTTTGAAGAATGGAAAAAATCTAAAGGATAACAGGGAGTTCTGACTATGCTTGATAACAGGATGCTATTAAAATCTCTTAATGATATAGATGTCAAACTTATGCTCTGTAAAACCAATTTTGAATGGGAGCTTCTGGCAAAAAAATACGAAAAAGCAAGTGACGAAGTTAACAAATTTTTTAAAGGAAAAAAAATCCCGGATGATATCAAAACTGCTCTGGATACCGCAAGAGCTTCACTTGTCAGAAAAAAAGGAGAGCTGCCTCCTGACGATCTATCTAATTTCTTTAAGTAATTACGGTACATTACGATAAGTAATTTTTCATCAAAAATAATTTCTTTGACAAACAAAGTAAGATAAGTATAAACCGTTTCTGTCAATCGGGGGCGCTTAGCTCAGCTGGGAGAGCATCGGCCTTACAAGCCGGTGGTCGCAGGTTCGAACCCTGCAGCGCCTACCATTTTGATTTTTCCCAATTGAAGCGCGGTCGTAGTTAAGTCGGTTATAACGCCGGCCTGTCACGTCGGAGGCCGCCGGTTCGAGTCCGGTCGACCGCGCCATTTTTTCAATTTCATCTTTTTGATTATTTCAATTTTTCAGATAACATCTTGCAGTTTATTTTTATTCAGGAGATTTAAATGGACAGGCCGAAGGGTTCGCTTATCAGCTATATGAGCGGCCTTGTAAAGACCAATGGCGGAATAAACTGTGCTCAGGGAATACCGGGGTTCAACCCGCCGAAAGAGCTTATTGAAGCTCTTATCAACAGTTCAAAGACAAATATCCACCAGTATGCACATGGTAACGGTTTGATTGAGCTTCGCAAACTGATATGCGAAGGGTTTGTGAAAAGAAATGACTTCGATCCAAGCAACATTATGATAACCAACGGTGCAACTGAAGCTATTTCACTGATCTATCTTTATTTAAGGCTTAAAATCACATCAGGCTTTACCGTTCTTTCATTTGACCCGGTTTATGAAAGCTATTCGAATCTTCCTAAAATATATGGTGATACATTTATTTCTTTCAGCCCGCTGATTGATGGCAGTTTTGACTTTGAAGAACTGGAAAAAACTATAAAAGAACAGAGCGTTAATCTTATAATTCTATGTTCACCAGGCAATCCTCTGGGGAAAATATGGAAAAAGAACGATATTCTCAAATTACACGAAATATGCAGTAAAAACGGTGTGTTTCTAGTATTCGATTTTGTTTATAGTGACATTTATTTTTATGACCGGCCTTATATTCCGTATGAACTTATTGATGAACAGACTTTTTTTGTCTCCGCTTTTTCAAAAATGCTTTCAATTACCGGATGGAGAATAGGCTATCTCGTCTGTTCAAAGAAAAATACTGAAGATCTTAGCAGAATCCACGACTATACCGGGCTGTGCGCTCCTTCAATCTTGCAGACAGCAGTAGCAGAATATCTAAATGATAATAATTTCGGAGCAGAGTATCTGAACAATTTAAGAAATTTGGTTAAAAAATCTTTTAATATAATGTCGGAATCCATAAACGAAGCAGGATTTGTAACTCCAGCTATTGACGGCGGATATTTTATCTGGACAAGAATTCCGGAAAAATTTGATAACGGTTTTGATTTTGCACTTGATCTGTATGAAAAAAAGAAAGTCAGTACAGTTCCGGGAATTCATTTCAGCTCTATTGGTAAAAAATTTATCAGAGTGAGTATCGCCAGAAATTCGGATGAGATCTCAGATGCTGCTGAAAGAATTAAAGATTTTGTGTTAAGTTAATGATTTTTCTCTTTTATTCTGTAAAGAGTGAATATCGATTTTTTTTCAATTTTCTCCATTTTTTCAAGCACTTTTTTCATTAAGTCAATGTCACATTCCTCTTTTTTAATTGGCCAGCTCCTGCAAAAAAGAACTGTAAAAAATTCATCATCGGCCAGAAAATAATCCTGATTGAGAATACAGCGGTCTTCTTTATTTCTGCAATTTCCAAGATCATATCCAGTAAAAAAATCGAGCGACTCTATTTTCAAATCAAGATGCGAAGATGCGGCAGCATATTTTGCAATATGCGGAGTCGGTGTTCCAATTGTCGATCCCGGAGCAACCATCTCAGCTTTTTTTAATAATGCATTGATATCATTATAGTAATTCCAATCAGCCGAGCGATGGAACAATCCGCTTACAGACAATACTATAAAAATTGCAGCAAAAGAAATCCTGAAAGCTGAATTTTGAGGAATCACAGAGCATATAACTATTAGAGAAAATATCATTACAGGAAGCATGTAATATTCGAATTTCTTTGGGAAAAATATAAAAAATACAATAAATACAATATTTGAAATCAACGAAAATCTTATAATAAACTGTGTTCTGAACTTTATAAATGCAATAACTGAAGAAATGATGACTGTCAAGGCTGAAACTATCACAGCGGTCCACAAAAAAGCGGGCGTTGACGAGTTGAATCCCGCAAGAGATGCAAGGTATAAGAATGGATAATAAATTGAAACGGAATTCCATTTTATAAGGTCATTTGACAGTTCGAAAAAAAGATCGTAATTATGAGGAATAAATGTCTGAACAATAAGCGGTAAAGAGAAAACAACTAGCATTATAAACCAATTGGCACTGTTTTTAAATTCTTTTTTCTCCAGAAATAAAAGGAGAAACACCGGTATGAACCCGATAGCAGTTTCTTTAAACCATATTGAGACAGAAAGGAAAAAAGCCGAGAGAAGTATGTTTTCTATTTTATCTGCTCTTTCTGAAAAAAAATATGCGGATACAAGAACAAAAAAAAGAAAGGGAGTTTCCGCCTGACCTACAATGCTGTAATTAATTGACCCGGGAAGAACTGTCCAGATGATTGCTGTAAAAAGCGATATCTTTGCTGTCTGTCCGCTTTTTGTCATCAGAAGATAAATCATGACCGGAATTCCGGATGAGATAAGAATTGTGACTGTCCTGACAGCGGCAACCTGTTCGAATCCCGCCATTATAAATAAAGCCCCGAGCCAGTTAAAAAGCGGCGGAAAGAAAAAAAGATCTCCGGAATTATAAATATTCAGCCATCCTCCGTTAAGCGCAATGTTATGAGCACACATTGAATAGGCAATCTCATCATAAGTAAACGGCGTAAAACTTTGAAGGATGATTCTGACCATGATGGAGATCATGAATATTATTAATGGGATAGATATATCAATGCTTGTTGTAGTGAACCTAGAAAAGGATCTCAATCTTACTTTCTTCCCGCTTCTTGTTCAACCAGCTCTGGAACGCTTTTTCCATATTCTGCTGATAGTAGACATTCAACAGTCTTCCCCTCAGTTCGCTATATGGAGGAGGATCTTTCAATTCCACTTTCATCAATTTCACAATATGCCAGCCGTAACGGCTTTTAAAAGGTTTGCTGATCTCGCCCTCTTTCATTTCTTTGAGTTTTGTCGAGAATTCAGGCACCATCTGGTTCAATGGAAAAGTTCCGAGCATTCCGCCTTTATCGGCTGAACCATCTTCAGAATACGATTTTGCAGCATCTTCAAAAGACACTTTACCTTCAACTATCTGATTGTAAATGGAAGAGATCTTTTTATAGACTGCACCATCTTCCGCATTCTCAGCAGCTGATTTCAAAATTATATGCGATGCTGTGTAATTATCCTCTTTCTTAAACTGATTATCATAAATAGATTTGAGAATGGTTTCATCAACATCAACTGTAGTGACAGTAATGTGCCGCTTAAGATTGAGAAGTTCCAACTGGCTGCGAAGGACCGTATTTTTATATACATTCCACTCCAAACCCTGCTTTTCAATTTCTGCTTTCAGCTGTTCAAGTGATATCTGATTCTGCAGAGCGACATTTTCGGCAGCTCTGTCTATTTCCTCATCACCGATCTCCATTTTGAGCACCTGAAGTTCCTGTTTGACCAGTTCATCACTGACAGCTTTCTCAATAAGATCAGCTTTTCTTTCCATGATAACTTCAGAAGAAACTGCACCCGGATTTTCAGGGTTAAGGTTCTTTTTCAGATCGAAAAGAGTAATTATCTTTCCGTTGACCTTCAATGCTATCCGGTTAAGCAGTTTTTCTTCCGCCGATATAAAATTGAATGAAATTAACAGAAATATCAGGATAATGAGCGATTTCTTCATTAAAAATTACTGTTTCTTGGGAGCAGGCTCGGGTTTATTTTCATTTGCCTGTGGTTTGTTTTTTAACATCTGCTGAAGCTGTTCGATCTTTTTAGGATCCATTTGAGGTCTCGGAGCCTGTCTTTTGTCCAATTTATCAGAAGAGTCCTGAACATCGGCAGGAATACCGAGATCTATTGCTGCAACAGCTTCTTTGTTAAGTTTAAAATTCATTTCCTTTTTGATGTTCTCTATAGCAGTTTCAAAACTTGTTTTTCTTTTTTCTGTCTTAAGTGTCTGCTCTATGCTTTTCTTAACATCATCAAATGTTTTTTCTACCTTTTCTTTTTTTGCTGTGAGCTTGATTATATGGTAACCGAATTCTGTTTCAACAAGTTCACTCATATCGCCAATTTCTTTCAAGTTGAATGCGGCATCACTGAATGCCTTAACCATTTTTCCGCCTTCTTCGGTTTTTTCAAAAAACCCGAGGTCTCCGCCTCTTCTCTTAGAACCTTCATCATCACTGTATTTCTTAACAAGTTCAGGAAAAGTCTTCGGGTCTTTAATGCCGGCTTTAGCTTCTTTAAGAACTTTATCAGCTATTTTTTTAGCTTCTGCTTTTGTTCTTTTTTCATCAACTTTTATAAGGATGTGGCTTGCTTTAACTTTTTCAGGCTGATTAAAACTCGCCTTGTTCTCCTCATAATATTTTTTCATTTCATCTTCAGGAACAGTAAGGCTGTTTTCAATATCAGTTTTCATTTTTGTGCCGCTGTAAAATCTTGCTACTGTTGATTTTACCTTTGAAAGAACTGAAGGATCTTTAAGCGCGCCTTCTTTTACAGCCTTTCTTGCAATAAGCTCGCCTTCTATTATTTTTGTTACAAGTTCTTCCTTTTTTTCAGGTGTGTTATAACGGCTTTTCAGATAAGGATTGAGCTCATCAATGTATGATTTCAAATACTTGTCAGTAATCTTAATTCCATCAAATTCAGCAATGACCTTTCCGTCATCCTGCGGAAAAAGATCAACCGATGAACTCGAATTTTTACAATTACATGAAACGGCAGCAATAAAAACGGCTACTACTACAGCGATCAACTTCTTCATCTCTAACTCTCCTCAATTATTAAAGTTTAAAACAGAAAACTAAACGAAACCAATAAACAATCCAAAGTGGTTATTTAATCCAACTTATTTTCAATGTCAAGAAATGGGAGGGTATCGTATCAGAACTTATTTTGATGAACTGCTTCCTGATGATACTATTATTATATTTTTTCTTTTCTTTTTCTGTTCTTCGGCTTTTATTTTATTTTCGCACTCTTTACACATTATCATACCTTTGGCATCTTTGTTGGGAATATATGAAGCCCGTCTGAAACTTTCACAAATATCGCAAACAAATTCATAGACATATTTGTCAAGTTTGGCATTGAACACCTTTTTCACTTCACCTTTTTTTCTGTTCAGATGCATAACTTTCAAACATTCGTCGCAGTAATATTTTCTGTGCCCGTCAGCCACAAATGAAACATAGTGATCTTTGCCGCATTTGGCGCAAATCACCTTTGTAGATGTTATTGTAGATTTTGCTTTGTTCAATTTTCCATACCTCGGTTTTATAAAGATCTGCGGGCATCATACCGATTTTATTCATTTCATCAAGAGGTTTAAATAATTTTCGATTTGACTCTTTATCAAAGTGTTGTAAAATTCCTACTGATATTTTTAATATGGAGGTTTTTTTGAAATTTTTTATGCCTGTATTTATTCTTATTTTTCTTTTTTCAGGTTGCGGCAATATTGTTACAAACACAAAAAAGCCTGTTATTACAGACAATGAAACCGAAAATGATGAAGATGTTCAGACTGACAGCGATTTTTCTGTTGCAGATAACGATAATGAATCTCCCGACATGACCACAGATGAATCTTCTGACAGCATTAGCGATGATGACACTGTTATTACGGATGAGATTAATGATACTGATGAAAATACTACTGATATTGAAATTTCTGACGATGACTCTGCTAAAGATTCGCGAATAGATTTTACGGGTCCTGATTTTTCAGGGTCTACCATTCTCATTCTAAATGGATCGCCTGACGGAGAAATATCGGTAAGTTCAGGTGCTTTTGAGAATGCCGTTCCTCAACTAAAGACTGCGGACTCCCACAGATCTGTTTCCGGAATGCTCAGAAATGACCTGCGTCCGCCATTGCCTGAAAATTTGGAAACACCACACATTGTTAATTCCAAGATCAGAAAATCTATGATTCCACCTTCAAAATTTGTAAAAGGAGATACTGACATCATATATGTTTATGATTTCGGATCAGGAAACTCCACTGCTGTTCAATCTACTCTCCAGTATGTCGGAACACATATTGAGATATGGAAAGCTGACAATGTAAGCCTTTCTGCAACTGACATTGCAAGTATCGGCGCTGAATTTGATTCAGAAATTTACGATCTTGTCACAACAAATTTCTATTCTGAATCAGACATTGATGGCAATGGTAAGATTTCAATAATACTGGCGAATCTCGGCGGTTTTGCAGCAGGTTATTTCAACCCGGCAGATTATTACACGAAAGAAGAATACAGCGAATCCAACTTCAGAGATCTTATCTATATCGAGTCAGGCATGGGAAATGATGAGATATTCAGCACTATGGCTCATGAATTTCAGCATCTGGTGCATTCTAACAAAAATATTCTGATCGAAGGTGACTGGAACAGCGGTGAACTTTACTACCGCTACATTGATGAAGGTCTTGCTATGGCAGCTCAGCATATGTATGGCGGAGCGCTGGCTGAAATGATCTATGTAATCAATGATTCCGGATATAATCAGTCTATCGGCGAAGGCAATTCCTTTATTTACTGGGATTATGATGACGATATGAAAGTCTACTCCGACTATGCAATGGCGTATGTCTTTATCCAGTATCTGAGAATAAGGGCAGGCAATGACACAACGATCTACAAAGAGATAATCAATTGCACTACCAATGACTACAAATGTGTAGAAAACGCAATAAAATCAAGGATCGACCCTTCATACACATTTACGGATTTTCTTGTTGATTTCAGGATAGCCATGCTGCTTCAGGATAAGTCAGGACCTTACGGATTTGATGGTGAAAACGGATTCGAATTCTCAATGCCTTATTACAGTGGAACATCCGTTTCATTGCGTGGCGGCGGCGGCATTTATATAAATTCTGACGGCAGTTTTACAAAACCGTCAAATTCAGGAGCTGGGATAATTTTTGTTGGAATTAATAAGTAATTCTAGGGTATTTGCATGAGAAACAGATTTTTATGTCACAACGGAAATGTTGAAGTAAGGCGTTTCAAAGGTCAGAGCAGCAACATTTTTATTGTGATCTATCAAAATGAAAAAAAGTCTTTTCTTGTTGACTGCGGTCTGCCGACAGATATTCCGGAATTACTGAAATATATAAAATCGGAACATATTCCGCCGGTTGAAAGAGTTGTCTGCACTCACTTTCATGTAGACCACTGTTCAGGCTGGATAGAATTGAAAAAGATATTTGAGAATGCCGAGATTTATTTTCATAGAGAAGCGGAAAAGATCGTAAGCGGCGTGGAACGGATGGAAATGCCGGCGCTGACCGACTTTACTCAGATAATGATACCCGCTATGAAAGAAAGCAGATATGTCCCGTCATTTAAAGAAGTTATGACCAACCTTTATCTGGGAACTTCCATGAGAAGCCGATTCCCGATGGACAAGGTACGGTTCTTTGATTCTGAAGAAGAAGTTCTGCCAGGATTTGCAACAATTTTCACCCCGGGGCACAGACCTGAAGAAACAAGCTTTTATGAACCGGAATCGGGGCTTTTTATATCAGGTGATTTTATTATTGTTATGAACGGCAAGATACTTGTAAACACTTATGTTTTCAGTTCTCAGTCACAAAAGGAAAGTCTTGAAAAAGTAAAAAAACTGGATAACCTGATGACACTGCTTCCCGGACATGGGGACTGTCTTGATTTTAATGAGCTGATTCTTAAATATAAACCAAAATAATTATCCAACATTTATCTTGCATTTGGGATTCACTTAATTATGGTATAGTCGTTGTTGGGATGTGTGAAAATTTTTCCGGAGGAATTATATGAACATTCAAAATCTTATGCAGCAGGCACAGAAAATGCAGAAGAAAATGGCTACGCTTGATGCCGAATTTAAAAATGAGATTTTTAAAACAGAAACCGGAGGCGGAGCTGTGAATGTGACGATGAACGGTGATATGAAACTCGTTGATGTCAGTATTTCCAAAGAACTTGTGAAATCAGAAGATCTTGAAATGCTTACAGATTTATTTATAGCGGCAGTAAACCAGAGCATTGACACCGTTAAAAAGGAAAAAGAAGCGAGACTTTCAAAAGTTGTTGGCAAGATCGGCGGAATGCCGGGTCTTTTCTGAGGTGATATGTTACAGGTTGAAGTTAGACAGCTGGTAGAGGAATTCAAAAAACTTCCGGGAATTTCATTTAAAAACGCACAGAAACTGGCATATTCCGTTTTGAATGAACCGGCACTCAAGAATGTTTTAAAAAATATCGTTTCGATAACGGAAAAAATAGAAGTTTGCGAATATTGCGGATTTTTCAGAACCCATTCATCAAAATGCGTTAACTGTTCTGAAAAAAGTGATGAAATCTGCGTAGTTGCAACTTATAGCGATATGCTTGCGATAGAAAGGACCTGTTGTTTTTCCGGTTCATATCATATTCTGGGAGGACTTATCGCCCCTCTTGAAAATACTCTGCCGGAAGATCTGCTGGTCGAACAGCTGAAAAAAAGAGCGGAGACAAATCCCGGCGTTGAAATACTGCTCGCTCTTCCTTTTTCTATTGAAGGTGACGCTACTTCGCTTTACATCAGGGATGTTCTTGATGGATTGAATGTTAAATTATCCCGAATTGCCAGAGGACTGCCGGCAGGTTGTGCTCCGGATGTGCTTGACAGAAGGACTGTTCTTGAAGCTTTCAGCGGGAAGACATATATTAACTGATTTTTCTGATACGGAGGGTTTTTATGGTTAAGAAAGTTATGAAATGTATCGACGGAAACACTGCGGCAACCCATTCCAGCTATGCGCTGACTGAAGTAGCTGCAATCTATCCAATCACACCGAGCTCAAACATGGGCGAAATGGCTGATGAGTGGAGCGCTTACGGAAAAAAGAATATTTTCGGCGAGAAAGTCATTGTTGCTGAACTTCAGTCTGAAGGCGGCGCAAGCGGCGCTGTTCACGGATCTTTGAGTGCCGGTGCATTGACAACAACTTATACTGCTTCCCAGGGTCTTCTTTTAATGATTCCGAACCTTTATAAAATGGCGGGAGAACTTCTTCCCGCTGTTCTTCATGTCAGTGCAAGAACAGTTGCAGCACATGCCCTTTCAATATTCGGCGACCACAGTGATGTCATGGCATGCCGTCAGACAGGCGTAGGATTGATATCAAGCTGTTCGGTTCAGGAATCGATGGATCTAGGTCTTGCAACCCACATTGCTGCAATCCGTTCAAGCCTTCCTTTTATTCATTTCTTTGACGGTTTCAGAACAAGTCACGAAATTTCAAAAGTCGAAATGATTGATTATGAAGATATTAAAAAAATCACTCCCTACGAAGAAATAGCCGCTTTCAAAGAGAATGCAATGCGTCCTGAAAAACCGGTTCTCAAGGGAACTGCTCAGAATCCTGACATTTTCTTTCAGGCAAAAGAAGCCGCAAATCAGTATTATGACAGAGCTCCGATGATAGTTCAGGAAGCTTTTGACAGAGTTTACAGCATCACAGGAAGAAAATATCATCTTTTCGATTATATCGGACATCCCGAAGCAGAAAGAGTAATAATTGCAATGGGTAGCGGATGTGACACAATTGAAGAGACAATAAATCATCTTATGGCAAAAGGGGAAAAGGTCGGCCTTTTGAAAGTAAGACTTTACAGACCTTTCAGTGCAGAGCATTTTATGATGGCGCTTCCGGCATCAGTAAAGACCGTGGCAGTTCTCGACAGAACAAAAGAGCCCGGCAGCGAAGGCGAACCGCTTTACAAAGATGTTGCAACTCTTCTTTACGAGAGAAAAGAGACAATTAAAGTAATTGCAGGCCGTTACGGACTTTCTTCAAAAGAGTTCACCCCAGGCATGGTAAAAGCGATATACGACAACATGAAAGCCCGCGAACCGAAGAATTTCTTCACAGTCGGCATCAACGACGATGTAACTTTCACTTCACTTGGATATGAACCTCTTGACACAGTTCCGGAGGGTACAGTTCAGTGCAAACTTTACGGTCTGGGTTCAGACGGTACGGTCGGTGCATCAAAGAACGCCATCAAGATCATTGGTGAAGAGACTGATATGTATGCTCAGGGTTATTTCTCATACGATTCAAAGAAATCCGGCGGCATTACTGTCAGTCATCTGAGATTCGGTAAAGAGAAGATTCAGTCTCCTTATCTTATCACTGATGCTGATTATATTGCATGCCACAATCAGGCTTATGTTTATCAGTATGATCTTGCAAAAGGTCTGAAGAACAGTGGCGTATTTGTTCTCAACACAGTCTGGAACGCAAAAGAGACCGAGGAAAATCTTCCTGCAAATCTTAAAAAAGAGATCGCAAAAAGAAACGCAAAAGTCTACATCATTGATGCAGTCAAGATCGCTGACGGACTTGGTCTGGGACAGCGTATCAACATGATAATGCTCACTGTTTTCTTCAAGCTTGCAAAAGTTATTCCTTTTGAAGATGCTGTGAAATCGCTTAAATATGCAAATGAAAAATCATACGGCAAAAAAGGCAAAAAAGTTGTTGATATGAACAATTCCGCAATTGATGCAGCCGCAGCCGAACTCAGCGAAATCAAGTATGATGCTGAAAAGTGGCTCAACGCAGAAGTTAAGAATTTTGACATCAAAAAAGTACATGAATCCTATGCCGATGAAGCAGAACAGATTATGGTTGAGAACATAATTGATCCTATTTTGAGACAAAATGGCGATGATCTTCCTGTCAGCGCTTTTGCTTATGAAGATCGCGGAATGCTTCCGGGTCCTGACGGCTCATTCCCGACTGCAACATGCAGATTTGAGAAACGCGGTGTCGCTATAAAACTTCCGAAATGGATCGCAGAAAACTGCATTCAGTGCAACAAGTGTTCTTATGTCTGTCCTCATGCGGCAATCAGGCCGGTTCTTGTTTCCAAAGAAGAGCTCGAAAGTGCTCCGAAGTCGTTCAACACAATAAAAGCTGTCGGCAAGGGACTTGAAACCCTTTCTTACAGAATGCAGCTTTATCCGATGGACTGTCAGGGTTGCGGAAACTGCGCTGATATCTGTCCGGCTCCGAAAAACAAAGCGCTTGAAATGGTTTTCTTCAATGAAATAGTTGAAACCGAAGCTCATAACAACGACTTCTCAATTCATGTTGCAGTCAAAAATGAGCTTATGCCGAAAAATACCGTTAAAGGCAGTCAGTTCCAGCAACCGCTTTTTGAGTTCAGCGGTGCATGTGCAGGTTGCGGTGAAACTCCTTATGTCAAACTTATTACTCAGCTTTTCGGCGAAAGAATGTTTATTTCCAACGCTACAGGATGCTCATCAATTTACGGTGGAACAGCTCCTACGATTCCTTACTGCAAAAACAAAGAAGGGCACGGTCCGACATGGGCGAACAGCCTTTTTGAAGACAATGCTGAATACGGATACGGAATGTCGCTTGCAATTCATCAGAAAAGAGAAAGAATTGAAATGCTTATGAATCAGGTTCTTGCAAAAGACTGTAAATGCGGTGATGATGTAAGCACCGAACTTAAAGCGGCTTTTAAAGACTGGATAGCAAATAAAAACGATGCAGACAAAACAAAAGAAATAGCGCCGAAACTTATGTCGCTTCTTGCTAATGAGCCTGTTGAATGTGAAACTCTCGATCAGATCTTCGAACTGAGTGACTACCTTATCAAAAAATCTGTCTGGATACTCGGCGGTGACGGATGGGCTTATGACATCGGTTACGGCGGTCTTGACCATGTTCTTGCAAGCGGAGAGAACATCAATGTGCTTGTACTTGATACAGAAGTCTATTCGAATACCGGCGGTCAGGCATCAAAGTCTTCCCAGTTCGGTCAGATAGCAAAATTCGCTGCAAGCGGAAAGAAAATGAGAAAGAAAGATCTCGGAATGATTTCAATGACTTATGGCTACATTTATGTTGCATCAGTTGCAATGGGAGCAGATCATAACCAGCTTCTTAAAGCAATGCTTGAAGCTGAAGCTTATGACGGCCCGTCAATAATCATAGCTTATGCACCTTGTATCAACCACGGTATCGATATGTCGCACAGTCAGAATGAAGAAAAGCTTGCCGTTGAGACAGGCTACTGGCCGCTTTACAGGTTCAACCCGGATCTTAAAAAAGAAGGAAAAAACCCGTTCCAGCTTGACAGCAAAGAACCGACAAAAGATCCTCAGGAAATCATCAATAACGAAGTGCGCTTTAAAGCTCTCGATAAGCAGTTCCCGGAAGAAGCAGCAAGACTCCAGGCATTGCTGAAAGAAGATCTCAAATCCCGTTACGAAAGACTCAAGAAGTTCGCTGACAACATAATTCTTTAATATTATTCATATTTGGGGGCGAAAAATCTTTCACCCCTACTTTTCTTTAATCATCATCTATAGTTGTATCGAGAATCATATAGACCGGAATGTGGTCTGAAACTGTTGTGTTGAGGGTTGTGTAATTATCCATTGTATAGTCAACTACACCGGAAGAGATATATTCTGTTGTAAAATCAGTTGAATAGAACATGTTGTCATATGATGATGAAAGTCCTGAATCTCCGATCGTGGTAAGTGTTGTTGGAGCTATCATATTGATAATATTATCAGTTCCAGTCAGAGTAAAATAAGTTGGATCGTATGGAAGATTGAAATCTCCGGCAATTATAACATCACTGTCGGTTCCGTTCTGAGTCTGAAAATAGTTGTAGACATCAATAAGTTTCTGCACTTCAGCCCGCCGCTCACTGATACTGTCACCATAAACAATATGGTTCATGACCAGAGTCAGATCCATATTTCCGATCTGAAATTCCGCCCCATACGGCTCCCGCTCAAATTCATCGGTGATTTCCGGATAAAAGCCCAAGTCTTCCTGAAGGCTTACCTTGCTTTTCTGCCAGATAAATCCGTAATATTCCTTATAAGTTGAACGCCCTGCGGAACGGTTTGAGATCAGATATTCCCAAGACTCCCCTGTTATATTTTCAAGATTATCATGGAGAGTTATAATGCCTGTTTC
>DAOQAY010000007.1:0-13981 GCA_035354435.1 bacterium
AAAAATTGATGATATTCAAAGCCGGATCTACACAATCCGTGGAATGCAGGTGATGCTGGATAAGGATCTGGCAGATTTTTTTGGAATAGAAACAAAGGTTTTAAACCAGTCTGTGAAAAGAAACGAGGAGCGTTTTCCAGAAAGATTTAGATTTCGTCTTACCGAAAATGAATACCGTTCTTTAAGGTCACAATTTGTGACCTTAGAAAGTAACAAGCCGGAATCAATAACGAAATTGTTGGGAGTGAGAGGGCAGCACAGAAAATATGTTCCATATGTGTTTACCGAACAAGGTGTTGCAATGCTTTCGGCTGTCCTAAAAAGCAAAACAGCAGTTGATATTAGTATTCAGATCATGGATGCCTTCGTTGCAATGCGACATCTTTTGATGACAAATGCTCAGATATTTCAAAGGATTGGAACTCTTGAAATCAAACAAATTGAAACTGATAGTAAAATTGAAAAAATTCTGACAGCGATTGAGCAGAAACAAATTCAGCCCAAGCAGGGAATCTTTTTTGACGGTCAGATCTTTGATGCTCACAAATTTGTTTCCGACATTATCCGGTCAGCGGAAAGATCAATTATTCTGATAGATAATTTCGTTGATGAATCTACGCTTACGCTGTTTTCTAAAAAAGGTAAAGGTGTTGATTTGAAAATAATCACCAAAACTGTTTCAAAAGAAATGGAACTTGATGCCAGAAAGTTCAACGAGCAGTTCGGCGGTCTGAAAGTTGTTCAATATGCCAAATCTCATGACAGATTTCTGATTATAGATGATTTCACAGTTTATCATTTGGGTGCTTCACTCAAGGATCTTGGCAAAAAATGGTTTGCGTTCTCAAAAATGGAAATTGAAGCAGATTTTTTGCTTTCAAAAATTTCAGAGTTTTAAGACTGACTCAATTTTATCTGGGGATATTTCTTTTTTGCCATATTGAATCCGGTGATCATGTTTTCGGGCATTTCAAACTCAGTTTCACCGTCAGCGGCAAGTTTTTCAACTGCTCTGCATATAACGATCTGATATAGATTGTGAGGATAGATGTCGGGAATTCCAGAAGTCATATGAAGACCTATTCTGATCACAGGTATCGATTCTGACATTGATGCTATGAAAATCTTAGCGGTTCTATCAATGACATGATCCGGCAGCACTTTTTTAACAATACCTTCTTTTATCTGTGAGTATATTTCCGTATTTTCAATAGGGACAAACGGGTAAATTCTCAAAGCATCGGGTTTAAGTTTTTTAAGTTTTAAAAGCGTTATGTTGAAATCAGATTCAGATTCATAAGGATACCCTGCCATAAGCTGAACAACAGTTTTCAAACCTTCTTTTCTTAAAATTCTGACAGCATTGAAAACATCGTCGACTGTGTGTCCGCGGTTCATTTTCTTAAGCAGATTGTTTGAAAGTGACTGAACCCCGAGTTCAACAGTTTCAAAATGATTTTCTTTCAGTATTTTTGCAATACCGATGTCAATGGCATCAGGTCTGGTCGAACAGCGAAGAACATTTACTGATCCGTTATCAATGAATTCAACCCCTTTTTTTATGTACTGCATCATTTTTTCAAATGGTATTGCGGTAAAACTTCCGCCATAAAAGGATATTTCGGTCTTTTCTCTTTTTTTAGACCAGCCCAGATAATCTTTTACGGACTTTTCGATATTTTCAAGTGAAGGCTCCTCAATTCCCGAGATCAATCGCTGATCACAGAAGGCGCACATATTCGGACACCCTAAATGCGGAATAAAGACAGGAATTATCAAAGGTTTGTCATTTATTCCGGTAAATCTGAACATTTAACCTCTTTTAGTGGAAGTTTCAAAAATCAGTCTGATAATACTGAAAAATTGACGGACTGAAGAGAATGGAGACCCCATGGCACCTGAAAAACATCCGCAATTTGAACAGTCGGCAGATGCAAAGCACGGTCGTTTCCGCCAGCCTGTGGTATAGTGAATTACATTTTCTCTCCAGTGGCAGGTATCTGTGTGATCGCCTTTTTCAAACCATTCAATTGCAGGAATTGTGAACAGCAGTATCCCCGGTTTCAGCTTTTTTACTCTGCGGAGTTCGGTAGTTATTTTTTCCCTGATTTCCATATCAAGAGGTTTCTGATCTTTTCCTACGGTTGTGAAAAGATTGCAGACAACTCCTGAAACGCCTGATTTCTGAGCAAGATCAACCACATATTCAAGTTCTGTATAATTGGAATCCATCAGAGTCATGTTAAAAACCACTCGTTTATCGCCGGAAACATTTTTTACTACTTTATCAAAAACGCCGGCTCCCCTGATCCTGTCATTTGTTTTTTTAGTGCCGTCAATTGATACAAATATCCGGTGATCATAGTTTTCAGGAAGTGCAATAGTGCCGTTCGTTATCATTTCAACAAAAGGGAACATCTCTGAAGCAAGCATTACAACATCTTTTCGAAGCATTGGTTCTCCTCCCATAAGCATAACCATTCTTATTCCGTCTGCATAAAGAGATTCGAATCTTTCCTTCCATATTTCAAAAGGTATTTCAGAAGCCGGTTTATCAGAAGTTTCTGCAAAATGATAGCAGTGAATGCATCTTAAATTGCAATTATCGGTAATATCAAACTCTGCAATAAAAGGTCTGCCGGTAACAAGCCTCTTTATTTCATAGAATGTTCTTAAAAATGTTTTGTATATTTTCATTTTAACCGTGATGATATCCGGAACCTTTTATAATTGAAAGTCCCCGGTATATCTGTTCAAGAATATTGATTCTTGCAAGCTGATGAGGCAGTGTCCACGGTGCGATAGATAAAGCCATGTGTTCATTGACAGCACTGTAGCCGTATGCTCCTCCGATAATAAAAGAGATATGTCCGTAAGATTCATTCTTTTCAAGTAGAAGCTTTGAAAATCTCATTGAGTCGAAAGTAGTTCCTTCTTCTCTGAGAGCAATAATGTAACTTCCTGAAGGTATTGATTTTATTATTGATTCTGTTTCAGAATTAATATCATTCTTTTCCTTGAGTTCTACAACTTCAAGTTTCGAATAGACAGATATCCTTGATCTGTAAAAGTCATCAATTTCTTTAAATCCGCCGGCAGATTTGAGTTTCCCGACTGTGATGAGTGTAATTTTCATTATTACTGGTAGGAATTTATATCAACTTTCTTACTGTGGCTCCAGATATCTTCAAGATTGTAGTAATCTCTTATCTCATCGAGCATAACATTTACAACAATGTCGCCGGCATCGATAAGTATCCATTTTGACGAACCTGAACCTTCGACAAGAGCTTTTGAGAATCCGGCAGTTTTCAATTCACGAACCAGTGAATCGCTCATGGTTGTATTATGCTGGATGCTTGTGCCTGTGACAAAAACCATAAAATCAGTATATCCCGACTGTTTGTCAACATCGAAAACAACGATGTTTATTCCCTTTTTATCATTGAGTGTTTCGATAACTTTTTTCAGCTTTGTCATTTCATTCTTTGTCATTTTTTGTTTCCTTCATGATGTTAACGGCAGCGTCAAGTGTGCGTCTGTGGTATTCTTCATTATAAACCGGTACTTCAATTTTTTCTGTCTGTTTTTTATTTAGAATCCTTTTGCCTTCGATTGAAAACTTAACCATTTCATTTGTGAGAACAAACCCGGCTGAAATAGACATTTCGGTGATCACGAGCTTATCATTAATAAAGAGGGTCATCGAACCTGAAACATCCTTCTTTTCCTTACCAGTAAGACTTGCGATAAGGTTGTCATCTTTCATTTCCTCTGTTCCCTGAAGGTTCTGGAGGTATTTTTTTTCTTCAAAAGGATCTCTTTCCAATTTTTTGCTGACAAAAGAAATAATGATCTCTGTCCCTTTAATTCCGTTCTTCGTTTTTGTTCCGCTTGTTTCAATCTGAGCATGATCTCGAAGAACTGAATAAATTGAAGGTATCGAGCCGAAAACCGCTTCACGGAGATAAATATGTTCGCCCATGCTGAAAGTCTTGGCAAATTCACCGCCGAATTGTTTTCTGTAGAAGAAATTGTCTTTCCAGATTATATCCCATCCTTCATTTCTATTGTTGGTGAAGTGCATTACATAATTGTTCTTTTCGTCGGCTGAATATTTTGCTTCTTCTTCAAGTATCAGAGTTCTGTTCTCTTCTTTGACTTCACTTTCTGTCTGATATTTTAAATTCTGACGGAAAGAAAGGATGTCTCCTTTTTCTTTAAAATACTGGCTTGGCGCAAATATCAGTTTTTCAAGTTCATCAAGCGAGCCTTCAAGAAGTTCTCTATCAATTTCAGGCGCATATTTCTGTTCATCAAGTACACGCCATTTTTTTTCGATCTCTTTATTATCACTGCATCCTGCCAGAAACAGGAGAAGGACCATCACTTTTAATATCCGGTTCATTTTTTACACCATACAGACACTAAAATAACAGAACATATTAACTATTTTAACCATTCAAAGTCAAGAACCTGTCCCTTGACAAAAACTTTATGGACATGATTATGGGCGAAATGATAGACCGGATATATCCATGATCCTGAGTCCATAATTACCAGATCACCATCCATTCCTTTTGCAATACGGCCTTTGCTGGAAGATCTTTTCACTGATGCCGCAGCGTTGGTTGTAATACCTTTTAAACTGTCTTCTACGCTCATCTTCAACTGAGTGGCACCAAGACTTGCGGCCATCGGGAGAAATCCGCACATACAGCTTCCGGGGTTCATGTCGGTGGCAAGAGCCACTTTCACGCCGTTTTCTATCATTTTCTGAGCAGGTGCAAAAGGAAGACGGGAAAAAACAGAAGTAATAGGGAGAACGCCCGCAACAATGCCTGAAGAAGCAAGTTTCTTTATATCATTATCAGTTATCGCCTCAAGATGATCGACCGAAGCCGCACCGATATCAGCAGCGAGTCCTGTTCCGCCAAGTGAATTAAATTCATCTGCATGAAGTTTAAGTCCGAATCCCATATCTTTTGCCGCAACAAGGATTTTTTCGGTTTCTTTCAATGAAAAATATCCATTTTCACAGAAAACATCTACAAATTCAGCCAGTTCTTCCTTTTTAATTTCGGGAAGCATTTCGTTTATAATAAGACTGATATAGCCTTCATGATCGTTCTTGAAAATTTCCGGATATGCATGAGCACCGAGGAATGTAGGAATTATTTCAACTGGATATCTTTTCCTGAGTTCTTTTACAGCTCTCAAAAGTTTGAGTTCTCCTTCAACATCAAGAGCATATCCTGATTTTATTTCTACTGTTGTAACTCCGTAAGAAATCAACTGTTCCAGTCTTTTTGCAGACTGTTCCACGATCATTTCGAGTGTTGCTGCTTTTGTTTTTTCTGTGCTGTTCAGAATTCCGCCGCCAGCGGCTGCAATTTCTTCATAAGTTGCTCCTGATGCTTTCAATGCGAACTCATCTTCTCTTGTGGAGGCGAAAACAAGGTGAGTATGGCTGTCAACAAGACCAGGATATACCGTTCTGTTCCCGGCATCGTAAATTACATTTTTATGAATTGTCCTGAAGTCTTTATTCGATTTCAGAAAATCGGCTGTTTTTCCGGCAAAATCAATGCGTCCTTCATCATTTACTGCGATAAGAAGGTCTCTGCCGGTAATGACAGGGCGTGTTTCATCAGCGGTAAATATACTGGAAATATTTTCAACAATAAGCGAGTAATTCATTCATTCATCGTATAAAAAAAACCCGACTAAAGCACAACTGTTGCAATAACAGGTAGCTTCAATCGGGTTCTGAAAAAACAAAACCAGCGGTTTCAGGCTGAAAATGCCTTGTTAAAGTTATCAGTAAGTCTGCCAACTTTTCTTCCGGCTGTATTTTTATGAAGAACACCTTTGCTGACAGCTTTGTGAATTTCGCTGATAGCTTTCACAAGCTTTGCACTGGCATCTTCACGATAGTTTGCAACATTAGCCGCATCTGTCTGAGCTGTTTCTACAGTCTCTGTAAAATAACGGGTGTATGTCTTAAGTCTTGATTTCACTGAGCGGTTATACAACCTTCTTTTTTCGTTTGTCTTAATTCTTTTTTTTGCCGACTTGTGATGAGCCACACCATCCTCCATTCTATAAAAAATACCTAAAATTACACAGAACAAAAAAGCCGTTCCTTTATATGCTGAAAACTGATATTGTCAAGTTTTTGGTAAAATGTTTCTTGCAATTGAACCGGATTTGGATATGTTCTATGCTGATTGTGTCTGGAGGTATCTATGTTCGAAAAAATGAAACTGAAGAAAATGGTAAAAAGGATTTTAAATCGCAAAAGACAGCTGGAATGGATAAAGAAAAAAAGAAAATTGCTGCCTGAACCCGTAGAAAAGAAAATAACAAACACCCTTGATCAGATATCTGCCGCAGAAAAAAAGATTAAGGATTCTGTTTATACTTTTGCCGAAGCGGAAAAACTCAATTATGAAATTGAGCACAATTTCAAGATATCTTTCGGAGCTTACAAGCAGAATGCGTTCGCTGAGCTTTTTGATGAACTGTGGCTTGTAATTGTCATAGCACTCATCCTGAAATTCTTTGTTATCGGTTCTTTCAGAGTTCCGACCGGGAGTATGGTGAATACCATTGAAATCGGTGATAATCTTTTTGTCGCTATGTTCGCTTATGGACTTACGATGCCTTTTGCGTCTAATCAGTTTGTGGAGTTCGGCAATCCTGAAAGAGGTGAGATCATAACTTTTACAGAACCGAATCCTGCGGGAAAAGCACTTGTCAAAAGAGTTGTCGGTGTTCCAGGCGATTCTATTCTGATATCCGGTGTGGATGTTTATGTCAACGGTACAAAACTGGAAAGGGAATTTACCGGTAAAGTGACATATACATCATCAAGGGGCAAAATAGTGACTGCTTCACAGTATTTAGAAAAAAATCAGGACGGCAGGCAGTATAAGGTTATATACAATGATGAGATGACAGATCTTGCAAGAAGCGAAATAGAAGGTTACTGTAAATACTGCAACAGATCGTTTACGGTTCCCGAAAGAAGTTTTTTTGCCATGGGTGATAACCGTGACGACAGTCTTGACAGCAGGTTCTGGGGTTTTGTTCCCAGAGAAAATCTTCAGGGTAAACCGCTTTTTGTATGGTTTTCAATCCAGTTCGGTGATTCAATATTTGATGTTATTGATTTCAGACCAGGCAGAATAGGTCATATTTTCCAATAGATAAAAAATTGATCTTTTTAATTAAGTGTGTATTGTCCGAATTGTTTTTTTGTGTGTAGGAGAAGAATCATGAAAAAATGTGTTTTTGTGATTGCTGCCGTCATTGCTTTTGTTGCCGGTTGTGACAACGGGGTAAGGGATGAACTGCTTAATGGTGTTGATACCAGCAATGTTAACGACGAACAGACAGTTAATGACAATACTGTTGTTCAAGATGACAATGTAACTCCTGACAACACAGTAGTTCCTGATGATAATGTAACTCCGGATAACACAGTAATTCCTGATGATAATGTAACTCCGGATAACACAGTAGTTCCTGATGACAATGTAACTCCTGTTCCGGTTTCAATGACAGTTTCGGTTACTACAACTTCTTATGGCGGACAGTTTGCTCCTAAAAATGTCTTTGCTGTCTGGATCGAAAAAGAGGACGGAAGCTATGTCCAGTCTCTTGGAGCGTGGGCGAGAAATTATAAAAGCAAGCTTCAACGCTGGTATTCAAAATCAAATAAAGGAAGTCAGGGTATGACCGATGCAATAACAGGAGCATCAAGAATGAACCACAGCAATGTTCCGGCTTTGACATGGGAAATCGCTGATATAGCAAATCAGCCGGCCTCAAACGGGATCTACAACATATATTTTGAATTGAACGAAACAAACGGCCCTTCAAAAACAACCACCGCACAGATTCAAATGAGCGAAACTCCCCAAGTGCTCGGCACAAATAACGCAAGTAATATCAACAACATCCAGATAAGTTTCGGAAACTGATTAATTTCTTTTCGATTCCTTGACTATGTCTGTTCAGATAATTATACTCGGACGGATTTCTAAAAGAACGGGGGAGTAAAATGTCAGATCTTGAAACTATAGTAGGAAAATTTCTAAAGCTCGGGTTCAACAGGCTGGAAGCGGAAGTCTATATTACTCTGCTGAAAGAGTCACCGCTGACAGGGTACAGGCTGGCACAGATACTCAACAAGGCTGCGGCTAACACATATAAGGCTCTTGAATCGCTGGAGAAAAGGGGTGCGGTTGTAGCTGAGGATTCTTCGACTGTAAAACAGTATACGGCAATTCCTGTTTCTGATTATATGAATCAGATTGAAAGCGGGTTCAGGAACGACCGCCAGTTTCTTGAGGAATCGCTTAAAGACATAAAATATTCAATTTCAGGTGACAAGATATATATGCTCCAGACCTTCGATCAGGTTCTTGAAAAATGTTCAAGGATGCTTGAGAATGCCGAATATTCAGTAATAGTTGATGCTTTTCCTTCGATGCTGAGAAAGATAATCCCGCAGCTTGAAAAAGCGGCTGAAAACGGTGTAAATATTATTATAAATGCTTACGAGACCGTCAATGTCAGAAATTGCCGTGTTATCATTAAAAGCAATGCAAAAAAGGTTCTTCAGCTCTGGAGCGGGGACTGGATGAATATTGCTGTTGACGGAAGGGAGTATCTTATAACAGCATGTGAAAAAGACGGCAGACTTCAGCATGCAATATGGAGCAACAGTCCTTATCTTTCATTTTTTGTGTTCAACGGATTCAGATATGAAATGCTGTTCAGTGCTCTTTCAGCAAAGATACCGCCTGAGCGGAGTGCCGAAATTCTTAACAGCGCCTTTGAAGATATAAATATCGACATTGCCGATCTTCCCGGTTACAGAACGATGCTCGACAGGCTCGGCAGAAAGAATTAGTCTACGGTTTTAAGTGTCACAAAAAGTTTGCGTATTTTCTGTTTTGACAGATTTATATGTTTTGCAACCTGTTCGCGGATGTTTCCGGTTCCGTCATCAGTTACAAGTCTGATAGAAGCAAAATGCTTGCAGAATTCAATTGCAATATTTCTGAATCTGAGAGTTTCCATTGTGTAGATGAGCGGCATTTCAAGATTTTCAGCCCAGCTGAATTTTTCTCCAAGATACAGGTTGTCATCGCCTGTCACTGCGGCAATAGGAAGTTTTGTTACTCTTCCGGAATTGCCGACTATCTTGCCGTCAAGTCCTAAAAAAGTTGTGCATTCATATATTTCACCGGCAACTCCGCCTTTTACCGAAGCGGCGCTTCCAAATTCAAAAACACTTTCAATTTCAGGGTAATCGAAAAGTGTCTTTCCAAGATTGCTCACTCCAGGGCTTCCGATGCCGGAGCATAATATCATCGAATTATCATCAATTCTAACAGGGGTTCCGCATGTTACCTTGACAGGGAAAGGATTTTCGTGTTTCAGCGGAAAAACGATCAGATTCAATTTGCACCTCCGTGTTTTGCTCTTTTTATCCGGTAAAGTTCTCTGGTTGTGAGAAGGAAAGTTCTTGCCGGCTCAAAAAGATAATCTCTGTATGTCCACGGTAATTCTTTAATTTCATTTTTTTTGCCGAACATCAGTGTCACTTCGGCAAACACGCCTTTTCCGAGGTATATGCGGTGACTGTAATTCTTTCCGGTGGATAAAATAAAGTTCTCAAGTGATATAAGCCCCGGGTCGAGATTTATCTTTCTTTTGCCGTTTTCAGAATATTTTTTTTCGATTTCAACACAATCAATCTTAACCTGAACAAGCTCGTCTCGTTCGATTGTTTTCTCAAAGCTGAAAATAATCTTTTTAATATCTGTGCCCATTTCAGGATCATAATATGGAGAGATTTTAGAAAAGACGAATGTTTCCGATGTGTTGTCGATCGGGCCATAGAGATTTTCCAGTATTGTTCTGATCTGAAAAAGTTCGGAATTCTCAGTGAACATTACTGCAATTATAAGATTTACAGGTATCGGGCTGGCAAGTTCACTCATTGAAACCTCTTTTTACGAAAATATTGCAGTTGAGATATTTTTTTTCAGTTTATCGGTATACTTAGCTGGATTATATCCTGACTGTTTTTTCCAGATCTTGTCAAATTCAGCCTTGAAAAGTCCGGTAAGGTCCGAATGTCTGACGATCCTTTCTCCTGCCGGTCCTGTGAAAAAGAGAAATTCCCCGACGGTTCTGCAACCTTTCATCCGCATGTTTTCTGTAATGATATCGGAGCTTTCTCCAGATATCTGGTTTTTCAGGGAAAGTGCAATCGACATCATTGCTACACCTGATTCAAAAAATGAGATTTCTTCATCAAGAGCCTTTGCCCTGATATAAAAACCTATCCTTGATTCATCTCCCGCAGTCAGCACACGGTTTTTTAAAATTATATCGACAGCTTTTTTTTCAATGAATTCAATATAATTTTCAATGGACATCTCTCCTTTTGCGAAGATAAATCCTTCATTGGAAAGAAGCTCTATGATTGAGTTGAGGTTTTCCATTTAAGACCGTCAGTATCAGTCGTTACTGAGTTTTTCAAGATTGAGTCCGCCCGGATATGCATAACTGACATCAGTCTCCCATCCGTAAACAAAAAGTCCGCACGGATTTGCTGAACATTCGAGAGAATGACTTTTAAATTCATTTCCAAGATCGACTATTGTATAAGAGTAGTCGGTTCCTGTTATTTCCTTAATTCCTGTTACGGTTTTGCCATTAAGAACCGGAGCTTCACCTGTTGTCATGACGATTGTTGCATAGTTGCTAGCATAGCTTCCAGGGGTCAAAAATCTATATTCTTTTCTGAACTGTTCTGCAGGAGGAACAAGCATCATTGTCGGATCTCCGACACAATCAGAAGTGTGATCTGTCTGACATGCGGCGGAAAGCATATCAGCACCAGTTAAAAATTGTGCTACCATGATGGCATTGTTTGCTGCAACAGTGAGCGTTCCTTTAAAATAAAACTCTGAATATTCACCAGCATTTAATGTTGTTTTTACGGGGTTTGCTGTAAATGCTTTCCAACCGGATGGCGTTGTTATTTGATCTGGTGTTGCCGGCGAAAAGGTTAAAGTTGTTGCATCTTCGCTTGCCAGTATTTTTACATAATCCCATTCTTCACCTCGGGCTTTTGATTTTACAAGAACATATTCCTTTCCCCATGTCTGAACAGGGAACATCTGCTCTTCAAGGTGATCGCAGAAACCGTAAGCTGCCGGAATAAAAGCGCAGTCGGTTCCTGCAAAAGCAATAAAAGGATTGCAGGTCGATTCTTTTTCATCACAAAAAACTTTTGTACCTGTCACATCACTCTCAAAAGCTTCAATCTGAATAACCTGACCTTTTTTAACGGTTATAGTTGCGGTTTGACCTGCCGCAATTGCCGGAACACCCGAAGATGCTGCAATAGCAACAGATGGTTTTACTGATACAATAGTATCTTCGCTGTTGAGACCTATAATGGTTACATATGAGGTGCCCTGAAGATAATTTGTAGCACTGGTAATATGAGTTGCTGCAATATAATCGGTATAAACGCTCGTTGAAGGAATAAGCAGGGATGCATCATTTGAATAAGATTTTCCTTTGTTAAGGATATCAATAGCATTCCAGTTACTACTTTTACCATTAGCATTGAAGGGATTGTTATCACTGTTGTCAAACGGACTGAATTGATAAATAGTTACAGGCAGACTTGTAACAATATGATAGCTGTCCCATTTCAGTCCTGTTCCTTTGACCATTCTTGTGCTTGGCAGTTGAATTATCCCTATTTGTCCAGGACCTATAAGCAGTCCTTTTGAAGAATATCTGGACTGACATGAAGTTGCATTGTCAAGACAGAAATAGCATTGCCCTGCATCAATTTCACCAGATGCTGAAAAGCTGGTTATGTCCACAGTTACATTTTTCGATGAATCCAGATTGCTGACAGTAAGTGCGTAAATAGGATCACTTCTCTGAGTAATTGTATTTAAGTTTGCTGTGAAATAATCGCATCCCAGATAACTGTGATTTTTTGCAGCTATATCGCAATAGAAAACACATTCGCCACCCTGACAGTATCCGCCTTCACCGCAGTCTTCAATTACTGAATCAGATGGTGCTGTTCCAAGATAGTTGCACTCAAAGACTTTTGTGGGTTCTTCTTCGCTGCATATCGGCTTTTGCGGTTCACATATCTGCTGCACGCATTTGCCTTCTTCACAGACTGTCATGTCACCGCAAGCTACTGATTCAATTGCTGTTCCTGAACTATTGCATCTCAAAATATTATAAAAGTCATTATCGTCACAGGCAATTAGTTCGTCAGGTTCACAGATTTTGCCGGGATCATCCGTTTTTTCATTGTCAGTAACCGTTTCGGTGTCTTGAGGCGGTTCGTTGTCAACAGGCAATGAGTTGTCCTCAACCTCTTCGTTATCGGTCTGGGATATTTTCTGTTCGCATGTCTCAGTTTCGAGATTGCAGAAATAGCCATCGGGACACGGTGTGACCAGATTACATTCAGATTCTGCATCATTAATGCATGAAACCATAAAAAATAACGGGATAAGAAAGATCCCAAACTTTGCTGACTTCATAATATCCTCCGAATAACATACAGCATTAAAATTCCGAATCACAGCATTATAATTCAAACACTCCTCTTTTCAATAATATAGTTATACCTTTATCCTGTTTTTATTCCCGTTCGTCAAAGATAGTACTGTCCGGACTGATTGAAAAGCACGGCTTTTTTTACTTTTTCAAGAGTGTGATCCGCCGCATTTTTAACAGAATCTGTAAGATTTTCACCTTTGGCAAGGTTTGTTGCAAGAGCCGATGAGAATGTACATCCTGTGCCGTGAAATTTTCTGTCCGGCTCGTAAAGTGTTATGGGAACACCAATTGATGAGCCGTTTGTTGTAATGCTGATTACAGGGAGTCTTCCTTCAAAAGTTGTTACAACACTGCATGAAAGTTTATCCGAAACATATTTCGCCATTTTTTTCTGTGTTTCTTTTTTTCCCGTAAGTTTAAGGTGAATGAGTTCCAGTTCTTTAAGGTTGGGAGTTATTATTTTATTTGCTCCTCTTATCAGGTCTGTGTAACTATCCGGAATAATGGTCATATCTGATTGTGATGATGAGGCTTTGAAAACCGTGTCGATAACAACCGGAATGGTAAATTTCTGCAAAATTTCACTAAGTTCTCTTATCCATTGCCCATTCAAAGGAAGCAGTCCCGTTTTTACTGCCGAGAATGAAAATTCTTTTTCCAGAGATTCCAGACAATCTCGTAAATATTTAATATCAACTTCTTGATAATACTCGAAATTCATTGAATTCTGTACAGTCAGAGTCGAAGGTGCTGAAACTGGAAATCCTCCATTATCTCTGACAGTTATAATATCTCTGCCGAGTCCTGCGCCATTGGTCGGATCAATTCCTGAAATTATGAGTATGACCGGT
Organism: bacterium; assembly: GCA_035354435.1. Lineage (GTDB taxonomy): Bacteria > UBP6 > UBA1177 > UBA1177 > UBA1177 > JAKLDO01. Next base: position 13,482 of record DAOQAY010000007.1, read on the forward strand.
TTTTCAGACATGTTTTTTCACGAATCTGTAAAAAGTCACTCCTGCAATAAAATAGCAGAATGCCGCAAGTGTAAAAACAAAAGTGAAGCCGTAAACCATTGCAAGTATTATGGAAAGTATTGACGCAATAACTGATGCCACTCCGTTTACAGCATATGCAAAAGGAATGAAACTGCTGTTCTTTTCTCCGACAATTGTAAGGGCAGTAGGAAAAAACTGTCCGAGGAACAGCCCGAGCGGAGCAAGTATTAAAGTGGATGAAACGATTCTCATTGCATATGAAAGATGTATAAGTTCATGTGTTACAAAAGGAACAAGAGCTGCATAGGCTATGACCACAGGAGGGAACACAATCATTAATGTTTTAAATATCTTCTTTTCGCCGAACCGTATGAGCAGTTTTTTGCTGAAAAGAGCTCCGATACCGGTAAAGAACAGGAGTATCATTATGGTTACAGCTATCGCATCAGCAGGGTTCCCCAGAAACAGAACGAACTGCT
>DAOQAY010000007.1:13991-35258 GCA_035354435.1 bacterium
AATGAACAGGAACCCGATACCTATCATAAAAAAATATATTGCCTGACTTAAAGGATCAAGGGCTTTTTCGCTTTTTCCCATGAAGAATAGAGGCATCATAATGAACATAAATGAAAAAAAGACCGCCTGTATAAAACTTAAGGAAAGAATAAGCAGTCCGATCGGCATGGCATCAACAAAAGATCCAGTCGCTGCTGTCTTGTTCGAAAAAAGATGTTTCAGTTTGTAATAGTGGAAAAAGAAAGGTATGTCGTCTGAAACAGGTTCAATATTGTATTCATAATTTTTTATAAAGGCTTTCTCCGTTCCGTTTTCAACAGCCTTGAAAAACGACCAGAATCCGATATTGAAAAATTCAAGGCCCTCTTTTTTTGAGAAAGGCTGTTTTTCCATGATCGGGTCGTAATAATTATCATCTGTTTTAAGTCCTGGGGCATAAATTATCCTGTTTTTCGAGTTTTCTGTCCTTTCATCGATCTGATTAAGCTCATACCATGAAAAGGGCTGTTTTTTTATGAGGATCGAAGCAAGCGATCCGTCGCCGATTATCACAATATTGTTTTCAGGATTCTTTATTCCCATTTCTCTCATTACGCTGACCGCTTCAGTACAAAGGCGCAGCATTTCTCTCGGAGGCCAGAAAAGCCAGCGGATGATGCTCAGAGTTCCGTCATCTTTGAGGTGTTCAAGATACTCCCTGATCGCATCAGTGGTGTAGATATAGCTTTCGCTCATGACATAGGCACCTGTCGAAAGGGCGGTCCATGTGTCAACTCCCGACATCTGGATTATGTCAAACTTATCGTTACTTCTTCTTATAAAGCTCCGTCCTTCGCTGTGAACAATATTCACTCTCGGATCCTGATACGGATTCCCGATATATTCTGCATACTTATCCTGAGTGACTTCGATCATTGCCTTATTGATCTCAACTCCTGTTATTGAGTTCGAATTATGATGAAGTGCTGTGATTATGTCGGTTCCGCCGCCAAGACCTACAACAAGTACATCCGGTTCATTATGAGTGAAATATGCAGCTGAATAAAGTGATTCGCCTATCGGAGGATAGCTCCACCTGCCGGATGCTGATTCCGGAAAACTGTAGAGCAGTGTGTATGCATCGCCGTCTATTGTAATAACTTTGTTTTTTATTTCCGGGAAATAATTGAAAAAGTGCTGTGACTGAGAGCTTTCAAAAACATCGATCCTTGCGACCCTGTCCCACTTTGTGTAAATGATTTTCTGATCTGCATTATAAAAATAAGTATAGCCCAGTGCCTTCGATGCAGGAGGCTTTGCCGGAAGAACTTTTTCTTTTACCGGAATCAGTGCAACCAGAATAACTGCCGCAATAGCGGTCAGGATCAGCGAAAAACGGTCTTTTTTTTCAATGGCGAAGAAAAGAGCCGAAATAATTCCAAGGAATGTTACAACAAAAACAGCACCTTCAGCACCTGTCATTTCCATAACAGGCAGGATAGCCAGTCCGCCTATTGCAGATCCCAGCAGGTTCGAAAGATAATATATGTTTATTTTATCCTTTACCAGACTGAAGATAAAAGAGATGGTTATTCCTGCAAAAAAGTATGGGAAAACAAGAAGAAAATAATATATGGAAATATATCCCAGCTGAAGCATTTTGTCTTCCATGAAAGTATCAAGCGGGATTCTCAATGCAACAGCAAGTGACAGAATGGCTGAAATTGAAAAGCCGAGAGAGCACAGTGCAAGGAAACGATACGGTTTTTCAGGTTGTTTCTTTCTTATTGCCAGCCATGTTCCGCTTGCACCCATTCCGAGAAGAGCGACGGTAATCACCATATATGCAAGATGATGCCACAGAGTAAACGAAAAAATCCTCGTCTGAAGTATCTGGAGAGCAAGAACGCTGCTCGAAATCAGAAAAATCCCGATAAAACTCATGCTGCCTCCGAAAAATTAATTGCCGGTTTTTGAAGAAACAATGTAGTGTTCTCTATGAAATAAGTTGTTAGACTGGGCTTCGACTGTTATCCGGAGCTCTTTTGTAAGTTCTTTTAATTCATCAGAGTGCTTATGTTCAAGTGCAAAAACCGCATCGGGATGCGCTTCAATGCTTATTATTCTGCTTCCATAAAGCTTAACCTGCCGTTGAATGTCCCTGAAAATCTGAAAAACTATAGTATCTCTGGAGCGTATTATTCCATTACCGTTGCAATAAGGGCATGGTTCAGTCATGGATGAAATGTTGCTTTCGGTAGTTCTTTTGCGGGTTATCTGAATCAGTCCGAGTCTTGTGAAATAAAAAACGGAGCATCTGGCAGGATCTGATTCCAGAAGTTTTTCAAGGTCGGTTATAACTTTTTTTTTGTTGCCCTGATTTCTCATGTCTATAAAATCGACAACAATGATTCCGGCAATATTTCTCAGTCTCAGGTGATATGCAATCTCTTCAACCGCTTCGAGGTTGGTTTTCAGAACAGTGCTTTCGAGATTTCCTTTTCCTATGTATTTTCCGGTATTGACATCAATTACGGTAAGTGCCTCAGTTTGTTCAATAATAAGGAATCCGCCACTTTTCAGCCATATTTTTTTCTTAAGCACATTAGCGATCTCGGATTCGATGCTGTAGTAATCAAAAACGGGGTAGGGCAGATCATAGAATTTGACAAGTTCATCCGGATTTTCATTATAAAAACTAAGATAACTTCTCACATTTTTTTCATCTTCATGATTGTCGACAATGACTTCCTTGAGATCGTTGATGTCGGTATTCTGAACAATATCTATAACAGGATCAGGAGCACTGTGAATTACTGCCGCACCTTTTTCCTTCTTGAAATCATTCTGTATTTCGGTCCATCGCTTTATAAGGGTCACAGCTTCTTTTTCAATCACTTTCGCTTCGCTTTCCGCCGCCAGAGTTCTCAGAATAATGCCATATCCCTTGTTCTGTACTTTTTTCCCCAGCTCTTTCAGCTCATTCCTTTTATCTTTATCGGTTATTTTTCTGCTTATCCCGATATGAGAAATGGTTGGCATGAGAACACAAAATCTGCCGGGAAGACTGATATGTGTCGTAAGTCTTGCACCTTTCTGTCCGATAGGTTCCTTAATAACCTGGACAAGAATTTTCTGACCTTCTTTAATGAACTGTGAAATATCGACTCTTTTTGTTTCTCTTGCCTGTTCACTGTTTGCTGGGTCTTCAGAGTCCTCATCATCGAACGATTTCTGGAATTCCTCATAAGTTATGTCCGCTTTCAGATCATTTACATAAATAAATCCTGTCCTTGAACCTCCGAATTCTACAAATGCAGACTGCATTCCGGGAAGAACCCGCTTCACTATACCTGAATAAATGTTGCCCAGACATGAGCCTGAATCATTTCTCATAATGTGAAGTTCGACCAGCTTGCGGTTTTCAATTATTGCAACCCGCTTTTCTCCGGGAGTCTTGTTAACTATAACCTGTCTATTCATTCTCTGATATTTCCGTAATTAAATTGAAATAGGTTTTTTCTGTTTCATCGTAGTTATGACCATTCTGCTCCTGATGTTTTTAAGATCGGTCATGATTTCGTCTTCCAGATTCGGTTTCAGATGAAATGTGTGTATCTCACATTTTCTTTTAACCTTATTGAGTTCGGTCTGCAGGAATTCAGGAGTAAGGTGCTTGGACGCAATAGCAATCTTTTCAAGCCTGTTAGGAAATGAGGCTTCCCAGCAGACAGTTTTTATCGAATTATCCGAGTTTATCAGATCAACAAATCTGTCGCAAAAGTATGTGTCTCCAGAATAAGCTATTGATTTTTTACCTTTCTTGATAACAAAGCCGATAGATTCGACAAGGTGGTTCATTTCAACAGGAATAAATTCTGTCTGATCGATAGTAAAAGGTTTATCAAAAGAAATGGGAATAAAGTTTATAGTCGGTTTTTTCTTTGTAGGCAGTTTCGTAAAATCAGGCCAGATGAGATCATTAAGAATATGCTGCTGAATCTGTTTCATTATATTTTCGGTTGTAAGCAGATTGAAAGAGTGATGTCCGAGTGACAGCATAAAATCTGAAAAAATAGGGAGGTTCTTTATATGGTCAAAATGGCAGTGAGTGATGATAACATTTCGGATATCAACAAGTTGCGGTGTGTCGAGAGATGAAAGCAGAGCTCCTGTATCAATAACAGTTGACGGAGATATCTGCATGGTTATGCATTTTTTGTTTTCGAGGTCACTTCCATAGCACCCCAAAGGCAGGATTGAAAGCATATTTTCCTCCTTAAAATAAACTGTGAATGCTATATTCTAAAGCGGGTCATGTCAAGAAAAGAGGCATTGTTGTAAATGTCTGATATTAGAGGAGTGTTTTTTTTGCAAAAATTTGATATTTTGAGTTTTTCTGCTAAAGTCGGTTGAATGTTTTGGTTACTTATAATAATCTGTTTAATGTAATGAGGTAACTATGAAGCCTAGAAATTTGATGTTTTTTCTGGTGATTGCCGCGCTGGTATCTGCCGTTTCCTGTAACCCTGAGGATGCATATCTCGATAAACTTTATCCAAAGGAATCAAGAAATTATGCATTGCAGTCACTTAAGAAAATGAAGGATGAAATTGTTAACAAAAAAAAGACCTGCAAAAAGATCCTTACTCTGGATAAGACACCTGAAGCCGGAGCTGCGATTCTTACTGCCGGAGAGATTGGATGTGATATGTCTGTTCCCAGAATAGGAGAGATAGTTGATGACTGTTTTACATCTATCAATGTAAGAAACCTCAAGACACTTGAAAGCGCTGCTACTGCACTGGGTCTTTTAAATCGTCCTGAAGCTGTTCCGATACTTGCAAAATATTTTACTCTCAATACTCCCGAACAGCTTGCTGCCGGAACCCGTGAAAAAGCGGAATCTGTTGCAAAAAGATCGGCTATTGAAGCACTTTCAAAGATGCCTGCTGAAAGCAAATATCTTGTTCCTGAAATATTGAAAGTATTTGAATCTCCTATTGAAGATTTCGGTACAAAATATACAACAGCCGGAGTTCTTGGTGAATGGCAGGATCCTACAACGGTAAAACCGCTTGTTACTTCTCTTTTTTACGAAGAGCAGGGATTCAGTCTTTTTCCTGAGTCAAGAAAATCACTTATCAGACTTGGAAAGCTTGCAGAAGAAGAACTTATAAAGGCTTACGGCGGTCAGAATCCTGCCGTAAATAAGATTCAGGATGCAAATAAGGAACGAGCTACAAAGCAGTTCTGTCCTGAATATCTTGGTAATGAAGAAGCAAAAAAGAAAGGCGAATGTCCTAAAGATGATGAATATCTGGCTACAATTGCTTCGATTGATACAACTACAAAACTTAAAACATCTATCGTATTGGCAGACATTCGCTCAAAACAGGCTGTTGATATGGTTATAGCAGAACTTGAAGCACAGCTTGCAGCTGAAAAGAAACAGCCCTTCCTTGCAGAACATCTTGCTGTTCAGCTTGCAAAATTCGGAGATTTCAAAGCTACAGATACACTTCTTAAGATGGTAAGTAAGAAGTTTACAAAAGCTGTTGCCAAGAAAGGAAAAGAAAAGCTGTCCAAAGAAGAGATCGCACAGGCTAAGCTTGCAGACAGAGGTCAGGAAATTTCAATTATTATGAAAGGTGCGGAAGCGCTCGGAATTCTTGGCGATCCGAAGGCTATTCCTTATCTTGCTGAAGTTGCAAAGCAGAAGCCTATGGCTGAATACAATGAAATGAATGAGAAAATTCTTTTCTATGAATCAATCGTCTGGGCTGCTGATGCATACACAAGAATGATGACCGATCCCTCAATGGCGGAGGATTTTATCAAGTCTGCAAATACAATGGTTGCTGAAGGTCAAAAGTATGTTGCTGCTGTTGAGAAAAAAGCAACAGACACTGTTATGAAAGAAACGAATGCAAAAGACATGAAAGAAGAAGATCTTAAAAAGAAAGTGAACAGTCAGTCTCTTCTTGATGTCAATTATGAGTCAACAAAGAGAATGGTTGACATGTTCGAAAGATTTATCACTAGAGCAAAAATATCTCAGGAATGCGGAAGCGAAATAGCATGTTATGTCAGGAAACTTACTGACAAGAATCCTGCTGTCGTTGAAAAAGCAGTCTACATGATAGGTTATTCAGGCGACATAAAGCACTATAAAGAACAGCTTAAACCTATTTTCAGACATTCGGAGCCTTATGTCCGTGAAGCGCTTTCTATTGCACTGCTCAAAACTGAAGATAAATCTTTTGTTCCAATTATAGAAGAGATTCTCAAAGAAGAAGGTGACAAGGTTGAATACGCCGGAGCTATGAAAGAATTTAAAGCTATTTCAAGTTATTTGAGTTCAATTCAGTAATTTTTCAAGTCCGGTTCCGGAGTTATTCCGGAGCCGGTTTCTTTTTCGGTTCATTAATCATCGAGGTCTAAGATGAAGGTTGCTGTTGTTAATGTAAACAAGTCAAGAATTAACAGAAATCACGAATACCATCTATTTACGATAAAAGCTTTCATCGATGAGAGATCAGGTGGTCAGATAGAAACGGAAATAGTGAATTTATACATGACTGATGATATGTCTACATCATCAAACAGTTTAAAGAACAAGGATTGTGATGTTGTGCTTTTCAGAATGCTCTTCTGGAACGCATCTTATATTATGAAGTTCATAGAAAGTTATAAGTCCCAGAAAACATTGAAAGGTATATGGGGTCACGACAGTTTCAGTCACCCTGAAGAGTATTTGAAAAAAGATTTTGATTTTATAATTCAGGATGAACCGGAGCTGTCACTGTTTGAAATTGCCGCTTTGAAAAAAGAGAACGGGGATCTTTCCAAGGCAGCTGGAATAATTTTCAAAGACAGAGAGAAAAGGACTTTTTTATTTGGAGAGAACAGGGTTATGCCTGATCTGGACATGATTCCGTCACCATACTTGAACGGTATGATAGATGTCGATGAAAATACGATAGTTTATTGGGAAGTCGGCAGAGGGTGTCTTTTCAGATGTGACTTCTGTGTCGATTTTTCTCATGAGAATAATTTGCGGCACCACAGTTTCAGTTATCTTGAAAAAGAGCTTAAATTGTTTGCCGGTAAACAGATATCTGAGATGATCATAGGCTGTCCTGTATTTAATCTGAGCCATCAGCATTTCAGAAAACTGCTTACGCTGATAAAACAATATCTGCCATATACTCTTGTGGAAATGCAGGTTAGGCCTGATCTTCTTTCAAGAGAGGATATTGAAGAACTGTCAGATATGAATGTTTTTCTGAATTTTGGTCTTCAGACTATAAATCAGAAGGTGCATGAAAACCTGATGACTTCCTTCAATGTTGAGAATGCTGTTAATAATATCAGGCATATGGCTAATTTTCCTTCTCTTTTTTTCGGAATAGATATAATCGGCGGTCTTCCTAAAATGACATTCGATGATTTTCTGAAGGACCTTGAAACGGCATTTAATCTGTGGCCTATAAGTATTAATGTCTTCAGGTTGTCAATGTATCCAGGGACCAGAATGTATAACAGGATGAGAGAGTTCAATTATAACATTGAGCATGGTTATCCTTACAGTGCTTCTGAAAATTCCCAATTTAATAAAAGGGAGTTTGAAAAAGTAAGCGAGATAGCTGAAGGTATTGATGTGCTTTACAATAAAGGTCGAATGGTGTCTGTTATTACGATGCTTGCCAAAGGACTCGAAATGCCCAACTGGGAGATTATCCAGAGGTGGAACAAATGGATCAAAAAACAGCCTGTAGATATGAATTCTATGAATGTTGATGATATAGATTACAATATGCTTTTTGAGTACATAATTGAGTTTTTTAATTATCTTTTTGATAGGTTCCAGAAAAAGAAACTGTGGTCAATAGCTTCAGATTTGCTTAAACACAACCATTTTTATACGACATCTCTTATGACGATCGAAGAAGATATTATAACATATCCTTATCAGATCGAATCCATAAACGGAAAGACTTTTGTAGGAATAAACAGCTCTGTTTTTCTTGATAAGTTCTTTTACAATGTTGAAGACATTCTTGAAACCGGTTACATCGACCTTAAAAAATATTCCAGTGATGTCGAAAAGGAGACCATGTATGGAATGATCTACAGGCTTGACGGGAGTGTTTTTACTAAAGTTATTACAGATGAAGAAGGTTCAATATTCTCATTCATAAGAAAGAAAGGAACTGTGTCAGTTGATGAATTGAAAAAGAAATTCAAGAATCTTGATGTCTTAGAGCTGGTTGCGATATGGTGTGACGAGGGTGTTCTGTATATAAATCAATAGATCAGACTATCTCTTCAGGAAATATTTCAGTGTTTATTGCATCCGGTTTTGTTTCCGGGTAATCTATATTGAAGTGCAGTCCGCGGCTTTCATGTCTTTTCATTGCACTTTTAATTATAAGTTCTGCGACCAGGGTGATATTTCGAAGCTCAAGCAAATCCCTGTTAACTTTGAAATTCCAATAGTATTCATGGATCTCAAATTTTATAAGTTCAAGCCTTTTTAAAGCCCTTTCAAGTCGTTTGTTGCTTCTGACAATTCCTACATAATTCCACATAAACCTTCTTATCTCGTCCCAGTTCTGTTTTAAAACAATGTTTTCATCTTTATCGGTGGCCGACCCTTCATTCCATTCAGGCGGTTCAATATCAGACTGCTTAAAATTGGTAACATAATCGATCATTTCTTTTGCAGCATATCTTGCCATTACAGCAGCTTCGAGAAGAGAATTGGAAGCCAGTCTGTTTGCACCGTGAAGCCCTGTATGGGCAACTTCTCCACTGACGAAAAGTCCCGGGATTATTGTCTTTCCATGCGGATCGCTCTTTAATCCTCCGCACATATAATGAGCAGCAGGAACTACAGGAATCGGTTCTTTTCTCATATCTATGCCGGCATCGAGACATATCTTGAAAATATTAGGGAATCTTTTTCTTAAGAAATTACCGTCGAGATGCCGCATATCAAGAAATACATTGTCATCTCCTGTTCGTTTCATTTCGTGGTCGATGGCTCTGGCGACAATATCTCTGGGTGCAAGTGATCCGGAAGGGTGGTATTTATCCATAAAAGGACAGCCTCTTTTGTCAATGAGAATCCCGCCTTCTCCTCTTAATGCTTCCGAGATCAGCATCGAAGTTACCTTTTCATGGTAAAGAATGGTGGGGTGAAACTGTATCATTTCCATATTAACTGCCGGAACTCCAGCCCTGAAACCGATAGCGACACCGTCACCCGAAGTAACATCCGGATTCGATGTGTAGAGATATACTTTACCGCATCCGCCTGTTGCAATCAGAATGCTTTTTGAGCAAACCGTAATGACCTGTCCATTTAAATTGTTAAGTATGTAAGCTCCGATAGCCATATTGGAGCTGGAAAGCAGGAACTTTGATGTTGTGATAATATCAATGGCTGTGTGGTTTTCAAGGAGTGTTATCTCAGAATGTTTCAATACTGCATTCTTTATGGTTTTTATAAGCTCCATTCCTGTTATATCACCTGCATGGACAACTCTTCGCTCAGTGTGTCCGCCTTCTTTGCCAAGATCAAGACTTCCTTTTTCATTTTCAGTAAAGCGGCACCCGAGAAGTTTGAAATAATTTATAGCATCAGGTCCGTTCTCGACAAAAAACCGGACAACTTCACTGTCGTTCAGTCCGGCTCCAGCTGTCATGGTATCGGAAATGTGCTTTTCGAATGAATCCTGATCGAAGTCCACCACACTGGCAATTCCGCCCTGTGCGTTGGCGCTGTTAGAAATATCGAGGCTTTCCTTTGTTATCAGTAGTACACGAATGCCTTTGTCCGCAAGACTTAGTGCCGTTGAAAGTCCTGAAAGGCCGCTTCCGATAATCAAAGCATCGGTGTAAATGCGGCTCATATCACTCCATTATATACCAGTATTCACAGATCAGATCATCAACTGCTTTGCTTATTACCTGTCTGTCTTTTTCACTCATATCGGTAAACTTTACGCTGATACCGACAAACTGTCCGTCATTAGTGTTCCTTAATACCAGTGCATGACAGTTAACTATATGATCCGTTCCCGGAACCTGAAATTCGAGCTGGATTGTAGTATTGTCAGAATAGGGGTTTGGTGAGAGGATATACATGCCGCTGACACTCAGATTCCCTGTCTGCTGAAAATAATTGGCATTTCCGTCAATATTGCGGACCCACATTTTAACAGGTATCCTTTCTTTTGTTCTTCTCTCTTTTCCTCTTCGATCGGGGTTGTCTCTTGAATCTTTGGGAAGTTTGAACTGAACATCATCTCTGCGGTCCTCTTTTTTTCTTCTATCGTCCATACTCATCTCCTTTGATAGACACAAACTACAGTTAAGAATATTATCCACTGAAAAAAGAAAGTCCAATTAAATAGGCTATTGTACAGGCGGTTCCCACACAATATTGAATGAAAAAGTCATATATTCCCTGTTGTACATAAAATTCCCGTAAATACCGCCAGCACCCGGTTTATAAAATGCAAGACTGAATGTTTTCATGGTCGTGTTCCATGTAAATTCTTTTGAAAAAGAAAGATTGTTAAAGCCAAGTCCGGCTCTAAACCAGCTTATTCTGAACTCAAACCCGGTGTAAAAGTCGAAATCTTTAAGATTGCTTCTTTTGTTTGCAAATTTTTCCTTTTCAGGTTCAAGGTGATACTGCCAGCCGTTATTTACAAAGAACATATCGTTAAAATTAAGCTCGAACTGCCAGTTCAGTTTTCTTGGAATATCAGGTCCATAGAATGTCCAGAAATCAGTTGCTGCAAATCCTACATATAAAAATTTTGTAATCATAGCGGATATGCCGACATCAAAAGAATGTGAACTGATATTTTTTCTTTGTATCGGAGTGAATTTTCCTATGTAATTGTTAACATTTATGCCGCCATAGACCATTTTATAGAACGGGAAGGCAATGTTCGTTTTTATCTGATTGAGTCCGCTATTTCTATTATAAATAATACCGCCGCCGACAACTGAGGTTTTAGAATCGCTAACTGAAACTGATGCTGAGTCAAGATAATTATATAAAAGTGAGAAGGTAAATTGTTTCTGGGTCATGGTCAGAGATGGGTTCATCAGAAACTGGGAATTATGACTTAATATAGCACCGCATCCTTTGCCGCAGTTCTGGGAATCAATAGAATGAGAAAGTTCTTTGCTTCTATAACCGAATGAAGTGTCGGTAACCTGTTCTGTGGGATCTCCTCCTTCAGAATAATCTGCAAAAATATTTCCTGAAACTAAAACAACAGCGACAAGGAAAAAGAATCTTCGTGTATTGAAATATCCCAATCAAAACCTCCTCTTGCAGAAGCCAATGAAACAATATATAACCCCAATCCTGCTCCGGTTCCAGTATTTTTTTTCCTGAAAGGGCATCTCAATTTAGCTTTCGTTCTAATGGTATCAACAGTGCCCTTGAAATTATTAGAGAAAACAAGTTCGCGGTCATGAACAGATATTTTATATCCGCCTGAACCGTGATCTATCCAGTTGGATATTATCTCTTCAATGACATAATTAAAAACATGAGCATCAGGAAGATTGTCAATAAACCAGTCGTTGGTATTTTGCAGTTCAAATGAAATTTTATTCTTCCGGCACAGAGCTTCTATCATCTGGATGATCTCAGTAAAGTCGGAACGGTTGTTTTTCAAAACGCCAGTTTTCTGAAGAAGGTGTCCGATTATATTTATCTGTTTTCCGAATCTGATCCCGTGAGCAGTCCGCTGTTTGATGATATCTTCTTCAATATATTCAAAATGTTCAAAAGGAAAAAAGAGATTTGTTATGTCGTGTCCGATCCTGCTTATAAAGAAATTCCCCGGATTTTCAAGAAGATACGCTTCCTGATCTTCGGGTCTTACTTCTGAATCACAAACAACAGTAAAATGGAACCCTTTGAATTTTGAGAAGAAAAGGAGGGGGTTGTCGGTAAAAAGCAGATCGATCTCTTTTATTTTATCACTGCTGAGATTATTCAGTTCAACAATTTCATCCGCAATATGTTCGAATCCGCTTCCTTTTACAGCTGCTGAATTGAACCATTTTTTATTCATATTCAAAACCTGTCACTGAAATTTCAATATTGTTCATGAACTTTAGAACAGTTAAAGAAATATCTTCTCTCGACTGACTGGTTCCATTTCCTGTCATAAGCAATATTCTGGAAGAATCTGCTTTCTCAATACCGAAAGTTGAATCAACATTTATCCACTTCCCGCCATTGTAGACTATATTCCAGTTATGAAAAAAGAACCTGCCCTCATTATCGAGTACAAGACCGTAAGCCATTTTTACAGGAATTCCTATTGATTTTAAAAGTGCCGATAATAATGTGGAGTGTTCTGTGCAGTCTCCTGATTGTTCCTTCAGCACTTCACTTGCCGAAAGGTTGCCGAATTTGTAATTTTTATCTTTGATGTGTCTGAAAACAAACCTTACCATTCTTTTTATCATTTCATTCCTGTCTGGAGCGCCATTTACAATCTTTTTTGCTGTATCTGCTATCAACTTGTTATTACTGTCCTCATAAAGATTCGGCATTGTATCTTGTTTTTCAGGTTCAGAGCCGTCACAGTACTGAAAAGAAGTATTTGTTACAGAAACAGAATTCCCGTTCTTTTTTACTTTCTGGAAACACATTTCAGGAATTTCAGGTATTCGGCCACCGTTTTCTCCTGTAAATGTGAAAACAACCTTTTTTGTAAATCTCGGCCGTTTAAGGGCAATTCCTTTATTCTCTATCGCAGTGGAAGCAATTATATCATTTTCGTTTTTTGAAGAAGAATTCGCAATTTTATTTTCGAAAGAAGTATCAGATCCGTCAAGAGTATAGGTTATAAGTCCATTCTGAAGCTCCGATCTTATCACGACACTGTTAGATAAAACAAATGTGATTGGAATACCGCCGTAATTTACGGTTGCCTTTATGTTTCCGGAAGTTTCTTTGACGGCGGAGTAAGTTATTTCTTTTACAGAAAGGCTGTCTTCTGAAATTACTGTTGTTTTTCCGCCTTTGAGCAGTTGTTCAGCTGAGAATTTCTTGAATATCAGACTGAAAAATGTTACGCCGCCTTCAAGAGAATATGAAAAATTCTCTCTGTTATTGTTCTTCTCCAGCTCGGCAGTGAAAACCCCGTTTTTAACAACTCCTTTGGCTTTGATATTACTGGAAATCTCACTACTTTCGGATTCAACTGATACAGGTGTGAATTTTTTACAGTCAGCTTTAACAATGGAGTGTGATTTCATTGTTATTACAAAAGAACCACGGTTGATCTCCATATTTGAAGAAGAATCAAGTGTAATAATGCATGTGCCGGATTTGTCTGTGGATTCACTCCACTTGTCGATACTTGAGCCTATCTTATTTCCCATCATATAAATAGAGTATGTTTTCTCATCGGCTGAACATATCAGAAAAAATAACAGGGAAAATATAATAACAGCAATCTTTTTCATTCTACACCGGATAATAAAATTCTTCAGGATGAATATTAAAGTATAAGTAAATAAAAGCAAAAAAAAACCGGGCAGATAACTGCCCGGTAAAAAATAAAATTTAGAAAATTAATCAGTAACAAACACCTATAGATGGTGAACCTTCTACTCCAGGATCAAGTGGTTGGTCAACAAATGCATAGTAATCATCCGGTGACCAGATTGGAACAAGAACAGCCTCGGATGAAGGATATTTGCATATTTTGTATTTTTGAGCATCTGTTGAAATACCTTCATCAGTCATTGCAGTGTCAGATACTATTCCATCACCTGGATATAAAGGATTAGCTTCAGGGGCCGGAAGTGATGGATCCCATTTAACAACTGCTACAACTTTCCATTCATTAGGTTTTAAAATGAAGTTTTTGGAAGTTGTCGCATAATTATCAGCAGTACGGACTTCGGTTCCACTTTGAACTCTTGCAGGTCGTGGAGTATCAACTCCGTCAACAAAAATTTCAACTCTTGTATTAACTTCGTAAGCGGAATCATCACTTTTATAATTTTCAGCACATCTGTCCACTCCATCCAGAAAGCTTGATGTGCATGTGAAATAGTTGACAACAATAAGGTATTGATCATCGATTATTTCTTCATCAGGAATTCCGTTTCCATCTTTATCTTCAATCGGTCCAAGACCTATGGTTTCAGGAGTTTCAAAATTGTTGCCCCCCCATTTGTTATCAATATCAAGTGAGGCTTTCCATTTAATAGTCTGATCACCAGCAGCCCCAAGTCCACTATCGCCGAAATAACAATCATCATGGCGGTAATATTTTTCATCAACGGAAGAATCGAAGTTAGGTCCTTCTCCGTCAGGAAGAGCAAATGTTCCGATAACACCTTCAAGCGGAGTATAACCGTAAATCGGTGCTTCAAGACTTGTTCTCTTGACCATGTGAATATCAAGGTCGACTTGTACTCCGCCGCCCTTATCCCACTCAGAACTTGTCTTGTAGCCCTTATCCCATGTAAGCTGAGCGACTACTCGTGCCTGAGGAATGATCTTCGGAAGAACTGTTATATCAGCGGTATCGCTGACAAGATCCGTCTGTTTATCAACGGTTTCAGCCTGAATATTGATCTTGTAATATTTTGTTTTAAACTTTTCACAATATTTCTGACGGCAGATCAGATAATTTGAAAGGTCAAGGAAATAGAACTCATCACTTGTATTTGAAGGTTCTGTGTTTCCGCAAATATCGTTACAGGACTTTTCATTATAGCTGCTGTTTTCTTCAGCATATTTTCTCGGAGTAATCATAAGTCCTGTGAATTCAGCTCTTTTGGGATTGTTACCATCTGAGGAATCAAGAAGCCACTGTCCTGCAGAACCTTTATCGCTGTCAGGAAGCTTGATTTTTGATTTATCAATAAGAGGCGTGGGCGATTCTGTCATTTCCCATTTGTACTTGATGTAATATCTTTTTTCCCAGTTTGCAAGGCATGTTCTTGAATCTTCAGCTTTGTCAGGATCTGAAACACAAGTGTTTTTAAGGTTCATTGAAACCTTGTCCTTGAGATTTCTATATGACATTTCGCCACCGGTAGTATATTCGAAAAGAACCTTAATTATAGGTTTGGGAGGCTTGTTCGGCTGACGCGTTACCTGAATTTTATAGCTTGTGGCATTGTTTCCGCAGGTTAAAGTTTTCTGCTTCGAAGGATCGTTTGTGCAGATCTCTATTGAAAAATCTCCTGAAATTTTGTAATCTGCAGGAGGATTTTTTGTGAGTTCTGCTGCAGCTTTCTGATTATAGCTGAGAAGTACTTTGAATTGCGGATTGTATTTAGTCTCTTTGAAGCTTTTTTTGCATTTTTTCACATCACCTGTTGCATTCATATCAAGAGGGCAGAGTTCGGCAATATTGCTTCCTTCAGTTGCAGCCATATTGTCGAAAGTAAGAAGTTTTTCATTCCATCCTTCCTGAATTATGCCGCTGGCGGTTTTCTGGATCTGGATCTTAAAAAGATTTTTATAACTTGCGTTGTCGATCACTTCGATCTGATTTCCATCCGGGTCAAGCATATTAATCTTAAATATCTTTAATGTGCCTGTAACACCTCTGTTGTAAATTTCAAATTCCTGAGTTATGCTTTCAGGAAGTTCAGCTTTAAGTGCTAAAACGGCAGCGTCGTCATCTGTTGCTTCTTCATCGGTGACGGTATCATCGGCAACTTCTCCGTCGGTGACGGTATCATCTGTGACGGTATCGTCGGTGACGGTATCATCGTTAACTTCATTATCAACTACTGTTTCATCTGTTACTTCTTCATCGGTAGTTGTTTCATCCGGATTTTGATTGTTATTGCTGTCCCACGGATAGTAGGAAAAAACTTTTTTCGCCGGGTTAGAAGCTACTTCAGGTTTTCCTTCAACATCATAACTGTTACAGGAAATGAAAGCTGAAGCAAACAACAGCAGCAGCGTAACCATAAGTAATCTTTTCATTTCTCAAGCCTCCAATAATTATTTAAAGTATGCACAACATCAAACTTCTACAGGATTATAAAATGAGAGTCGCAAAAGTCAAAAAAAAAGAACGGCCGTTTAAACAGATATCAGATAAATCAATATGTGTAATAAATATGGAAAAAAACTTCTTGAAATTGCCCGGATCAACGAGTAGACTTCCCGCTGAAATATTGCCGGAGAAAAAATGACGGGCTTTGAGAATAGCTGGATCATCTGTTTCGACCCTGATGAAAAAGGACTTCTTCCGGGTACAAAAGTTCATTTTACTGAATGTCTGTCCTGTCCGGTCAAAGACTGCCTTGCTAAAGGACTGCTTTTCCATCAGTGTTTTCCTATGTGGGCAGATCCTGACCAGAGCCCGCTGAACGGAAAGATAATGGAGCTCAACAAAGCTTTATCCCGCCGGAAAAAAGGTTCTTCCCAGCTTTACTGCCCGAAAAAGAAACAGGCTACGACAAGTTGTACGGCAAGAAGTTATTTCTGCAAATATAATCTGATTTGCGGTCGTTATGAAAAGAGAATAGGATCCGACTTTATAAAATCCATCAGATGGAGGAAGGTAATGATTTTCGTAGTCATGTATCTTGACGGAACTTCTGAAGTTGTCAACAGGAATGATTTTCCGAATGTTGACATAGACAGAGTTGACAGAGTTTACCCCGGCAGTTATGAGGTGAAAGTGGTTTCTGAACTTGTTCCACTCGGAGAAGAGAAGGATAAACTTTCTGAAACTATTGCCGCTTTTAATGAAAAATACAACGGCGGAGTTGTCACTTCAGACGGTCTGGTAAGTTTTGAAGAGTGGTTTATGAAAGCATCAAACGGTGACAGTGCAGTTATTCCTGAAAAAGTGCTTGTTCCTCAAAAGACATACAGGATCATGAAGATCAAAGGTGAAACTGAAATTTCCGAGGGAAAAGGTGCTGAAAAGATAGATGAAGCAACTCTTGTCAAAAAACAGCCTGTGAAGCCGGTTCAGCCGGAGCCTGAAAAAGTTGAAACAAAAGAAACGAAGAAAGTTTCTGCCGCAAAGGTGGTCAAAGAGAAGAAAAACCAGAAACTTGAAGATAAACAGGCATCCATTTTTGATACTGCGATAGAAGACACTGTTCCTGAGAAAAAAGCGGCAAAAGTTATAAAACCTAAGAAAAGAAAATAGTTAAAGGAGCTTTGTATGGTTTATTCAATAAATGGTGATTCCTGTATAAGTTGCGGCGCATGTGCTGCGGAATGTCCTGTGGAGGCAATTAATCAGGGAGACAGCTTTTATGCTATAGACGAATCTGTCTGTACCGGTTGTGGAAAATGTTCTGAAGTCTGTCCTGTCGCATGTATTTCTGAGAAAAAATGATCTTAAATAAAGTAATGCTGTCTGAAATCAGCAATGATATCGTTGCGTTGGGGTTCGAGAGTTTTGGTTCTGCAACCAGATCGTTTATAGATGATATTATTTCTGCCGGTGATGAGTCCAAGTATGTTGTCTTTGCTTCTTTTCAGGATAATGAGTTGATGGGATATCTTATAATTTCAACGGTTTGCGATGAAGCTGAAATAATCCAGATAGTAGTAAAAAAGAATTATTCCAGAACTGGCTTTGCTACCGGACTTATCAATGAAGCTTTTGATCATTGTTGTAAAAAAGGTGTCAATTCAGTTTTTCTTGAGGTGCGGGTTTCGAACCTTGCAGCCATTGCTTTTTATGAGAAAACCGGCTTCAGAAAAACGGGTTTTAGGAAAAAATACTATTCCTCTCCTGTTGAAGATGCTTTAGTAATGTATAAGAAATTATGTCAGGGCTGTTTATAACCGAATCTTATTTTCTCTTGACAGAATACCGGCATTTTCTAAAATACAGTCGATTGAGGTGTTTTTAAGGGCAAAATTATTTTTGGAGATTAAGATGAGGAATTTTTTATTTGTTCTCTCGTTTATCTTTGCACTGGTAACAGTTTCATGCGGGGATGGAGGTTCAAATTCTGAAAACGACAGTGACAGCACAAGCAACGGTCCGGAATGCGGAAACGGGATTATTGAAGAAGGTGAGTTCTGTGACGGCAATGTTCCTTGCTGGCAGGCAGGTCATTTCTATCCTGAGCTTGAAGCGAAATGCAACGCAGACTGTACTGCATATGATCTCAGCAAATGTGTTCCCAGAGAAGACGGTGACAATTGCGGTAACGGTCAGCTCGATAGTCATGAAATTTGTGAAATGGGAAACACAAAGCCATGCACAGAGCTTCCCGGCAATTATATCACCGGTGACGCTGCCTGTAATAGATACTGTACTGGATGGGATCCCACAAACTGTTCTGCGGGCGGAACAAAGACTTGTTCTCAGATATTCCAGTGTGTAACGGCTTGTGCTGACGATGCATGCAAAACTGCCTGTGTTGATTCAGGAAGCGAGCAGGGCAAAGGACTGTATGAAACATTTAATACCTGCTATACAGCAAATTGTTCCGGCAGTGATGATATTGCAGTCTGCATGGATACGAATTGTCCTGATGAATATTATGCCTGTTACCCGAATGAAAAATGTGGAAACGGCAAGATTGATGAAGGCGAAATATGTGAAGATAAAGAGACAAAACCATGTCAGGAAATGGGTGACAGCTGGCAGCCGATAAATGAAGCTGTCTGCAATTCAACTTGCACAGACTGGGACACTTATGCCTGTGTTGATAAAGATGCTCTTACATGCTATCAGGTTTATGAATGTGTCGGAAAATGTTCAGATTCAACCTGCGAAGAGGCTTGTATTGCAAAAACATGGCCTGCTGCGAAGGCAAAATATGATACAATGATGGAATGTCTTGACACAAATTGCAAAGACGCTCCTGTAATGGATGACTGTATGAAGGAAAATTGCAAATTCCAGTCAGATGCCTGCAAGACTCATCTTACCTGCGGAAACGGGAATGTCGATGAACCTTATGAAATTTGCGAAAAAGGGACAACTGTTGACTGCGGTGAGATAAAAGATGATGGCGGAGAGGCTGTTTATGAAGCAGGAACCGCAAATGCTTTCTGTAATACGAACTGTACCGAATGGTCAGGACTGATGTGCTATAAATTCTGCAGCTGTGCAGCTGTCAAGGCTTGTGTGGAAAAAGACTGCGGCGGTTACAAGACAGGAACAGATGACTGTATCGAAAACTGTGAAGATCAGGGAAGTTACGAAGGCAAAAATCAGGCAAGTTCATGGAGAAAGTTTATTGAAAGCTGTGAAGACAGTGACGGAAATAAAGGATTTGATTCACAGACTTGTATTGATGAAGCTAATAAACCCGAAAATTCCACATGTGGAAGCACTGCAAACGACAAGTGTCCGTATTAATTCCAGATTGATCCCTTTCAAATGACAATATCTCCCAAAACAAAAGCAATACTCGTTAAAGCACTGATTGTACTATTTATTTTTTCTTCTGTACTGATAACTGCAAATTATATAGCCGGGAAAATTGTTCAGAAAGCCGCAATTGCAGTTTCAAATAAAATATCTGAAAAAACCGATACTGAAACAGCTATCAACGGTCCGGGATATTCAATTATCCCTTTAAAATTCACAGCACAGGGCTTAGTTGTGAAGAAAAACAGCAGAGATCTTGTTATACTTAAGGATTGTTCAGTAAATAATCCGCTCAATCTTTTGACGGGAAAAAGCAGAAACATTCAGGTCAGGTGCGGCACCTTGTCTTTTGAGCAGTCTGAGGTTTTAAAGATCATAAAAGAAAAAGCTGGAGCCACAGAAACAAGAAAAAGCTCAGGCAGGTCAGGTAGCAGCGTTTTTGACGATTTCAGTATTGATATGACCATTGAAAAGACCGCTGTGAAATTTATGGGTTCACAGGAATCTTTCTGGACAAACCTTAAAACGAAGGGGCATGACGGCGTTCTCCGTATTAAAGGCATTGAAGGGATGAATAGTGAAGGTTTTCTGGAAGTTGTGTTCTCGATACCTGAAAAGAAAGCTGATATCCGGTTTGACAATGTTTCTTTGAAAATGTTTGACAAACTGTTTGTGAAAGAACTCAGACCGGTTGATTATTCGGGGATCGTCGATGGTGAAGTGACAGTGAAAAAAGAAGGAACCGAGGTCAGCGTTTCAACTGATCTGACACTTCTTGACATCATGGTTGAGCATCCGCTTATTGACAATATTCCCTATAAACTCCCTTTTCTGAGGCTCGAAAGTAATGCAAAATTTGATATTACCGCCAAAAGTGTGCACATTGACGAGTCAAAATTCTCAATAGGCGGAATAGAAGGTTTTTTTGAAGGCAGTTACGGTCCGGAGGGGAAATCTCTGAAGCTTGACATCAAAAATGCGTCTTTGAATAAGCTTGAAACTCTCGTCAAAGGGGCTGTTTTTAAAGGGTTCAATCTTGCAGGGTATATCGATTTCACGATGGATTACGCTCAATATAAAGACGAAGAACCTGTTTTTTCCGTGACAGGTGATGTCGTTGATGCGAAACAGATCTCTGACAGGCTTGATTATCTGATAAGCACATTTCAATACTCGTTCGTCAATGACAATGGTGAAGTTCATAAGTTTACTATAGGTCCTTCTAATGATGACTATGTTCCGATAGCGTATCTTCCTGAACATGTTTACTGGGCGGTTGTTATTTCTGAGGATGCGGGCTTTTTTATGCACCCCGGTATAGATTTTAATGAGCTTGGACCGGCAGTTCTTGACAATATAAAGAATAAAAGACTCCGGGGCGGTTCTACGATTACACAACAGCTTGCCAAAAACCTTTTCCTCAATAGAAATAAAACCCTGATCCGCAAATTTCAGGAGATGCTCCTTGCTGTCGAGCTTGATGCTACATTCTCAAAAAACCGTCTGCTTGAAATATATATGAACATAATCGAGTGGGCTCCCGGTATTTTCGGAATATCACAGGCGGCATACTATTATTTCGGCAAAACGGCTTATGAACTTACTCCGCTTGAAGCCGCATATCTCGCCTCGGTGATACCCGGACCGTATAAATATCACTACCAGTTCCTCACAGGCAATGTCAACGAGAAATGGGTCGGCAACCTGCACAGAATCCTCAATATCATGCAGGAAAATGGACATATCACATTCGAACAGTACATCGACGCTCTAGGCGAAGTCATCACATTCAGGGAGAAGAAGTAACAGTCTTTTTTCAACACATCCATTCTTGAACATAAGGAAACTCCCGGACTTGGAACAAAGCTTGCAGACAGCAAATTCAAGAGCCAGTTTCCGGGTAAAA
>DAOQAY010000008.1:0-34918 GCA_035354435.1 bacterium
GAGTTCTGGAATATTCCGCCTGAAATCGCACATGCTCCGGTGAGGATGATTATTTTCGGATCGGGAACTGCGTCATAGCAGATCTGAGTAGCTTCAGCCATGTTTTTTGTGATAGGTCCGGTGATAACTATTCCATCTGAATGTCTTGGTGAAGCGGCGAATTCTATTCCGAATCTTCCCATGTCAAAGTTGATATTGCCGCAGGCATTGAGCTCAAGTTCACAACCACTGCATCCGCCAGCTGAGACTTGACGGAGTTTGAGCGATCTGCCGAAATATTTTCTTATTTTTTCCGAAGCTTTTTCAGGTGTTATTGAACTCATTCCGTTTTTAACAATAAGTCCGTTCCTTGTTGTTGAAGACATGATGTAGTTTCTGCTGAAAGATATCTTTTTCTGAGGACATGCTTTTTCACATTCAGGACAGAAAACACATTTGCCAAGATCAATGCTGACCGGATCAAGTGATATGGCATTCACAGGACAGATATTTGCACATTCCTTGCATCCTGCCAGGCATTTTGCGTCACTGATCAGCGGAAATCCGCGGTAAAGCGGTGAAGTTCCGTTCTTTCTGACATCGTGAACTATCGGATCGCCTTGAAGTATTCTTATTTTTAACACATCTAACATACAAACGCTCCGTTATTACAGATCATGTCCGGCATAAGACAGGTCAAAGCTCTTATTGCAAAGTGGAAAATCGGATATTGCTGTATTTCTAAGAGCCAGACTGAGTCCGTACCAGTTATTGAATGACGGATCTTTAATTTTATACTGCATGAGGTTTCCAGATTTATCAGTTATCGCAATGTGAACGATCTCACCACGGAAACCTTCAGTCATTGAAATTACAGCTTTTCCTGCTGCAAGATCACCGTGATCAACCGATATCGAACCTTCAGGAAGATTTTCAAGCTGTTCAATAACATACCGGAAAGATTCATCTATTTCGAGACTTCTGATCTTTGCTCTGGCAAATACATCGCCTGTAAGCATTGTCATCATTGAAAGATGCGAATATCTGTATGCTCCATAAGGAAAGTTGACTCGGGTATCGGTTTTTATGTCACAAGATCTTGCGGCAATTCCGACCAGTCCGGTTGAACTGGCATCTGAAAATGAAACATTCCCTGTATTTTCGAACCTTGAAAGGGCTCCTACCGATGAAAACATGAGTGCGTTTATCTGTGCAATGTCGCTTTTAACGGATCTCATATTGGCAAGAAGTGTTTTCATTGTGATTTCGTCAATGTCAAACTTCACCCCGCCGTAATTGAACAATCCTCTGCCGAACCTTGATCCGCAGATAAGCCCGAGACTGTTTATCATAATAGTTCTGATCCTGCCGTATGAATTGGCGGCAAGAGCAAAACCGACATCGTTTGCAATTCCGGAAAGACATCCGATGTGCATTGCTATTCTTTCGATCTCTTCACCGATGGAGCGGATTATCTGTGCACGAAGTCCAGGTGTAATATTGCAAAGACTTTCGATTGCATTGCAGTGGGCGCTCATATGCCCCATGACGGTATCTCCGGCGATTGATTCGTTCAGGATGATTCTTCGAATGGCATTTGCTTTTATTATCAGTTCTTCGATGCCGCGATGCTGATATCCGAGATTTATTTCAAGATTATATACGAGTTCTCCGTGACACTGGAATCTGAAATGACCCGGCTCGATAACTCCTGCATGGATAGGTCCCACTGCCACTTCATGAATTTCATCACCGGTTATCCCGAAAAATTTATATGGAGTCGATCCGTTTATTACGGTCTGTTTTCTCACCGGTCTTTGCCATGGATGGTTTAACAGAGAAAATCCGTGACTTTCAGCAAGTTCGCATTCAAAGAAATTCGTCTGCGGGAATTTGTCTGCAAAACTTTCAAGTTCATAAGGACCGTTAGCAAAATCGCATCCTGTCACAGTTATCATTGAAGTGGAACTGTCAGCAAAAACAGCTATTATTTTTGATCTGTCATTTCTGTCAACAGGACAGAGAGCTATCATCCTTTTTCCGGCTTGCAGATCTTCCGACACTGTTCTTCTGAAGTCAGCATTTTTAAGAAAAACGATATTATCGAGCTTAAAATGCTGAGTGTTGTGAATATTCAATTGACTCATGGCAGTATACCGAAATCATTGGCAATGCTTGTAATATTATCTGCAAGTACCGCAGGATTGAATACAGCGATAAGGACCATTACGATTAAAATAGAGATAGATGCAAAATGAAAAATGTCGAACTTTTCACTCTCGATCGATACTTTTTCATTTTTACCTCTTTTGTAAAGCATTTTAAAAACAGTATGACCCATATTTATGAAAATGAACAGAAGAAATATCATTGCGATAATGAGAAGATACGGTCTGTCGGAGAAAAAGACACCTTCAAAAATCCTTATTTCGCTGAAAAAGAAGCCGAAAGGTGGAATCCCTGAAACTGCAAAGAACGAAATGAAAAATATCCATCCGGTCCACGGCAGTCTGTTCAGTACCGAGAAAATGTCGGAAACATTTCTTGAGTTGTATTTTAAATGGATCTTTCCTGCACAGAGAAATAATCCGACTTTGGTCATGGAGTTGAAAACAATATGATAAAGGGCACCGATAAATGCTATTCCGCCTGTTCCGATCCCCAGGGCGATAATTCCGAGATGTTCAACGCTTGAGTAGGCGACCATTTTTTTGTAATCAGTAACTCTGAACATATAGATAAAAGCGACAAATATTGAAAAAAGTCCGCCGATAATAAGCAGTCCTTTTGCAAATTCGAATGATCCTGTCGGACGGATTATCTGGAACATTCTTAAAACACCGAGCAACGCGGTGATTCTGAGTGTGCCTGAAAAAAGTGCGGCAATAGGGCTCGGAGCGCTGCTTGTCGCATCAATGTCACCGGAATGCATGGGAGCTATACCGATCTTGGTGCTTAATCCTACAAAAATGAAAATAAAGCTTGCTTTAAGCCATATCGGACTGAGTGTCGCAGCGTTTTTCATGTATTCTGCAAAATAGAGCTGTTCTCCGTCTAGTATTGTTCCTTTCGCTGAAAGCGCAAGAAACAGTATTCCGATAAAAGCGAATGCTATACCGACAGAAACGATGAAAAGGTATTTCCACATTGCGACAAGCGATTCTTCGCTTCTGGAATAATAAACAAGCGGAGCAACGCTCAGAGTTGTCATTTCGACAGCAACCCAGTACATCCCGAAGTGATTGCTCAGAACTGCTGCTGTGTTTGCTACAAGATAGAAGTTCATCAGCATAAAATAGTATTTTTTGCCGCTTGTCGAGTCCGATTCCACCGGGAGTTTGATATATGAATATGATACAAGAACTATCCAGAAATAAGTGTTTGAAAGTACAAGTAGAAAAAGCTTGCTGAGTGCATCGAACCCGAACATGAAAGTCGTTCCGGGAGTAAAATATCCAATAAATATGCCAAACGATACTGCCAGATGGATAAGGCTTGATGAAAGTGTCAAAGCATATTGAACTTTCCAGCTTTTTAAAATGAGGCATATCAAAGCCGTGACAACCGGCAGTATTGCAAGGATAAGCAGTAATGTCATTGCTATGGATCCCTCCTTTGTATTCTGCGGTCATTTGTGAATATTGTGGAGCTGATCTTGTTAATGGCTATTCCCATAAGAAAAACAACTGCAAATATATCGAGAAGACTGCCAAGCTCTATTATAACCGGAAATTCTGATGCAACTGCAAGTCCGAAAAGGAATATTCCGTTCTCAAGTACAAGGAAACCTGCAACATGAACAAGCAGTTTTTTTCTAAAGATAATTATATAAATTCCGACTGTAACTGCCGAAAAACCTGTCGCAAAAGGAATTACTGCAATATCGGTGCTTTTTGAAAGATAGTTCGACACCAGAAATATTATTGCCATCGAAAAACAGACCAGAAGAAGAAAATTAAACTGCTGGATTGTTGATTCAATATCTCTTTTCATATTGAGATCATTCATTATTTTTGTCATGTATTGCGGAACAAGAATAACTTTTACAATAAGCATTGTCAGCGGAAGTATCAGTGCAAAAATAGAAAGGTCGGGTATAAACGGAAGTATCATAAGGATGACAAGCAGTATTCCCTGGAATCTGAGAACTGATATGTATGCTCTGACATTGGATGTTACCGTAATGTAAAAAAGGGAAAGACAGAAAAGTATGCTCAACACATTTTGCATTCTACAACTACCCTGAAAAAGTGAATATAAGCAGGTTCAATATACCTATCGCAGTGGCAAAAAGGAGATACTGCGGAATATTTTTCATTTTAAATCGTGAAGTTATGGTCTCAGTTACAGCAAGAGCAGTCGAAATAAAAAGCATTACAACAAAAAATATCAGCAGTGCAAGCCAGTAATTCTCTATACTGAATGGATAGAAGAACGATGTAAGAATAACCGAATATATGAAAAGTTTGATGTAGCTTGAAAGCTGATAGAAAAAGAGGTCTATTCCGGAATTGTCGAGTATCATCACCTCATGTATCATTGTAAGTTCCAGATGAGTATTGGGATCATCAATAGGCATTCTGGAGCATTCGGTCACCGCAAGTATGAAAGAAGATATCGAACATACTACGACAAATACAATGACTGTGATATTATCAAGCCGTACAGAGTGGAATATATCATTTATAGAAGTATGTCCGCTTACAAAGGCGATACTGCCGACCGTGAAAAAGAAAATCGGCTCAGCAAATATTGCAAAAAGGGCTTCACGGCTTGCGCCCATTCCTTCAAAAGAGCTTCCAATGTCCATTGCGGCAAGTATCTGGAAAAATCTTGCAAGTCCCAGAAGATACGCAAAAAGGATTATGTCACCATCAAAACTTATGAGCGGTTTCCAGAATCCGATCGGAAGTACAGCGGCGGCGATAATGACTGTGGCAAAATTTATCAGAGGAGAAAATACGCTGATAAATGATGAAGAGTCGGCATTTATTGTCTCTTTTTTAAACAGTTTAATGAGTTCGTAGTAAGGCTGAAGCACAGGAGCACCAACTTTACCGACAAAAATGGCTTTCTGCTTGTTCACAATACCGGCAAACAGCGGTGAAAATGCAAATATGAAAAGCAGGGATATAAAACCCTGTATCAGTTCATTCAGCTCCATAAATAGGCCACCATTCCGTAAAAGGCGATCGTTAATAATATAAAGAATACATAATATCTGACATCAGATTTGCTGAAATAATCGAGTTTGAGCATTGCGCTTCTGAATTTTCTGAATCCAGGCATTACCATATTCCTGTCCACAAAATCCTCTGAATGAGATTCAAAATGTGTTTTTTCAGGATAGACGGTTTTTGCCTGTTTAATGTGTTTTCGGTAAACAAGCAGTGCTCTGGGGATTGTGTTAAGTTCATCGGCATATGATGAGGCTGAATACTGCATTCTTGAAGTAATGTCACTGTATCCGCAGCCCCATGCCGGAGATTTGCGGATGCCGTATCTTTTCTTAACAGCCAGCCGCAGAAGGTAAAGCAGAGCAACTCCTGCGATAATTGCCAGCGAAACAAGATTTATATAAATCCATTTTATTGAAAAAAGTGTTTCTGAAAATTCAGGAACAAACCTGTCTGCAAGAACATTGTTGAGGATTGCAAGAACCGGCTGAGGATAAAATCCGATAAAGATGCATATTCCGGCAAAAATCCATAGTGACAGATATTCAGTTTTTGAAACTTTAAACGATTCAATTTTTGTCCTTTCAGCGCCAAGCAGCATGATGGAGTTGATTTTTGTAAAACACGCAACGGCAAGACCGCCCACAAATGCAAGTCCGACAACACAAAGAAGCATTACAAGTGAATAATTGTTCTTGAGTTCGTTAGAGATAGTGAAAAAACCGTTGAAAATAATAAATTCTGAAACAAATCCGTTCAACGGAGGTATTCCGCTTATTGCAACACTTCCAATTATAAAAAGAAGTGAAAAAATTCTTGAGTGGTGGATTATTCCGCCCATAGATTCGATGTTTCTTGTGCCGAGATTCTGATAAATCACACCGCTTCCGGTAAAAAGAAGGCTTTTAAAGACAGCATGATTCAAAGTATGAAGAAGCGCACCGCCGTACCCGAGTATCATAATTGCATTCGAATTATTTGCAGAACCGATGAGACCTATACCTATGCCAAGTCCGATAATTCCGATATTTTCAACAGAATGATACGCAAGAAGCTTTTTTATATCGTGCTGGGCAAGAGCGTACCAGACTCCGAAAATAGCACTTATCATGCTTACTGAAAGCACAAGCCATCCCATCCATTCTGAAACTGACGGAAGGAATAGTATTGTTCTCATTATTCCGTAAATACCGAGTTTGATTATTACTCCGGAAAGAAATGCGCTCAGCGGAGTAGGAGCTATCGGATGAGCCTGCGGAAGCCAGAAGTGAAACGGTATAAAGCCGGCTTTTATTCCGAAAGAGGTGAAAGAGAGAAGAAATATTGCACTTACGATATATTTATCTGTGTTCGACAGGTCGAAGTCGGTGAAAAACCAGCTGCCTGATTCGTGATGCAGAAGAAAAAAAGCTATATACATGATAAATATAAGTGCATGTGATGCTGCAAGATAATAAAAACTCCCAGTTTGAACCTCTTCTTTTTCCTTTTCCAGCATCATTCCGGCATATCCTGAAATGCTCATGATCTCCCAGCTGACAAGGAAAAGTATCGCATGGTTGGCTATCACTATGACCTGAGATGAAACAAGCATGATGATATAAAAGATCAGAAAATTTCTAACAGGTTTTTTTTCTTCAATGTAATGCCTGAAATACGATAAATTATAGATAGTTGTCGGAATTGCAACGAGCTGCATCACAAACAGGAAATAATTGGCAAGTCCGTCAAAATGGAACAATCCTCCAAAACGGGTATCAAAATCTGAAATATTTAAGAACAGCAGGATGAGTGTAGGAACTATTGATATCAAAAGTCCGGCAATAAGAAAGCCTTGAGAAATGACCAGAGCTTTTTTAGGGTTTTTTATAACTGCCGGAAAAATGATGGCTGAAATTTGAACTGCAAGTCCTGCAAAAAATAAAATATTCATCTTGAGATCAATGTCCTGTCAGTTTTTCTTTTTCGATGCTGTTTATTGTCTGAATTATCTCGTCATAACTTTTGCGGTTTTCGATAGCATCATAAAAAGACTGTTTTGATAGAAGAAAACTTATGTGGGCAAGCAGACTGAGGTGCTGGTTTATGGTCTGGGAGATGAGAAGTATGATGGTGTGAACCGGTTTGCCGTCCACAGAGTTGAGGTTCAGCGGCTTATTAAGGAAAAATATATTTATCAGAGGTCTGTCATGTCCCACCATTAACGGGACTCTGGGATGCGGAAGCCCTATTCCGTTGCCGATAGCTGTGCTCATCATCTTTTCTCTGCTTTTAAGAAGCTGTACTATAATGTCGCGGTCGACATGTTTTTCAAGATCTATCATTGAGATCATTTTTTCGATATAAGTTTCCGGATCGAATTCGCAGTTGTAGAAAAAAGAACCGCTGTTGATAAGTGAACCGAGATTTTTAATATGGTATTCAGTAAGCTTATCGGTACCTGAAATGTTCATAGGCATATTGTGTTCAAGAGCCCATTCAATGATGTGGTGCTTGTTGAAAATGATACGGTCGGAAACGATATTGAAAGGAATCTCTTTTTTTCTCACATATTGAAGAATATCCTTCTCGGGTTTGAGAAGAAGTCTTGAAATGTCCGAAATGTTCAAATCCATGAAAAACCCCGTAAAAACAAAGACTCATTCCTTCACAGCGACGGCAATATAGCACTTTAAAATGAATTTTCAAGGAAAACCATTGTGAAAAAAACTTTTACTGATGATTTCTGCAGATTCGACCTTCACAGCCTTTGAAAACTCACTGAACTAGACTTCCTTGTTTTTCCGGACAGTAAGTTAGGCACATTCTCCTAATTTTCCATAATGGTAGCTTTTTCGAACTGTTCCTATTAGAATAGTTCAAATAAGAATGCAATCATTTTCTAAAAAACAAAGGATTCGATGAGAGTATTTCTGTTTCGGTATTTAAAAAATCACGATCATTTGTTACCAGAATGAAGTTGTTTTCTCTGCAAATGGCATAAATTCCTTTGTCGTTAAAATCGAGTGAGTCATTATTAAGGAACTTTGTTATTTCATCTTTAGTAAAAGCTTTTTCTGCTACAGAAAAAACAGAGAAAATCTGACTTTTAACAGTATTGTAAATTTCATTTAACGCCTGTTGTCCAT
Organism: bacterium; assembly: GCA_035354435.1. Lineage (GTDB taxonomy): Bacteria > UBP6 > UBA1177 > UBA1177 > UBA1177 > JAKLDO01. Next base: position 8,285 of record DAOQAY010000008.1, read on the forward strand.
CGGCGTTATTACGAAAAGTCTTAAAATTTAAGTTGTCTTTTGTAATGTTGTTTGCATTTAAATATTTTTCATACTCTATTCTTAAAACACGATTAATAACCTCCGATATCACAAGAAAGTCAACATGCATTTTGTTTTTCTGTTTTAATAAGTTGTTGAATATTGACGAGTATTCCCGTTCTTTAAGTAGTGACGCTGATGGCCAGAAAACATAAATTAAAGCATTGGCATCAAAAAGAAATTCTCTGCCGGATAAGGCTTTAATATCAGATGGGTTATAAAATTTTTTCATGATTATTCCCCAAGAACTTCTTTGATTGAGTTTTCAAGTTTTTCAGGGTTTTTGTAATACAATTTAGCTGTATCTGTTACTCGTTTAAATCGTACCATATCATCATTTGAAAGGTGCTCAACTCGTAGACTGTTTTTAATTGTGTTTTCGTCGAAATCACGGTAAAGCTGACCAATTGCAGTGTTAAGAAAAGCTGTCGTAATAAACTCTACATTTTGGAATGAAAGAAGGATTTTCTGTCCCTTTCTTAATCCTTCCTTGATAAGATCGAACACTTTCTGTCCATCATCTGCTGCTACACAGGAAGAGCTACCCACAGTGTTAAAGATTTTGATAGTGATTTCTTTCATATTTTCCTCCACAATTAAAATAAATCTTCAGGAATAATCTCGTTTGAAAGGCTATAAGAGGATTCATCATCTGTGCAGAACTGCATGTTAATTACAGTGCCTGGAAATGAACCATTAAATAATCTGGTTGTTTCACCACTTAAATCAAACTGGTAAAATCCGTCATTGCTCACTATTTGAAATTTTCCATGATTCATAACAATAAATTCTTTTAAAATGGCTAGACCTATTCCACCTGGAATTCCTTGTTTGGTCGAATTCCCATCTGCGACAGCCCATTTTATTGCCTGAACAGATGAAAGATTTGACTTGAATCGCTTATTTATACAATTTTTAAATCCAATCCCAGTATCAGTTATTGTAAATTCAATTCTATGCCTGTTCGGGAAAAACTGTCCAGCGGTATAAATGAAATCAGTTTCACTGTGAGTCTGAGCATTAACGAACATTTCATATATTGACTCAGTAATTTTCTTTTTCAATTCAGCAGTCATTTCAGGTAATTCCTGACGATTTAAAAGTTCTGAAAAAACATACTGCTGAAAATATCTGCCATCTGATTTTTTCAATTTAAGATATTCTACTGTAGTTCTATTTATATCTATGATTTTCTCAAATCCGTAATGAGATAAGAATCCGTTTTTTTGAATAATGGTTTTTATTTCAGGTTTAATATAATTAAAGTTAATATCATTCAATCCGAATTGAAGAGAGTCTAGTATTCCTCCAAAAGCAGAGCATAGGTTGGCATCAAACCACTGATCCAAAGAAATATCGATTGTTTCTAAAAGCAACCCCTTTTTTTCGTTGTAAAGAGATATAAGTTGTTGGTAACTATCATAAGTAGACTTAATGTTGTTTAAAGTAACGCCCCTCATTTAACCTTCAAGAAGAACACAATTCCAATTTTTCTAAGTCTACAGATTTGGTAATAATATGCAAATCGGCACCAGAAAGCAATTTCCGAATAGCTTTCGCTGAAAAAGAATTCAAAAATATAAGTTGCAGGGGTTCCAAGTCATAGGTCTATAGTCGCATTTACCAGTGATAAGACTTTATTCCGAAAATATCTTTTTTCTACATTCATTGAAGTCGCTTTTTCCGCTGAGCATCATGGATGTGAGCGGTGCCGCTTTTTCTGCAAGAACTTTCATTTCTCTGGCAGTTTCTCTGATATCCCACTGTGCGTGCTCATCATCTCTGAGGCTGATGAAGTGATAGAGCTCTCTGGCGTTGAGTTTCATCAGGACTCTTCTGCGATGGGCATTTGTGAGAGCATAATTTTTGACTGACGGATAGTTTTTTTCCACAAGATAATATAAATCTTCACTTCTTTTCATTATTTCGGAAAAAAGTCTTGTCTGTCCGGTTTCAATAATGGATGACGGTATCGTATATCCGAGTTCGGTGTCATAATCCTGCATAAGCTGGGAGCTCATTCTGTGTCTTTTCAGCTGGGCGTAATTTGTTGCACTCACTATAAGTTCAAACACGAATTCCACAGTTTCAAAAGCTCTTTCAACTTTGTCATAACAGTCTCTTGAACAAAGAGATGCCTTTATCAGATCTTTTTTCTGATTTGCAGTCAGAGATTTTGCTGATTCGTAGCAGGATGAAAAATCCGATCCTGAATAATTGTAGATCAGAGAAGCGCATAGAACTGTATCAGGATTTTTTGTAACATGGTGAAGTTTCACAGGAATCTGGTCGTAATTGGATGAAAGCAGTTTCTTTTCATATTTTGAAAGTGTTTCACGGATCATTTTTTCTCTTTCTGTGTCATAAGGAGTAGCTTCGGTATATTTTATTATTGAAGGAGAAAGCGGATGAACAGTTTTGTAAAGCAGTTCTCCGAGTTTTCTGATTTCTGTAAGTTCCGAAGATTTGAACCTTCTGAGCATGTGTTCAAGAGTTCTTGCATTTACCGTCATTCCGAATTGTGTGACAGTTGCAAGTGAAACCACATATCTTGCGTCTTCTTTTGCCCAGCCTTCGACAGTGGTTTTACCCTGTTTTGTCGTGATCCTTGAAGGGAATTTTCTGAAAAAATGATCGGCAAGTGTTTCGTAAAGTAAACGGTAGGCATCATTCTGGGTCTCTATCAGAGATTCCATCATTGATATGTATTCAGAATCCGTTATTTCATCCGGAATTACAAAATCTCCGTCAAGTCTGATGTAGCGCTGACTTTTTTCTGTGAAAGATGCGAGTCTGAATTTCTGGATCTCCTCCACGGCAAGTCTTGAAATACCTGTTATGTCAAAATTAAAGACCGCATGTTCCGCGACACTGGCATGTCCCAGTCCGAAAATAATCAACTCATTGGATTTTCTGGCTTTTTCAGTTGCATCTCTTGCAATCTTTCTTAATTCACTGATATCGTTGGGATCTCTGGATATTCTGGCATAAGAAGCGCTCAGGGTTTCAGGGGTCACATTATCAAGATCCCATCCGGCCTTTTTTTTGAGTTCTTCAATTATATCGGCATCAATATTGTATCCGGCAAGAACTACTTTCATGATTTCCCCTCAGAAAATTAATCAATGCATTATAGAAAATCGGACAAATTTGTAAAAGATTTTCAAATGAGTAAATTAAAAGCGGCTAAATTTGTCGAGGTTGGAGTTTTATGAACAAGGTCAGAAGCCATGAGTCTGTGCTTTCACACGGAGCAAAGAATGAGATAATAGAAAAGGTGCTGGTTCTTGTTTCCAGAAAAGGCGGATGGGATATCACGGTGACAGAGATAGCAGAAGAATGCTGTATGACACCGGCATCGCTTTATTCATATTTTTCATCCAAGGCTGATATAATTCAGTCTGCAATTGCTGAAATGGAAAAAAGGTTTGTTACGATAGCCAATCTGCCGATTCCCGATAAGATCCCTGAAGATATGAAAATAAAGATGATCTCTTTTTATGTGTTTGATTTTGTTGCTAAAAACAAATGGGCTGCTGAGTTTGTAGATCCTTTTTCAAAATATGAATCGACAGTAAAGCTTATAGAAAGAATAACTTTATTTGTGAAAAAGGAAGGCAGACCGAGAAAAGATCTTGATTACAGGGTTTACAGATTTCTTGCCGGAATAAGCTTTAAGATAAAATACAGGTTTATGAGAAATGAAGTTCCGACAGAGCTGGATATTGACGATCTTTCAAAATTCATGTCATATACCGACGATTAATATGAAGTCAGTTGTTTTCCTACTTGTTTTCATTTCGTTTTTTTCAGTCTATGCACAGACTGATACAATCGGCTCAATGATATCGAAATATTCTAAAATTTATGAGTCAAATAACGGAATATTAAGTCTGCGGACCGTCAAAGCGGTTTCAAAAGATCCCGAAACAGGCAAAGAGTTGAAAAGATTCGAAGTCACGATAGAAAGGCACGACTATTTTTATAAAACCCCGGAAATAAAAGCTCTGAAGTATGTTGAAAACGGTGTTGAGACCGAAACAAAAAAATATGACACAAGGGAGATCGAACCATTTTTTCCTCTGTTTGATAAAAAAGCGAAAGAGAATTACAAGTTCGAATATGCCGGAAAAGAAACGGCAGAAGGGCGCAACTGCCTGAAAATAAATGTTATTCCTCAAGAAAACACAGCAAGACATTTCAAAGGTGTGATATTCATTGATCCGGAAAAACTTGAACTTGTTAAACTGAAAGGGACTTTGGCAAAACCTCACTGGGCAATGAAACAGTATGATTTTGAGTTCATTTACACCAATCTTGGCGGATTTCCGGTTCTCAAAAAAGGGAAAGTGACTGCCAGAGTTAAGGTTTTTATGATAATATCTGATAACATAACTGATTACGAGATAACACCTGTCTCGAATAAATTTTTCTGATTAGCAGGAATAACCATGATTTTAAATATATTGCAGTATCCGATGCGGCAGATAAGCCTGTACTCGGGACTGCCCCGTTCAATTTATATTCTGTTCATTGTCAGAATCGTAAATGTCATGGGAAACTTTGTTTACCCGTTTCTGACACTGTTTCTTACCGACAGAATGGGGATGAGTGCAACCGGAGCCGGCACATATTTTATTTTCAGTGCAATATCTCAGGCAATTGGTGCACTTATCGGCGGAAAGCTCACAGATCATTTCGGACGGAAAAAACTTATAATCATTTTTCAGGGACTTGCCGCAGTATGTTTTGTGCCTTGTGCTTTTCTGGGGAATTCTATTCTGGTTCCGGTGCTTTTAATATTATGCGGACTTTTTTCAGGAGCCGCACAGCCTGCCAATTCTGCAATGGTGACCGATCTTACAGATAAAGAAAACCGCGCTAAAGCTTTTTCACTGCTTTATCTCGGAATAAATATAGGCTTTTCCATCGGTCCGATGATCGCCGGTTTTATGTATAGGAATTACACCAGATGGATATTTTTCGGAAATGCGGCATCAATTCTAATATCTCTGATACTTCTGTTTATTTTTGTCGAAGAGACAATGCCTGATAAGGAAAAAATAGAAAAAGCCTCTTCAATTAACGATGCTGAGGCACCGGAAGCAGGAGGTTTGATCCGGGCACTGTTTAAAAGGCCGGTTCTACTGATGTTTATTTTAGTAAGAATGATCAATCAGCTCATATATTCCACTATCGGTTTTTCTATTCCATTACAACTTACAAATGTATTCGGCAACGATTCAGGTCCGGCGTATTTCGGGATTATTATGTCATTCACGGGAATAATTGTCGTGCTGTTTACGATTCCTGTCACAAAATTGACAATGAAGGTCAGACCTATAATTAATATGGCTGTTGCCGGGATGCTGTATGGAATAGGGTTCGGAATGATGTTCTATATGGATTTTTTATGGCTTTATTTTGTTGCGGCCTTTATTTTTACTCTGGGTGAAATACTGGATGTGACGAATTCAGGCGTTTATGTCGCCAATAATTCTCCGGTAACTCACAGAGGAAGATTCAATTCGATTATTACTCTGGTGGCAACTGCCGGATCTGCTTTCGGTCCGTTTGTATGGGGAATGTTCATTGATTCTTTCGGACTTCAGAAACAATGGATTGTATGTTTCTGGATAGGAATTCTTTCATGTGTCTTGATGCTTTTACTGAGAGTTTTCGAGATTAAATTTTTGATAAGGAGGCAAAATGAGCAGTGCAATTAACAGAAACCATTTTTTTGTCAAAGAACATGTCGGAATGTTCAAAGCGGCTAATAACTATGACATTCTTGATCCTGAAACTAAGAGCGTCATCATGGAATGCCGCGAGGAAAATCTGGGGATTTTCACCAGACTTTTAAGATTTACAGATTACAAGAGAATGACTCCGTTTGATGTCACCATCAGAACAACTGACGGGCATCAGGTTGTCAGAGTTACCAGAGGCATCTCATTTTTTGTTTCGGATGTTTCTGTTTTTGATGAAAACAACAACCTGATAGGCGGATTCAAACAGAAATTCCTTTCAATCGGTGGAAAATTCAGCGTTCTTGATAAAAATGACAGACCGGTATGTGTTCTGCAGGGAAAATGGACGAGCTGGGATTTCAGATTCGTTGACGGGAACACAGAATATGCAAGCGTTTCTAAAAAATGGGCAGGGCTTGGCAGAGAACTTTTCACCTCCGCAGATAACTATATGCTCCAGATCAACAATAATGTCCCGGACGACTCAGATATCAGAAAACTCATCCTTGCCGCAGTAATGTGCATCGATATGGTTCTGAAGGAATAGCTGCTTGAGACTTTTGCAAAGTAGACTTGACAATAACGCGATATTATTGTAAAGTCAGCTAGACAAAAGATGAAAAGGAGAAAAAACCAATGATGCAGAAACTTCTTGAAATTCATGAGATGACAGTTTCAAAAAAACAAAGGAAGATCAAACGGTATCTGTATGATATGATAAATTGGGATTTGAAAGCTATCTGCATTTTCGGTGCCAGAGGCACGGGCAAGACAACTCTGATGGTTCAGCACTATTACGAGAAATACGGAACTTCTGAAAAGGCGCTTTATATTTCCGCAGATCATGTTTTTGTCGTTTCATACGGTCTTTATGAAATCGCAGATACTTTTTTTAAAAACGGCGGTGAAACGCTCTATATCGATGAAATTCACACATATCCTGACTGGACTGTTGAACTGAAAAACATCATTGATGTCTACAGTGACAGACAGGTGATAGTTTCGGGCAGTTCCACTATTGAACTCAAAAAAAGCAAAAGCGATCTTTCAAGAAGAGTTGTTTATTACGAATTAAAGGGATTTTCATTCAGAGAGTTTCTGAATTTTGGATCAGGTGGAAAATTTAATGCCTGTTCTTTAAATGAAATATTGGAAAACCATCGTGAGATCTCTTTGCACATAAAAGAGGGAAGATCTATCCTTAAAGAATTCAGGAATTATCTTGAATATGGTTACTATCCTTTTTTTCTTGAAGGTAAAGACGAATATTTTTCAAGACTCGGGAATGTCGTTGAAAAAGTGATTTTTGAAGATATTGCAGCAAGTTTCAATCTTTCCCAGCCTAAACTGCCGGTTATTAAAAAACTTCTCTGGCTTATCGCCACATCAGAACCGTTCACACCGAATGTTGACAGAATAAGCAAAGATCTCGGGATATCCCGAGAATATGTCTATAACTACATTGAATATCTTGAAAGAGCAGGATTTGTAATAAATGTAAGAAAAAAAGGAGACGGATTCAGATCAATAAGAAAACCTGCTAAAATATTCATGCAGAACACCGGACTCATTAAAGTGCTTTCAGAAAAAACATATGAAAGAAATGCCGGAGCAATGAGGGAAACATTTTTCGCAAATCAGCTTGGAACACTATTTGAACTGACAATTCCCGAAAAAGGGGATTTTATCGTTGACGGCAGATATTTATTCGAGATAGGTGGAAAAAATAAAAATAGTGACCAGATAAAAGGAATTAGTAATTCATTCCTCGCACTGGATGAAATTGAAACAGGATTCAAAAACACAATTCCGCTCTATATGTTTGGATTTTTATATTAAATTGATCCTTTTTAAGCTTTTTTGATCGCTATACTATGGCAAAGTATATCAGCTAAAAGACCTCGGAAATAAATTCCCCGTAAATTTCAACTCTTTTTTCATCGGATTTTTTTGAAATAAAGATAGTGCCAAGCCTGTTTTTTTGGTATGTTAAATAATTCAAAAATTCACTTGAAAAAGAGTATATAAATGATAGTATCCAGAAGTAATCAATCTGATGGAGATTCATAAATGAAAATTACAATTATCCTGCTGATACTGATGATCATGTCAGTTTCATGTATTGAAGATGAAAATGCAATGAACAATTCCGGATGGGAAAAAGAATGGGAAGGGGGGGGCTTAGATGCTTTGGCGTTAAGCGCCGACAACACTCTTTTCGTTGGAGGTGGAGTTCCGGTTAAAGATGCTTTTTATACCCTTAATGCATTTAATCTGAATGGAGAACAGAAATTTGAAAAATTTGGAGAAAGTAATGGTGGAAGAATTTTTTCACTGATTACAGATTCAGATGGGAATCTATATGCTGGAGGAGTAGGTAATTCGCAAGCTTTACTAATTAAGTTTTCAGCAAACGGTGATATAATATGGACGAATTATTTAAACGAAAAAGAATCAAATTCGGGAACATATGCTTTAGCTTTGGACAAAGACAATAATATTTATGCAGCCGATAATTCTGAGAGTTCCGGAATAAAAGGTAACATTACAAAATTCTCCCCTGACGGTAAAGAGTTGTGGCATCATAATATTTCAACTGAAGATGCTGAAGGGGTAATAAACGCTCTTGCTGTTGATTCAGAAGGGAATGTTTATGCCGGTGGCAGCACTTGGGGCAGTCTGTTTGGGGAAAACGCAGGAGAAACAGATGCGTTTCTTGTAAAGATAGCACCTGATAAAACTCATGTCTGGGAAAAGCAATGGGGAGGGAGTGGGGACGATAGAGTTTACTCTCTTGCGGTTGATAAAATGAATAATATATATGTGGCTGGAGGAACAAATGGAACAAATGAAATACTCCTTAAATACTCATTTGATGGAAAAAGATTATGGGGAAACGAGGGAACTGTGGTTAACTATAAAGCTTTGGCATTAGACAATGAAAACAATTTATATGTAGGAATTGGTTACAAAAAGAATTTGATTGAAAAATACACTTCTGATGGTGAGAAGATTTGGGACACTAATGATGAAGGAAAATGGGAATGGGGAGTCGAAGGCATTGCATTAGACAGCAATGGCAATCTTTATATCTGTGGCGGAAAAAACAGTAATTTCCTTAAAAAAATCCCCGCATCTGAGATGGAATAACTTTTTTCCGATGCTTTATACAATAAATTCTCCCCAAATTTCAACTCTTTATTCATCGGATTGATTTTTTCTGAAATAAAAATAGTATCAACTCTGTTTTATACTCGGAACTTGTGAATTAGGAGGAAAAACGAATGGTTTTTGCTGAACTGAATGAGAGAATAAGGAATCAGGCTCTGGCGGTAAATGCTTTAAAGACTGAGATCTCAAAAGTAATTGTCGGTCAGGAGGAAATGGTCGAAGGTCTTATAATGGGGATCATCGGCGGCGGTCACATTCTTCTGGAAGGTGTTCCGGGTCTTGCAAAAACGACTGCGGTCAAGGCATTTGCGGATGCTACTGACCTTCAGTTCCAGCGGATACAGTTCACTCCCGATCTTCTCCCGGCTGATATCATGGGAAGCAGAATTTATAATATGAGCGAACGCTCTTTCGATATAAAGAAAGGTGTAGTGTTCGCCAATGTCATTCTTGCCGATGAAATAAACCGTGCCCCCGCAAAAGTCCAGTCTGCACTTCTCGAAGCGATGCAGGAAAGGCAGGTTACGATCGGCGACACAACTTTTAAACTTCCTGATCCTTTCATAGTTCTTGCGACTCAGAACCCGCTTGAACAGGAAGGAACTTATGCGCTTCCTGAAGCTCAGGTGGACAGGTTCATGTTCAAAATACTCATCAACTATCCCACAAAAGAAGAAGAGATGAGAATAATAGAGAAGTTCGAAAAGAAAGAGCTCGACCAGAAGCTTAATAAAATTCTCGGAGCCTTAGAAGTTAAAGAGTGGCAGGAAACCGTAAAATCGATATATACCGACGAAAGGATCAAAAAATATGTTCTTTCGATCGTTTTTGAGACAAGAACTCCTAAAGACAAGTCAATTGCACAGCTTATTGATGTCGGTGCAAGTCCGAGAGCGAGCATTTATCTCATTCTGGCTGGCCGTATCAGAGCGTTCCTCGAAGGGAGAAATTTTGTAACTCCTGAAGATATTAAGGAAGTTGCATATCCGGTGCTTCGTCACAGAATTATCCCGTCATTTGAAGCCGAAGCTGAAAAAGTATCGACCGACAGGATAATTTCCGAGCTTTTGAACAAAGTGGAGGTTCCATAGTCTTTCATGCTTAACGAAGAACTGTTAAAGAAAATAAAGTATATCGAGCTCAATGTAAGAAAAAAGGTTGATGACTACCTTCAAGGCTCATACCACACACTTTTTAAAGGGCAGGGGCTCGAATTTCAGGAAGTGCGTGAATATACCGACAGCGATGATGCCAGACTTATCGACTGGAATGTCACGGCAAGGATGAATAAGCCTTACATCAAGCTTTACAGAGAGGAAAGGGAGCTGACTGTCATGATAGCGGCTGATATTTCAGGTTCAACTGCTTACGGGAGAAGTTACGGAATTCAGGAAGTTATGGCGACGATTGCGGCGGCTATTTCTTTCAGTGCGATAAAGAACTCAGATAAAGTGGGACTGCTTCTTTTTTCCGATCAGATAGAAGAATTCATCCCGCCGAGAAAAGGTAAAAATCATTTTCTGACCGTTATCAGATCCCTTCTTACTGCAACTCCGAAAGGCAAAGGTACAGATCCGGCTGTTGCTTTCAGACTTCTCAATAAAGTAATGAAAAGAAAAACGCTGGTGTTTTTTCTTTCCGATATGTATTTTGATAACATACCTGAATCATTGAAAGTTATGGCATCGAAACACGAAATAATCCCGGTCGGTGTTTATGACGACTCGACATATCTTCCATTTGTTAAAGGAGCTGTGAACACGATTGATCCCGAGACAGGAAAAATGGAAATGCTCGATTTCAAGAGTATGGAAAACCTTAAGTTCGAAAAGTTCATAAGTGGCAAAGATGATGCTTTCAAAAGGCTTGGACTAAGACCGATCTGGATCAGAAACAGAGAGAATTTTATTGATGATCTTGTAAATGGATTCAGAAAACTCAGCAGAGTGAGAAGAAAATGAAAAAGATTGCAATACTGATATGTCTGTTTATGTCGTTTTCCGCTTTTGCGGATGCCCTGAAACCGGTTGTTGAGAAAAAAAATGTCTACATCGGTGAAGAGCTTAATATAAAGGTTGAAATTCCACCAGCAAAAAACATGTCTGCAAAATTCCTTAAAGAAAACAGCGACATGGCAATAACAGGCGTGACACCTGCACCTGACGGTAAAGCTTTGACGATAAAGCTTATTACGCTGAAAGAAGGCGAACTCGAAGTCCCTGAAATAGAGCTGACTCTGGATGGTTCGATAATGAATGTCGGATCGTTCAATATCACTTCTCAAAACAGGACGCAGGAAAGCGACATGAAGCTGCGTGATATAAAAGAACCTGTTAAAATTATGGAGAAAGATTATACATTTATCTATGTTTTTGCCGGTCTTCTCATAATAATTGCGTTCTTTTTCCTGATAAGATATCTGATGAGAAAACTCCGTAAAAATAAACCGGTTCCGGTTTTTCAGATATCTCCCTTTGAAGTTGCGGCACAGTATTTAAAAGAGGCAAAAATTAAAAGAGAGAACGGTGATCTTGAATCGTTCACGGATCTTGTCACATTCGGACTTAAAACTTATATGTCTTTGAAATGTAAGGCAAATTATAGAGAAATGACAACTTATGAGATCCGCAGGGAATTGAAAAGAGACAAGCTGTTTTCAAAATTTGACAAGAGGATCATTGATCTTCTGAAAGTGGGCGACAGGTTTAAATTCGCTGATGAACAGCTTGATGACAGTGATTTTGACATGATAGTCAGTGAATTTGAGAACATTGTTAATGAAATTGAAAAAAGCGGAGTGAATTCAAATGCAGTTTCTTAGTCCATACTGGCTCCTGCTTTCAATTTTAATTATTCCGGCGGCTTATCTGCATTTGCGCCTGAAAGGTTCTTCCGGACAGATGATCTATTCAAATTTCCGTAATCTGAGAAACCGTGCGTCATGGAAGTTCCTGCTTCCGGGAATTATTGATGCAGTTGCAATACTTGTGGCGATAGTGGCGCTTGCAAGACCCGTAAGCCTTGAAAAAACGGTCACTCCTCCGATCGAAGGAAAGGATATCATTGTAGCACTGGACATTTCCGGATCGATGGAGGCACTTGATTTTCAGCCGAAGAATAGAATTGAAGCAGCAAAAAAAGTTATTGAAAGTTTTGTGAAAGGAAGGTCTTCCGACCGGCTCGGACTGGTATTCTTTGCGAAAGAGAGTTTTCTTCAGGTTCCGCTGACAACGGATTATGATGTTTTTATCGAGCTTCTTTCGAGACTTAAAACAGGTGTCATAGAAGACGGAACTGCTATAGGGAACGGTCTGGGACTTGCGTTGTCAAAACTTTCGAACAGCAAGGCGAAAAGCAGAGTGATAATCATTCTGACAGACGGCGATTCCAATGCAGGAAATCTCAGTCCTGAAACTGCTGCTGAAATGGCGGCTAAAGAAGGTGTAAAGATATACTCGATACTGATAGGAACTGACAAAGCGGTTCCATTTCCGACAGGCAAAGATTTTTTTGGAAATGACACATTTCAGAATATACAGATGAAAACCAACCCCGGTCTTTTGAAAAAAATATCAGAAAAATCGGGCGGAAAATTCTACCAGTCGATTTCCACAGATCAGTTGAAAAAGGCGTTCAAGGATATTGATGAACTTGAAAAAAGTCCAGTTCCGGCAAGAAAGCTTAAAATATACAACGAATATGCGCCGTATTTTATACTGTTTTCTATTCTGCTCCTGTGTCTTGCAAGATTTGCGGCACTCATTTTCAAACTCTATCCGGAGGTTGAAAGATGAAATTTTTTGACTGGAAATACCTTCTTGTAATACTTGTGTGGTTTCCTGTTATTATTGTCTGGATGTCGTACTCCTCGAAGAAAAGAGGAGAGTTTCTGACAGGTTTTTCAAAAAGCCAGATAGAAAAGATACAGAAATTTTCAATAAAAAAGATATGGTACAGAAGAATAGTTATTTTCCTTGTTCTGATACTGCTATCAATATCTGCTGCCAGACCGCTTATCGGCGGAGAGGATGTCAATACCAAAAGTGACGGAATAGATATCGCCGTAGTTTTTGATGTCAGCCTCAGTATGTACGCTGAAGATGAGAACGGTCCGAGGTATGAAAAGGGAAAGAAAATGATGTTCGATGTCCTGAGTTCGCTGACAGGTGACAGAGTGGCACTTATACCGTTTGCCGGAGCCGCTTTCCTGCAGATGCCTCTGACTGACGACTATGAAACCCTTGCAACTGTAGTGTCTGTTCTTGAGCCTGGTATGATAGAAAAACAGGGTACTTCTCTGGGTACAGCAGTTGAAATGGCTGTGGATACGCTTAAATCATCAGGGAGCGAATCTGACAAACTGATAGTTGTTATATCAGACGGTGAAGATCCTGACCTTGATTTCGATTCTGTCAGCAAGAAAATAAAGGAAAATAATATCCATCTTGCAATACTTCCGCTTGGAACTGAAGAAGGAGCACCTGTCAGGATCGGTGAAAGTTATCTCAAAGATGAAAATGAAAATACAGTTGTATCGAGGATAGACAAAGGCTTTTTTGAAAAATGTACTACAGCTCTGAATGCATTCGAGATAAAAAAAGGTGATACAATAAGTTCATATATCAAAGATTTCAAGAAGACGGTCAGAAACGAGGAAAGGACAGTTCACATATATATTGAAAAATTCCAGATACCGCTCCTTTTTGCGATAGTGCTTTATTTTCTTTTTATAATACTTTCAACAAATTGGAGAAAATCATGAACAAAGTGGCAGTTTTAATACTTCTGGCACTTCCTTTGTTTTCTTTTACTCCTTTTGAAAAAGAGGCATCTGAAAGTAAAAAAGGTCGTGAAAGTTATTCCAAAGGTGAAATGGATAAAGCCGGAGAAGAGTTCTCAAAAGCTTCTGTCAGGCTGAAGAACAATGCGGAAGCGTTTTATAATATGGGGAATGCGAAGCTTAAAGCAGGAGACAATGAAGGAGCTCTTGATGCGTACAGGAAATCACTTGAAACAGGCAACGCTGTCCCTGAATTGAAATCCCGTATTTTTCACAATATGGGCAATGCCATGACTTCCATGAAGAAACTTGAAGATGCTGAAAAATATTATATTCGTTCGCTTATTGAAAAACCGCAGACTGATACGGCTGAGAATCTTGAAATTGTAAGAAGAATGATCAAGCAGCAACAGCAGCAGCAACAGCAGCAGGAACAGCAGAAAAAAGATCAACAGGAACAGGATAATAAACAGGAAGAACAGAAAGATTCTCAGGATAAGCAAGAGCAGCAAGAACAGCAAGAACAGCAGAAACAGCAGGAAGATCAGGCAAAACAGGACGAAGAAAAGAAAGAAGAAAAGCAGGAAGTTGCACAAGCTGAAGAAAAGAAAGATGAAGATGAAAAAGATAAAAAAGAAGATAGAAAAGCTATTTTAAAACAGTTTGATCAAAGGAAAAATTTGCAAATATCACCTTTCATGCTAAAGAAGGAAAGTGACTCGCAAAATGGTCAGACCTGGTAGAGGAAGATGGTGGAAATGAAAAGAATTACTAAGATTTTTATAATTGCTTCGTTCATATTTTTATGTTTACCCGTTTGGAGTAGTTCTATAACTCTTTCTTCTGACAGCGATACTGTTTCTGTCGATGAAACATTAAGGATGGTTCTGACTGCCGAGGGGTCATTCGAAGAAATAACAGAACCGGATTTTAATGGTTTTTCAGTAGAGAACAGATCTGAATCGCAGTCGAATTCCGTAAGTATAATCAACGGAAAAATGGAAAGTAAAAAGAGCATCAGCTATACATATTTTCTCCGTGCTGCTAAAAATGGTGTGTTCAAGATCGGTCCTGCAAAGATAAGTCTGAAAAACGGGCAGTTTGAAAAATCCAATACACTCACTATCACAGTTACCGGGGGTGGATCAGCAGGCGGAACGGTTTCCGGTAATGTGTCTGCTGATGATTCTCAGTCTTCAGGATCAACTCTTTCCAGTTCGCTTGTTTCTCCGCTTACAAAATGGGAAAGAAAGACACCGAATTATTTTTTAAGAGCGGTTGTGGAACCTCAGGGCGATGTTTACGAGGGTGAACCAAGTACAATAAAATACTATATTTTTGTCAAGCCGGGGTCAATATCAGATCTCAATATGTATAAATCACCGTCTTTCGAAAACTGCTGGAAAGAAGAAAAACAGGAAAGCAGACTCACTTTTCAAAGAATTGCAATTGATGGCGAAGCCTATGACTACGGATTGTTGAAAACATTTGTGATTATTCCTGAAAAAGGTTTGAAATCTTTGAACGGCACACAGATGATAGTCGATGTGATGACAGGTTCTTTTTTCAATACAAAAAAAATGTCAATTTCAACTCCTGCAATGAGAATTCCGCTGATTCCGCTTCCGGAAGCAGTTCAGCACAGTGAAGGAATATACGGCGATTTTCAAGTCGAGGTCAACAAAAATTCTGTTACGATAGATAAAAACAATCTGCTCGAAACAGTTGAATACACAATAAAAGGGTGCGGTAATTTTCAGGCCGCCGAAATAAAGCCGGTTGAAAATCGTGAACTCAAGATATTCGCTCCGGAAGTTGATAACAGAATAAGCACTTTTTCAAAAGGTTACTGCGGAGAGAAAAGGTATAAATTCATGCTCAAAGGTCTTCAGACAGGTGAAACGGTTCTGAAAGCAAAGCCTTTTGAAGTCTTCAGCAAAGATAAAGGCTGGGTGTCCGTTATTGTTCCTGATATAAATGTGAATGTGAAGGATGTCACTGTTTCGGATGATACCGCCGGTGAGAAAAAACAGCAGAGTTTTGAACTGCTGAAAGAACTTCCGGCAGATATGAAGATTTACAGCACAAAAAGCATTGTCGCCAGATCATGGTTCCTGACAGCAATGGCAATACCGTTTCTTATCTCTCTGATATCATTTCTGATCTGGTTTACAGGTATCGCCATAAGAAGAAGATCAAGATCGTTCAATTCTAAACTGGAAAAATGGGAAAAATCGGTAATGTTGTCAAATGACAGCACGGAACTTCTCAATGTTTTCTATGATGCCTTGAAGGATCTCTACTCTATTGAGATCAGAGGTGCAAGAAGTCAGGCGCTCTTGAAAAAGCACGGCAATTCATTTGCTGATATAACCGAATTTATTCGTGAAATTGAATATCTGACATTCAGTGGAACCAATGTGAACAATCTGAACGCTTTGAAAGAAAAAGCTTCAGGACTCCTTAGGTTAAGAGGGAGGAAAAAATGAAGAAATATATACTTTTTATAATTCTGGTGATGCTTTCGGCAGATCTTTTTTCGGATGATGACGGTTTTTCACTTTACATAAAAAAAGATTATCAGGGCGCATACAAAGCTTTCAACGAAAAGTTCGTAAAATCAGATGCCGATCCGCTTTATTCCTATAATCTGGGAGTTACTGCAAATGCGCTCGGTCTTGAAGGCGAAGCGGTATATTTCTACCTTCAGGCACTTCAGAAGGCTCCTGATCTGACAGAAGCAAAGAACAATATGCAGGTGATAACTTCAAAGAACAATATTACAGTTCCTGCAACTCTCTTGGAACCTGAACGGTCTGTAGATTTTGTCCTGATCACTTTTTTCATTTCGATATATATTTTCTCGATACTTGTTTCGATGCTGTTCTTTTCACCTGACTGGAAAATAAAGACCGCAATGCTTCCTGTTTTTCTTGTCATGGCGGTAACAGCAGTTCTTTTTTTCACGAGCCATGATGCTAGGAGCAGCGAGAACTGGGGAGTAGTTGTCAAAAGCGCTGAACTTAAGAGCGGGCCTGATGATTCTTTAAGCGGAATAGGCAATATAAAGGAAGGGGAAATAGTAAATATAGTATTTTCAAGCGGTTCATGGTATAAAGTGAAAAGTTTTCAGGATAATGTTGAAGGCTGGGTTGATTTGAATAAGATTCGCGCAATCATGAGGGGTTATAAATAATGAACCGTTTGTCCGCAGTGATCCTTGTTTCCCTGATCTTTGGTATGTTCTCATGCAAATCCGCACCTGTTATAACCGGAGCAGAATCTGATGCTGAAGTTGTTTATAAAGAGGGTGTCTATTATCTGAGCAAAGCAAAATATGATGTTGCAGAAAAGAAGTTTATGAAAGTCATAGGCGATTTCAGTTTCAGTAAATATGAGCCTTATGCCACAGTTGCGCTGGGTGACACATATTTTTATAAAGAGGATTATCCCTCAGCTGTTGAGGTTTACAGCCGTTTTGTGAAAATGC
The DNA here is from genome assembly GCA_035354435.1 of bacterium. Lineage (GTDB taxonomy): Bacteria > UBP6 > UBA1177 > UBA1177 > UBA1177 > JAKLDO01. The sequence continues at coordinate 25,536 of DAOQAY010000008.1, forward strand.
GTCCTAAACATGAAAAGACCCCGTGGGCACAACTTCAGATTGCAAACAGCTATTTTGCACAGAAGCCCTCCGATTTCTTTCTTTTTCCGAATCCTGCGGAAAAAGATATTGATATTGTTGACAAAGCAGTTGCGCAGTACAGGTTCTATCTGAAGACCTATCCTGATGACGGCAACAAAGATAAAGGGATTGAAAAGCTTGAAAAAGCTGAACTGGTACTTATTGAGCGCGATCTCCGGGTCGCTGAATTCTATGCTATGAAAAAAAAGTGCGGCGGCGTAAGAGAAAGGCTTAAAAGCATTTCGGATAATTTTACTGTCACAACGGAAAAGAACAGAAAAAGAATAGCCAAACTCAGTTCAAAATGTCCTGAACAGCCTGCTGAGAAAAAAGATGTTAAATAAATATGTTCCTGTTTTTTTGGCTGCCTTTTCTGTTTTTATGATGTTTTTTTCTTCCTGTTCCCTTCCTGAATCGAAAATGCCCGATGTAATGAAGATCCTTGAGATAAGAGAAGCAAAGCTTAATGCCGGTGATATAAAATCTGTCGAGCTTCTGATAGCTGACAGTTTTCCGGATAGAAAGAGCTACTTGCAGCAGCTTAATCTTCAACAGCAGTATTTCCTGAAATATTCCTATTCTATGAATTCGACGAAGGTTATTTCTTCCTCAATGATCCCCGGGAAAATTGAGATGGAAGTCGATTATGATCTTTTTTACAGGGCTCCGGAAGATGTTGCGGAAACTTATATCATCGGAAAAAAGGAAACGATAAAGCTTGTGAAAGAACGGATCGGCTGGAAGATAGCTGACATCAAAGAAATAAGCGGTGCCGGGAGAAAGATAGATGCTAATATAGTGCACGACATTTTTTTTACACTCGATACAAGAAAGACCGCATTGAATAACGGCGATGTCGAACTTTTCAGCACGATCATCGACCAGTCTTATAAAGGCAGAGCTGAACTTCTTGATAACTTCAGAAAGAATGCCGAAGCGTTCATAAATGTCAATTACGGACTTAACAGCAGAGATTTTCAATACATATCACCGTCAATGGACGAAGCAAGAGTCGTTCAGCACTTTAATCTAGTCTTCAAAGTCAAAGGACTCGATAGCACCGAAAAAGTTGAAGATCAGAAAGAAATAATCTCACTCAAGAAAAGCTCAAACGGAAGCTGGACCATCACTGACGGACTGAAATAATTTTATCTCCATCCTTTAAATTTATTCACAAGTCCGTTTGTTGATGAATCATGTCCGGTGACGGGTCTTGGATCGTTAAGTTCGGGTAATATTTTCCCTGCGAGCTGTTTGCCGAGTTCGACTCCCCACTGGTCAAAGCTGAACACATTCCAGATGACTCCTTGTACAAATATTTTGTGTTCATACGCTGCGATGAGCGAGCCGAGGACTTTCGGGGTGAGTTTTTTGAATAATATTGAATTGGTGGGTCTGTTTCCTTCAAAAACTTTGAATGGAACAAGTTTTTTTATTTCTTCGTCAGTTTTTCCTGCAATTTTAAGTTCGGCGGCGGCTTCTTCAACGGTTTTTCCGTTCATGAGAGCTTCAGTCTGAGCAAAAAAGTTCGACATGAGTTTCACATGGTGGTCGCCAACAGGATTGTGCGATATTGCCGGAGCGATAAAATCACACGGAATGAGCTTTGTTCCCTGATGAATCAGCTGATAAAAAGCGTGCTGACCATTTGTTCCCGGTTCGCCCCAAATGACTTGACCGGTGTGATAACCGACTTTATTTCCCGCTCTATCTACGGACTTTCCATTTGATTCCATATCGCCCTGCTGAAGATATGCGGCAAATCTGTGCATATACTGGTCATACGGCAGAACTGCATGGCTCTGTGCATCAAAAAAGTTGTTGTACCATATTCCGAGAAGTCCAAGGATTACAGGTATATTATTCTCAAAAGGCTCACTCCTGAAATGCTCATCCATTTCAAAGGCTCCGTATAAAAGCTCTTCAAAATTTTCGAATCCGGTGACACATGCAATGCTCAGTCCGATAGCGCTCCAGAGCGAATAACGACCGCCGACCCAGTCCCAGAACTCGAACATATTTTCAGGATCTATTCCAAACGCTTCTACAGCTTTGACATTTGTCGATAGAGCTGCGAAATGTTTAGCAATATCAGCCTCTTTTCCGCCATTCCACAGAAACCAGCTTTTTGCAGAATGGGCGTTTGTCATGGTTTCCTGAGTCGTAAAAGTTTTTGATGCAATCAGAAAAAGTGTGGTTTCAGGTTTGAGCTTTTTCAAAGTTTCAGCGATGTGGGTTCCATCAACATTTGACACAAAATGAACTGACAGCCCTTTTTTCCAGTAAGGTTTGAGCGCTTCAGTCACCATGACAGGTCCGAGATCGCTTCCGCCGATGCCTATATTCACAATATCTGTAACAGGTTCACCTTTGAACCCTATCCATTTTCCCCCGCTTACCTTGTCAGCAAAAACCTTCATCTTTTTAAGCACTTCTCTGATCTGAGGCATCACATCGGTTCCATTTTCCACCACAGGTCTATCTGAAAAATTTCTCAAAGCAGTATGAAGAACTGCACGATCTTCGGTCTCATTTATCCTTTCACCGCCGAACATCGAGCTGATCGCTTCTTTAAGATCACACTCACTGGCAAGTTCAAAAAGAGTTTTCATTACTTCATCATTTATAAGGTTTTTTGAGTAATCCAGATAGATATCATTGAACTGAAGAGAGAGTTTTTCCGCTCTTGCCGGATTTTGCGCAAACATTTTTCTCAGATTAAAATCACCTGATTTTCTAATTTTTTCAAGATCTTTCCATGATTTCAGATTAACAGGGTTGATTTTATTGAGCATGAAATCCTCCTATAATGGTTTTCTATAATGGGTTTTCTGATCTTATAGCAGGGATAAAAATGTAAAAAGTTGAACCGGATCCTTCTTCAGATTCGACCTCAATTACACCGTTATGTTTGTTCATTATCGAATAGCACATTGCAAGTCCCAGCCCATGACCGCCGGTTTTGGTTGTGAAAAAAGGATCAAAAATATTAGATATGACATTCTTTGCAATGCCGGTTCCGTAATCTTTTATTGAAATCTTTACATAATTTCCGGCAGGAAGTGGAAAATGTTCTTTTTCTCCGATTATTGTGTTTTGAGCAGTTACTTCTAAATTCCCCCCATCAGGCATTGCCTGGACAGCATTTATAACAACATTATCAATGACTTGTGCTATCTGATCGCGGTCAAATTCAGCATCATGAAGATCTGCCTGTATGTCAAATACGGGTGCGATTGATGACCCGCTGAGTGCAAAACGGACGGTATCTTCAATAAATGGTGAAAAGTGCTGGATTTTTTTTATAGGAAAACCGCCTTTTGAAAATGTCAGCAGCTGTCTTGTAAGTGATCTTGCACGGTCAATTGTACTTTCTGCCTGAACAAGCATATCCTTTACAGGTTGTTCTTTTGATTCATCTTTTGCAAAACCGATGAAACCGAATACTCCTGTGAGCAGATTGTTAAAATCGTGAGCAATACCGCCGGCTAGCGTTCCTATCGCCTGAAGTTTCTGCGTCTGCTGAACGGTGTCTATCAGTTTCTGCTTTTCTGTCATATCTCTGAAAACAAGCACAACTCCGAGAATATTGCCTGCACGGTCTTTTATCGGTGCTCCACTGTCGGCAATGATCCTTTTTGTTCCGTTTCTGGCAATAAGCATGGTGTGGTTTGCAAGTTCCTGGATCATTCCTGAATTGAGGACTTTTTCAACAGGGTTTTCGCAACGCACCCCGGAAATTTCATTAATAATATTGAATACTTCAGATAACAGTTTTCCTTCTGCTTCTGATTGGTTCCAGCCTGTCAGGTTTTCAGCGACACTGTTTATTAGAACAACTTTTCCGTCAACTCCGGTTGTAATAACACCGTCTCCGATACTTTGTATGGTTACAAAAAGCTTTTCCTTTTCTGCCAGTAAAGCTTCTTCTGCAAGTCTGAGTTTTTTGATCTCTGAATACACTTTTTGCAGGGTAAGTTTTTTGATTCTGGAAATATTAAGAGCAACTATTGAAATAAAAAGCATGGCAATTGAAGTGGTTATAATGAAATCGATCAATCTTCCGTCAATTGTAATTCCGGAAAAGAATATAAAAGCTGCAAACAGCGCAAAGTTAAAAGCAGTATAAACGATTACGGCAGTCTTTCTTTCGAAAAAAACAGGTATCATCGAAAGAAGTGCAAGGACATACTCGACTGTGTTAAGTTTCATTATAAGCTCAGTTCTATCCACCCAGACCACATACCACAAACCCAGAAATGATGAAATGAAAATAATGTGAGAAGCAGTACGGTAATAACCTTTTATTATAATAATTGCACTGAAAAGAAAGATAAGTGCGGCAAGAAATTCAACAATAATAATCGAAAAATCAACCAGTTCGTGATAATTGGAAAAAACATAAATGGAATTTATTATGATCGGGATGGTAAGTAAAAACAGCGCAAAAGAAAGATAGTAGGCAAACTGAACTTTAAGCTGTGTCCCGAAATCGGTGTTTCTATATTTTTTTAATATATCGGGAAGTATGTTATTTATTTTTTTCTCTTTCATAAGCGACTTTATCTTAAATGGATATTTTTGACAATTTTTTGTTAAAGGATAACATTTCAAGTGTTCAAAAAATGGAGTGCAGATGAATTATCAGGCATTTGCAGGTCTTGTGGGAAATGCATCAATTCTTCTTGCGCTGGCTTTGATCTATGATTTCGTTTCTGAAAAGACATTTTCATGGAAAAGGATAGCTCCTCTGATAATCGGGATTCTTATCGGAATTGTCGGTATTGTTGTTATGACATCACCATGGAGAATGTCAGAAGATGTTATTTTTGACACAAGATCCATCCTTTTAAGCACAACTGGTCTGTTTTTCGGATTTATTCCGACTGCAATAGCTGTTGTGATGACTTCCGTTTATCGTGTATATCTGGGAGGAGCAGGTGTTCTGTCCGGTGTTTTAACTATAACGACATCTTCTTTTATCGGACTTGTCTGGAGATGGTTTTCCAGAAAAAGATTTTCCGATATTTCTATTCAGGAATTATATCTGTTCGGAATTACCGTCCATCTTAACATGTTTTTATGTATGTCTGCACTCCCGGATCAGGCAAGAAGCTCTTTTTTTTCCGAGATAGCTCTGCCTGTAATAATAATTTATCCGGTTGCTTCAATGCTTCTCGGCAAACTGCTTCTTCAGCAGAAGGAAAGAGCCGGTGACAAAAAAGCGATAGAAAAAGAAAAAGAGATCCTTTCTGTTACCCTCAATAGTATCGGTGATGCGGTTATTGCAACAGATATAGAAGGAAGAATAACTGTAATTAATAAAATAGCCGAGAAGATATCGGGATGGCCGGCGAATCTGGCAACTGGTAAATTCCTGTCGGAAGTGTTTTATGTTGTGGACGAAAAAAACGGGAAGCGTCTCGAAAATCCTGTTAATGCAGTCATCAAAAGCGGTAGAACGATCAATCTGCCGAATCATACAATATTGATCAGCCGGGATGACAGAAGATACATAATTGAAGACAGTGCGTCGCCTATAAAAGATAAGGATAAAATAATAGGTGTGGTTCTGGTTTTCAGAGATGTAACGGAAAAAAGCAAATTGAGCGAGAAGCTCAGGAATGCTGAAAAACTGGAGTCTCTCGGTGTCATGGCTGGCGGGATTGCTCACGATTTCAACAATCTTCTGGCAGGTATTTATGGAAATGTGGAACTTGCCCTTGCAAAAAGTGATTCAAAAGAAGTCAACGGATATCTTCAAAGCGCATTGAATGTTTTTGTAAGAGCAAAAGAACTTACAAGGCAGCTGCTTACTTTTTCAAAAGGCGGCTCACCTGAACTGAGAGCAGGTGATCTGGAACCTGTTATAAAAGATGCGGCTCTTTTTGCGCTTAGCGGCACAAGTTCAGTTTGTGATTTTGACCTGCCGGATGATATGTGGAACGCAAAATTTGATAAAAACCAGATAAGTGATGTCATTCACAACCTTGTTCTGAATGCGGTACAGGCAATGCCTATGGGCGGGGCGATTTCAATTTCAGGACAGAATATAATGGCAGAGAAAAGTCCTGCGCTTAAACTTGCTCCCGGAAGGTATGTGAAGATCTCAGTAAAAGATTCCGGTGCAGGAATTTCAAAGGAGGACATGTCAAAAGTTTTTGATCCTTTCTTTACAACAAAAAAAGGAGGTACCGGCCTTGGACTGCCGACATGTTTTTCCATTTTGCAGAAGCATAACGGAACAATAGAAGTCGATTCAGATTTCGGGAACGGTTCCATTTTCTCGATTTTCATTCCCGCTACGAAGGGGAAAGAGATAATTGCGGATGAACAGCTGTCTCAATCTCATGCGGTTTTCGGGGACGGCAGGAAAATTCTTGTAATGGATGATGAATATTTTATCAGGGAAGTGCTGGGGTCTATGCTTGAACAGCTCGGTTTTTCGGTTGACAAGGCAAATGACGGTGCTTCGGCAATTCAGAAGATCAGGAAAATTAAAGATAAAAAAGATCAGTATTTCGCCTGTTTTCTGGATCTTACCGTTCCAGGAGGTATGGGAGGACTTGAAGCTTCAAAAATAATAAAAGATTATAATTCTGAAATTCGCCTATTTGCTTCAAGCGGATATTCGGAAGATGCCGTAATGGTCGATCCGCAGAAATTCGGGTTCTCGGGAAGCATCAGAAAACCTTTCAAAATTATGGAATTAAAGGAATTTCTGAGTCTGTTCATCAAAGACTGAACTTTTTTCCGATATTTTTTGCCTAAAAATCTGACAGGAATAGTATTGATATGTTTTCAGTTTTTTAACAATTATGGAGAATATGATGAAAGATCCGAGAGTATTGAAACTGGCACAGCTGCTTGTAAACTATTCAACTAAAGTCAAAGAGGACGACCTTGTCATGATCAGTGCAGTCGATCCTTCCGCATATCCGCTTGTTGAAGAGCTTATTGAACTTATCGGGAAAAAAGGTGCTCATCCTTTTGTTCAGCTCAATGCGCAGGTAATCCAGAGAAAGCTTTATATGCATGCAACGGACAAAGTGCTTGAATTGATGAGAGAATCCGAACTTGCAATGGCAAAGAAGATGACAGCATATATCGGGATCAGGGCGCTTGAAAACAAGTTCGAGATGAACGATGTGCCTCAGAAACAGATCATGAAAGTTACAAAAAATTACAGAAAGGATGTAAGTGACGAGATAATGAGCAAAAAATGGGTGACAATGATGTTCCCGACACCCGCTTTTGCTCAGGCTTCAAATATGTCGATGGAGGCTTTTGAGGAGTTTTTCTATAATGTGACGACTCTCGATTATGCAAAGATGTCAAAAGCGATGGATCCGATGAAGGAACTGCTTGAAAAGACAGATAAAGTTCATATCAAAGGTCCGGGCAGAACCGATATTACACTTTCAATAAAAGGACTTCCTGCAATAAAATGTGCCGGTGAATACAACATTCCTGACGGCGAGATATTCACTGCTCCTGTCAAAGATTCGATAAACGGAGTCATTGAATATAACACGCCATCGGTATATCTGGGAACAAAATTTGATAAAGTCATTCTCACTTTTGAAAATGGTAAAATTGTGAAATATGAAGGAAGCAGTCCTGAAAAACTTGAAGAGATATTCAATGCCGATGAAGGTGCAAAATTTGTCGGCGAATTTGCTTTCGGAGTCAATCCTTACATCGTTGAACCGACTGTGAACATACTTTTTGACGAGAAAATTTCGGGTTCGATACACCTCACTCCGGGAAGAGCTTACGGCGAGTGTGACAACGGAAATACTTCTTCGATTCACTGGGACCTTGTGATGATCCAGACTCCCGAGTACGGCGGCGGGGAGATATATTTTGACGGAGTTCTCGTAAGAAAAAACGGACTGTTTGTGCTTCCTGAGCTTCTGGGGCTTAATCCTGATAATCTTAAATAAAAAAGGGAGGTTTCCATGTTCGATCTTCGAGGAAAAATTGCCTGCGTGACTGGATCAAGTTCCGGAATTGGAAAGGCATGTGCCGAGTCGCTTGCAAGTGCCGGTTGTAACCTCATCCTTGTTGCAAGAAGGTTTGATAAGGTTGAAGAGCTCGGTGAATATCTCAAGGAAAAATACGGTGTTAAATATTTTGCCGGAAAGCTTGATGTCAGGCATCGTGATGAAGTCGAGAAGTTCTTTAAACAGCTTCCGAAAGATTTTGCCGAAATTGACATTCTTGTCAATAATGCGGGACTTGCAAAAGGGGCATCGCCTCTTCACACCGATAAAATTGATAACTGGGACACGATGATAGACACAAATGTCAAAGGGCTTCTCTATGTTTCGAGATCAGTTGTCCCCGGAATGGTGGAAAGAGACAAAGGTCATATAGTAAATATCGGTTCCATCGCAGGCAGAGGCACTTACCCAGGCGGAAGCGTATACTGCGCTACAAAACACGCTGTAAATGCCATAACTAACGGACTCAGGAAGGATCTTACAAACACATCTGTACGGGTTTCAACTGTCGATCCGGGTGCTACTGAAACAGAGTTCAGCATTGTGAGATTTGACGGTGACACCGAAAAGGCTAAAAAAGTGTATGACGGGTTTGAGCCGCTCGTTGCAGGCGACATCGCCGATGCAGTCCTTTTTGTTGTCACCAGACCGCCGCATGTCACAATCTCCGACATAGTCATCTACCCCACCGCACAGTCCGATTTCCATCTGGTGAATAGGAAATCTTAAAAACTCCATTAAATCCAGCATTTTGAGCTGTAAAACGGTCCGCTTTTATTAATTATTTGCATTTTTCTGGAGATTAAATACAATGAATATATCACTTTTCTGGAGATTAGACTGGGTGAATTTTACACTTTTCTGGAGATAACATGAAAAGGACCTTGATGAATGAGCTGGTAAAATGGAAAGAACGGTCAGACAGAAAGCCGCTTCTTATTCAGGGGGCAAGACAGGTTGGTAAAACATGGCTGATAAAAGAATTCGGCAGCCGTTTTTATAAAAACACTGTTTATCTTAACTTTGAGGAAACGCACGAATTACGCAAACTTTTTGAAAAATCTCTTTCTGCTGATTATTTAATCGAACAGATTTCTCTTTTTTCCGGCAAAGATATTTCAAAACAGGGAACTTTAATCGTTTTTGATGAGATTCAGACTTGTGCTGAAGCTTTGACTTCTCTAAAATATTTTGATGAACAGCGACCTGATCTCCATATTATTTCTGCCGGATCACTTCTCGGCGTTTCTTTAAGCAGGAAGACACCGTTTCCGGTTGGAAAAGTGAATTTTATGACATTGTATTCATTGTCTTTTT